>DASSFZ010000533.1:0-11998 GCA_035693785.1 Anaerolineae bacterium | reverse complement strand
TCAATTTTCCTCCACGGCCACCCGGCCTGGTGGCGCAGGGCGCCTGGCCTGCGTTCGCGGAAAGACCGCCCGCAGCAGGATCGGGGTGACCAGCGTGGTGAGCAACACGAGAATGACGATGACCGAGAAAAGCTCCTGTTGAATGATGTCCTGCAGCACGCCGATAGACGCGACGATCAGGCCTACTTCGCCGCGCGACACCATGCCCACCCCCACGCGCAGCGCTTCGCGATTGGTAAAGCCGCCCAGGCGCGCGCCCAGACCGCTGCCCAGCATTTTGGACAGGATGGCGACGCCCACCAGCACGAACAGGAAGGGCACGACCGGGCCGGTAATCTCGCGGACGTTCGCCTCCAGGCCGACGCTCACGAAGAAGATCGGCACGAAGAATCCGTACGTCACGGCACGCATCTTCTCCTCGATCCGACCGCGCAGCGGGCTGCACGCCAGCCCGACGCCTGCGATAAAAGCGCCGGTGATCGCGGCCAAGCCGCCGATGACCTCCGCGCTCCAGGCGAACAGCAGGGCGATGGCCGCCACCAGCGCCGCCAATCCTTCGCTGATCGGCTGCCGATCGACCCAGCGCGCCAGGCGCGGCAGCGCGAGCCAGCCGATCGCGCCGGCCGCCACCAGGTAGACGATCATCCGGACGAACACGACGATGATCGCGCCCGCTCCCGCCGAGCCGTCTATCAGCGCCAGGAAGACCGACAGCAGCAGGATCACCAGCACGTCGTCCACCACCGCCGCGCCGAGCAGCGCGATGCCCTCGCGCGTGCGCAGCACGCCAAGCTCCAGCAGCGTCTGTGCCGAAATGCTGACGCTCGTCGCCGTGAGGATGACGCCAACGTAGAACGCCTCCTGGCCCTGGTAGCCGAACGGCAGCGTCACCAGGGCGCCCAGCACCAGCGGCGCGATCACCCCTAGCACGCCGCTGAACACCGACACGCGCCCGCTGCGCGCCATCTCACCCAGGTCCACTTCCATCCCGGCGACGAACATCAGGAGCACGACGCCGATCTCGGCCAGGTCGACGATCTCTTGTTCGAGCAGATCCGGATCGAAGACGAACGGCAAGTGCAGCAGGTCGATCAACGATGGGCCGAGAATAAGCCCGACGAGCAGCTCGCCCAACACCGCCGGCTGCCGCAGCCGGACGCTCACCCAGCCGCCCGCCTTGGCGGCCAGGATGATGATCGGGAGCGTCACGGCCAGTTGGAGAAACGGCTTGACGTCGGTAATCATCGATCCATCACCCCTCCACGAGTCGCACGACCGTCACGCCGTCGCCGCCCTCGCCTTCCTGGCCCGATTCAATCGCGCTGACCACCGGGTTGTCCCGCAGCGCCTCGCGCACCGCCTTACGCAGGCTGCCCGTGCCCTTGCCGTGGATGATGCGCGTAAACGGCATGCCGGCCAGGTACGCCGCTTCGACGTGTTTCTCCAGCTCGCGGATCGCCTCGTCGGCGCGCAGCCCGCGCAGATCGAGGTCGAGCTTCGGCCGGGTCGATAGATGGACCGTCGTCTGGCCCGCGCGCCCCACGCCGGGCGCCGGCGAGGAGCGCCACTCGAGATCGCCGAGCTTCGCACGCATGCGCGCCGCGCCGACGCCGATCTCGGCTTCCCGACCGGCGATGGAGAGCACCTCGCCCGTCGCATTCACGGGACGCACCCACACGGTATCGCCCACCCGGATGGCATGAGATGTGTTGCGTGTTGCGTGTTGCGTGTCGGCCGGGCGCTCCGGCTCGATCTTCGCTTCAAGCTCCGCCGCGCGCGCACGCACGGCCTCAAGCTCTGCCTGCTGCGCGGCGCTCAGCCGCTTGCGCAGCGCATCCACCTCTTCCGACAGCGCAGCCAGTTGCTGCGCCGCGTCGTCGCGCGCCCGGTCGAGGATCGCCGCGCGCTCGTCCTCGATCTTGGCGAGCCGATCGCGCAGCTCGCGGGCCTGCCTCTCGGCCTCTGCGCGCGCCGCTTCGGCTGCGCGCCGCGCCGACTCGGCCAGTTCGCGCTGGCGATGGATGTCGGCCAGCAGGTCTTCGGCTCTGAGATCGCCCTCGGCCACCATCGACCGCGCGCGCGAGACGATCTCGTCGGGCAGTCCCAGCCGCGTCGCAATCGCGAACGCGTTGCTGCGTCCGGGCAGGCCGATGGTGAGCTTGTAAGTCGGGCGCAGCGTCTCCGCGTCGAACTCGACCGAGGCGTTGACCGCGCCGGGTGTGTGGCGCGCAGCGGCCCACACTTTCAGCTCGGGATAGTGCGTGGCGACGAGCGTGACCGCCTGGCGGGCGCGCAGGTGGTCGAGCATCGCGCGGGCCAGCGCCGAGCCTTCGGCCGGATCGGTGCCTGCCCCCAGCTCGTCCAGCAGCACCAGCGAGCGATCGTCGACCTCGTCAAGGAAAGACGTGATGTTCGTCAGGTGCGATGAGAACGTGGACAGGCTTTGCTCGATCGATTGCTCGTCGCCGATGTCGGCGAAGATCTGGTCGAAGATCGCGAGCGCCGATCCCTCGGCAGCCGGAATGTGCATGCCACACTGGGCCATCGACGCGATCAAGCCGACGGTCTTCAGCGCCACCGTCTTGCCGCCGGTGTTCGGGCCGGTGATGACGACGATGCGCGTGTCCTCGTCGAGGACAATATCAAGCGGAACGACGGTCGACGGGTCGAGCAGGGGATGCCGCGCCTGCTTCAGAGCGACCGGGCCGCCACTTGGCGCGCCCCCCCTCTGTCCCCCCCGCTCGGCGGGGGGGATGACAGGGGGGGCGCGCAGCGCCGGTTCCACGCTGCGTGTCGCGTCGGCGTACCTGGCGCGCGCAAAGATCACGTCGATCTCGGCCAGCGCCTCGACCGTGCGCGCGATGGGCGCCGCTTCCGCCCCGACGATCTGCGACAGGTCGTGCAGCACCTTTTGGACCTCGCGCTCTTCCTTCAACTGAAGCTCGCGCCACTTGTTGTTCAGCTCAACGGTGGATAGCGGCTCGATAAACAGTGTCGCGCCCGATGCCGACTGGTCGTGCACGATGCCCGGTATGCGCCCCTTGAACTCGGCCTTGATCGGGATGACGTATCGGCCACCGCGCTGGGTGAGGAGCGCCTCCTGCAAGTACGGCCCGTTGCGCGGATTGGTCAGGATGCGCTGGAGCTTTTCCTGAAGGTTACCGAACGCCCCACGCAAGTCGCGCCGGACGGCGGCAAGCGCCGGGCTGGCGTGGTCATACACTTCGGCGCGCTCGGCGTCGATGCAGCGCCCGATCTCGTTGATCAGGCCGGGCAGATCGGCGATGCGCCCGGCAACCGCAGCCAGGCTGGGAAATGGGTTGTCCAGGCGGGTCAGCGTGCGGCGCAGCTCGCGCGCGGCGATCAGTGTGCTGCGCACGTCCAGCAGCTCTTGCGGGAGCAGCGTGCCGTTCCGGGACGCCGCTTCGGCCAGAGGGCGCACATCGTGAACGCCGCCCAGGTTAAGGTCGGCCTTGCTCGTCAGGAGCCGACGCGCCTCGCTCGTCTCGCGCTGCCAGCGCGCGACGGTGTCCGGGTCGGGCGAGGGCGCCAGCGCGAGCGCCCGTTCGTGGCCTGCCGAGAAGGATGTGTATTTCGCCAGGCGTGCCAGCACCTTGGGCAGCTCGAGCGTAGTCCAGTGTTTCGCGTTCACGGTCTCACGATGCAAGTACTCAGGCAGACCCTTGCGAAGGTTTCAAATGCGCCGGCCGGCGTGCGTGCCAGACGGGCACCAGCGCTTCTGACGGCAAACTCACTCTAAACCTTCGCAAGGGTGAGCAGTTACGCCGCATGAGCCTATGCGTTGTTTGCACGGCGCGGATCAGTTGGCGGCGAAGAAGGCGAGCGGCTGTGGAAGCCCCGACGGGAATAGAAACCGCATCAGGTTCAAAGGGATTTCAAAGAAATCCTGCAAGAATGCGACGAGATTCGAAGTCGAATACCAGTCTCCGATGAAGCCGGCGCCCGTCGCCCCGTACACGGCGTAGCTGACGAAGCCGGCCAGCATGACGATGAGCGACAACGCCAGCAGCGTCCAGGGAACGGCGAATACGAAACCCAGCGCGTTGTCCGCGACGCCTAGCATGGCGATGCGCGTATTGGGAAACGTGCGGCGCAGCAGCACTTCGAGCAGCGCGTAAAGGCCCGCCAGGAGAGCGGCGAACACGACGCCGATCGGCGTCTCGGCCTGGCTTCCCGAGCGAGCCACGAAGATGCCGACCAGGGGCGGCGCCATCAGCGCCGCAAAGGCCATCGCCAGCAGCAAGGTGGCCGTGCTCAGAAGCATGCGAACGAAGCCGCGCCGCAGCCCGATGAGTAGCCCACCTACACCTCCCAGCAACAGCAGGAAATCGAGAATGAAGTTGACGATCATGGCCGGTCCGCGCCGATTTCAGACCGCGTGCGCCCGGTGCGCAAGACTGAGTATAGCATATCCATCGCCGTCCGCAAACGGGTGTTCGCGCACACGTGTAAAATGACCCTTGCGTTCGAAAATGTTTGACATTTCACATTGCGCGTGATAAACTTTGTATGCGCTTATTCGCATTGCACTCATCCAGCAATTGTCCGTTGCTCTCACACCGAGCGGTCAGATTCAAGTGCGCCATCATTCCTAATCCGTCGCCTAGCCGGCTTCGTGGTGGTACGACATCGCCATAATCGGGCTTGACCGCCCCGTGCGAGCGCTGGCTGCCCCATTGCAGGTGAGTGCGCCGTGAGGTGTGCTCGCCGTTTTTGTTTTAGCGGCGCGCAGTGGCTGCGAGGGGGCCGGAATGACAACCGAATTTGTCGCCCGCATCATGGGCATGATCGTTTTCAGCATCGTCGGGCTGCAAGCCGGCGTCGTCATCGTCGACCTGGCCAGCGTGGCGCCGGAGCTGCGCGTGCCGTACGTGTTGGTGTTTACCCTGGTCGGCGCGCTGGCCGGCGCCATCCTCACGCCATGGATCACCACGCGGCCGCTCAACGTGCTGCGAAAGCGCATCCGGCAGGTGCCTGCTTCCCAGATCGTGGCCGCCGTGATCGGGCTGATCGTCGGCCTGCTCATCGCCGTGCTCCTGGCGTTTCCCCTGTCGTTTCTGCCCTCGCCCTTCCGCGAAGTATTGCCGATCGTCGTCGCCGTCGGCTTCGGCTGGCTGGGCATGTACACGATGATCGCCCGCCAGCACGACATCGCCGTCCTGCTCGGCGGTCGCCTGTCGCTGCGCGAGTCGAAAGATGCCAGCCCGGCTCACGCCGAGCGGCACATGCTGCTCGACACGTCGGTGATCATCGACGGCCGCATCGCCGACATCAGCCAGACGGGGTTCCTGTCCGATACGATCCTCGTGCCGCGCTTCGTCCTGAACGAGCTGCAGCACATCGCCGACTCGTCGGACTCGCTGAGACGCAATCGGGGCCGGCGAGGATTGGACATCCTCAACAAGCTGCAGAAGGACTCCCGCGCGCCGATCCGCATCACGGATATGGACGTGGAGGACGTGCGCGAGGTCGACGATAAGCTGATCCTCCTGGCCAAGCGCCTGAAGTGTCCCATCCTGACCAACGACTTCAACCTGAACCGCGTAGCCGAGCTGCAGGGCGTGCGCGTGCTGAACATCAACGAGCTGGCTAACGCAGTGAAGACGGTCTTCCTGCCCGGCGAGGGCATGCAGGTGCATGTCATTCAGGAAGGCAAGGAGATCGGCCAGGGCGTCGGCTATCTCGACGACGGCACGATGGTCGTCGTCGAGGATGGTCGCCGCCATATGAATGCAACGATCCCGGTCGTCGTCACCAAAGTCCTGCAGACGGCCGCCGGCCGGATGATCTTCGCACGGCCGGATGCCAACTAGAGGTTGGAGACTGGAGGTTAGAGGTTGGAGATTGGAGGTTCGAGATTGGAGATTGGAGATTGGATGACGCCCTCTAACTTCTAACCTCCAACTTCAAACTTCCAAGCCCCAACCTCCAACTTCAAACTGCCAAGGAACCGAGCCAATGCCCATCCAGATCTACAACGTCCTCACGCGCAAGAAAGAGGAATTCGTCCCGCTCAATCCTAACCTGGTGACGATGTACGTGTGCGGGCCGACGGTCTACGATCACGCCCACATCGGCCACGCCAAGACCTACGTCTCGTTCGACGTGATCGTGCGCTACCTGCGCTTCCGGGGCTATCGCGTGCGCTACGTGCAGAACATCACCGACGTCGGCCACATCCTCGACACCGGCGAGGATCGCATCCTCAAGGGCGCGCGCCGCGATCGCGTCGAGCCGATGGAGCTGGTGGAGACGTACACCCGATCGTACTTCGAGGACATGGACGCGCTGGGCATCGTGCGGCCCGACATCTCGCCGCGCGCCAGCGCGCATATCACCGAGCAGATCGAGATGATCCGGAAGTTGATCGAGAAAGGCCATGCGTACGAAGTGGACGGCTCAGTATATTTCTCCGTCCCGTCGTTCCCCGAGTATGGCAAGCTCTCCGGACGGCGCATCGAGGAAGAAGAGGAACATGCGCGCGTCGCCGCGCGCGAAGAAAAGCGCCACCCCGCCGACTTCGCATTGTGGAAGAAGGCCGAGCCGGAGCACATCCTGCACTGGCCCAGCCCGTGGGGCTGGGGTTATCCCGGCTGGCACATCGAATGCTCGGCTATGTCGACCAAGTACCTCGGCGGCCCGTTCGACATCCACGGCGGCGGCATCGACAACATTTTCCCGCACAACGAGTGCGAGATCGCGCAGTGGGAAGCGGCGGCGGACCAGCCGTTCGCCCGCTACTGGATGCTGACCGGCTCACTCACGCTCGACGGCGTGAAGATGAGCAAGTCTCTGGGCAACGTGCTGACGATCAAGGACGCCCTCAAGCGTTACAGCCCACAGGCGATCCGCTTCTTCGTCCTGAGCAGCCACTATTCCAACCCGATCGACTTCAGCGACGAGGCAGTGGAAGCCGCCACGCGAGGCGTCGAGCGACTGTTAGGCCCCGCCCGTCAGGTGCGCGACCGCCTGCGCACGGCCCAGGATTCCGCCGGCGCCGGCGAGTTCGTGCGAGTGCTCGACGAGTATCGCCTTGCCTTTGTGGAAGCGATGGACGAGGACTTCAACGCGCCGGCCGCGCTCGGCGTGATGAGCAAGCTGACCACCGACGTCAATACGCTGCTCAACAGCGGCGATCCGATCGGTCGCGCGACGCTCGAAGCGATCGACAAGACTTACCGCGATCTGGGCGGCAGTGTCCTCGGCGTCGTGCCCGAAGCGTTCAAGTCCGAGGCGAACATGGACGTGCTCGACGGCCTGGTGCGAATACTGATCGACGTGCGCGCCGAAGCGCGCAAAAACAAGGACTTCGCCCGCGCCGACGCGATCCGCAGCCAGCTCGCCGAAGCCGGTATCGCGCTCGAAGACGGGCGCGACGGCACGACGTGGCGGCTGACCAAAGGATGAATGCGGAAGGATGAGGACAACTTCATCCTTCATCCTTTATCCCTCATCCCTTGTTTTATGCGTGAATTGATCTACGGCCGCAACGCCGTGCACGAAGTGCTGCGCGCCCATCGGCGCGAGGTGTACAAGCTCCTCGTCGCCGAAGGGGCGCAGGAGAGGGGCGTGCTGGCCGAAGCGCTTGCCCTCGCCGCGCAGCGCAACATCCCGATACAGCGCGTTCCTCGTTCGCGGCTCGATCACGTCACCGACGCGCACCAGGGCATCGCCGCCGAAGCCGGACCGTATCCCTACGTTAACGTCGAAGACATCCTCGATCTCGCCGCCGGGCGAAATGAGCCACCGCTCATCCTCGTCCTCGACGTCATCCAAAATCCGCAGAACCTTGGCACGCTCCTCCGCACGGCCGAAGCGATGGGCGTTCACGGCGCGATCCTGCCGCAGCGGCGCGGCGTCGAAGTGACGCTCGCCGTCGTCAACGCCTCGTCCGGCGCGAGCGAGCACCTGCGCATTGCGCGCGTGGTCAATCTGGTCCGTTCGATGGAGGAACTCAAGGAGCTTGGAGTATGGATCGCCGGGCTGGAGCACAAGGACGAGCGGGCAATCGACTTCTGGTCGGCCGACTTGCGCGGGCCACTGGCGCTCGTCGTCGGCAACGAAGCCGAAGGCATGCGCCGCCTGGTGCGCCAGACGTGCGACTATCTGCTGCGCATCCCGATGCGCGGGCACATCGAATCGCTCAACGCGTCGATCGCCGGGTCGATTGTGTTGTACGAGGTGTTCCGGCAGCGGCGAGCGGCGACCCAGACGGTTGCGCAATGAAGTCTAACGGGTACTCCACGCCAGGTCGAAGGGGCGCTGCACTTCGACGGGCAACTCACTCAATTGCGCCGCATCTACATCGTAGATGCCGATTCTAGACGTCTCTCCGAGGCTAATGAGCACGGCGAAGCGCTGACCATCGGGTGCCCACGCCTGCGACACCTCAGGCACGCCGAAGAAGTCGAGTTGCGCGATAGGATTTTCGGAGTCGGGTCGTATGAGATAGACCCCGGCCAGCCCGCCACGCGCCAGCAAGTATCGACCGTCAGGCGACCATTGCAGGCTAACCAAGCCGGGGTCGAATCCGAGGTAGCGCCTGTTACCAGTATGGAGATCGACCAGATACAGCGCCGTTTGAAACCGGTCTAACGGATGGTGTCTACGAAGACATTGTGGATTGGGTTAACCTCCAGCCTCTCCACAAGGATAAAATGGCTAGCCCAACAATCAGGACCTCGATCAGTAGTTCCCACAACGATGTAACACGTCCGGCAAAGGATGTTCCTAAAAGGATTCTAGCAGACAGAAAGCGATCGCTCACGTAAGCGATCAGCAAAGGTAGCCATAATACCCAGCGCTTTCTCGGTTGAGAGAGGGCCATACATCGCCCAATCGTGTGTCCCAACAAGATATAGACCGCACCATCACATAAGAACACGAACAGATAGAAATAAGGCAGCAGCAGAACCAACTCAATGCGCAACAATCCCCACATCAGACCGGCAAAACCCGCGGTCAATGTTATACTAGTAGGTTTGGAAATAATACACATTGCCTACGAATTCATCAACCAGAGGATTTGTCTATAGAATCCACGAGTCAGCTTCACACCTTGTGTACCAAAAGGGCGGCATGGTTCCCTCAAATGAACAAGCCTTGGTCCAATTTCCGCCCGGCCTCGCGTTAAAGGTCGCAGTCGTTCGGTGCCAAATGCTGAACACACTGTGATTATACGTGCCTCTAACCCAGTGCCAGACAGCACTTGGGCCGCCGAAACTTGAATCTGAAGTACATTCTATGAGAAACCACCCTGTGCTTGATCTCCACCAGCAATACGAGTTCTCCTGCTGACCTCCCCACACAGATGAACCATCATCCCAGTATGACATTTCCGCGTGGGACAACGTCACCGCGATACCAAACTGTTCGTAAAACGTCATACGGGCCCACCCGAAGCGTCGGTTTGCAGCCATCGCATTCATCTCGAGCGAACCCGTGAGATCATTTCCGGATGTCGGCGCCTGTGTTTCGCCGCCATCTGGAGGTGAAGCAGGCACGCTTTCGTTTGAGAGTTGAGAGGTTACCTCACTAACGACTAGACGACAATCTTCAGTGGCCGTTAAAACCACACGGTCATAGCGCGAAGAGTTGCCTTCAATTTCCACGGTATAAGCTGGGAACTGACATCGGCCTTCAATTGTCCGATTACCTCTAACTATAACATCCCCTTCTATCGCTGGAATCTCCTTGCCTTCTACAAGGACAACAGCGCGGGAAGGAGGCTTGCCTTCTTGTCCTCGCACCGAGTTTATTGGTACCAACGCCAGCGAAAGGATTAAAGATAAGATCACTTTCTTGTTCATAGCGAACCTCCTTATATCGAAAGGGATGCTGCACTTGTCCTCTATTGTCCGGTAGACCTTGACTTTAGTAAACTAGGTCATATGCCAGCAGCGTCTTGAGGAACCAGCGCGACCCGGCCTTGAGCTTGAGCGCCCCAGCCAGGACAAGCACGACGCCGACGAGAAGACGACCGAAGAAGATACCCAACTCAAGAATTGAAGACACACTCATAGCCATGCTCAGCCGTACGTGAGCCAAACTTACGCAGACAAGTATATGCCTATCCACGGCTCTGTACTTGACGCTTAGGTATCAGTTAGGTATCAGTTTTCGCGCGTCGTTGAGGAAGCTCCTGATGGGTCAGGCGGCGGCTCCAGGGGATCCCGCAGGATGTACCCCCATCCTCGCCGGGACTGGATATATCGTGGATGTTTCACGTCTGGGAGTGCACCCCCGGGGGTCGTGACCCCAAGTTGTGAGCTTTACGGGCTAATCCGCGTCCAAACCCCGTGGCTAAACCTCAGCATTTTCGGCAGCCCGTCGCGGCCAGATGCACAAGACCAGAATCAGCGGCCGGGCGCGGATTAGGCTGGGACTGTATGAGGCGTTCCGGCAAAGGCGGGCGGCGAGGTGAAGGGTATTTATTGAACGATTCCAGAAGGGACCTTACTGTAGCAGCTCGGCCTTTAGTTCTGAATCTGCTAGAAACACAATGTAAAGATAGGACACCTGGCCCGACCGGGTATCCTCAATCCGTAAAGTGCTCTCTAAGGTAATCGGTTTCCCGCCCGCCAAATCCAACGCGGTTTGACTTTCTGGAACTGGCGTAGGGGTAGGTTGCTCTTCAGAAGGTGTTACCTCTTCGGGCTTCTGTCGTAGCAGATCTTCGGTCGTTGTGCCTTGCTCAGATAGCGCATCCGCCACGCGATCGCCTTTGTACAGTGACCACGCATTGAACGAGATGCGATAGCCACCCTGATTCAAATAACCATCTCGAAAAACTGCAAAAGTTGCCGTCGCCAAGTACTCATTGTCTTCTTGCATCGCTCCGACGACTTTCGCGATATCCAAATCTGCCAGGGCATCGCCACCTGGACTGCGAACTTGCAAAATGAGCTTGCGCGCTCCGGGTGAGCGCGCCCCAAACATCGCGGCGCCAATCCGAAGCTGATCAAACTCTGCCAGCGCTGTATCTTTGATCAAGGTATAGACCTGTCCCGTGTCGTCGGCCAACTGAAAAGCCAGGCTACCGTCTGACGAGTCAGGAATGAGAGGTGTGGAATAGACGACAATAGTTTGCTTTTCATTAAGTACTACGATGTGGACAGCAAGCGAGAGCTCTTCTTTGGAGAATGCAGGCGAGTCGCCGATGTCCCAACTTGCCGGTTTAGGCCCTAGCACAATGGGCGGCGCATTTGAGGGCACAACTGAGTCTGTATCGGTTGACGATGTACAACTCGTCAAACTTAGACCGACCGATAAAACTATTAGCAGCATGGCTAGACGCATATTCTCTTACTCTTTTACGGACCTCTTTGATTTACGCCGGAGTCGAGCCTTTAGGCGGTTTCCGGCCTCGATTCCAGAGCGGCGTAAACGCAATCGGAAATTGCTCTAACGATAGGTGAACAGCTCCATATACTCTCCGGTTTCCGCATTAATCGCAATGTGAACTTCTGTGTTGTAAGCGACCTCGCCGGTGCCGCGACCCCCTGTGGCGAGAAAGGCTACGCCGCGGAAGGTCACGACCCAGGCAGGGACCTTCTGAAAGAAGAAGCGTCGCTGTCCCTGCTCATCCGTGCTGTAGTACTGGTCGTCGCTGAACAATACATGATTCGCTTCAATTTGAGTCGCCTGTGCAGCCAGGGCCGGTCCCAGTCTATCCTTTGCGATCTGGATGGCTTGATCCATAGTGATCGCTGGAGGAGAATCAGGCTTCTCGTAACGCGCACCAACAATTTCCGGTCCGGCTTCGTCGGGTGGCTCACCGGTTTGATCTGACACTAGCAAGATATTAAGAAGAGTAGCAAGCGCTGTGAGCACAGCCCCTAGCTATCCGTATTCAGCACATCGTGGACACCATGAGCGCAACTTCCGACCATTAGATGTATTCAGCACATCGTGGACACGACCGTTAGACGACCCTCACATATGGAGACGAGCAAATTTCTTCGGTACAGGCAGCACC
>DASSFZ010000532.1:0-12653 GCA_035693785.1 Anaerolineae bacterium | reverse complement strand
GCCTTGTCGATGTCGGCGTTAATTTCCTTTTCGCTATACTTGGCCGCTTCCTCACGCACCGGTGCGAAGAGGTTGTATAGCTCGCGCGCCCAAGCCGAGCCGGTTTCCGTTTCAATCACTTTCACAGGTCGGATACGAAGTTCTCGGCCGACCAGCCGGACTTGAAGCAAGGTGTTCTCGTTGATATCCAGTTGTTGGCGGAATTCGGCCGGTATCGTAATCTGGCCGCTTCTGAGAGGCCGGACAAGTTTAGTGGGGTATGCCATCCTCAACCTCACAAATCGAGATTTGCATGTCTTATAATAATGTACTTTTGTAATTCTGTCAATTCGAGGTGGGACATGGATGTGCTGCTCACACATGGCTATTTTCTGTATGAAGACCCACACGAACTCAAGGTGATGAAGCCCTATCCGCCGCTGGGCATACTCTACATCTCGGCGTATCTCAAGCGGGTGGGTTACCATGTCGGCGTCCTCGATACGACGTTCGGGAGCATGGCCGACTTCGAGGCAACCATCGAGCGAGAACGGCCGCCAGTCGTTGGGCTATATACCAACCTGATGACGAAGTTCAACGTGCTGAAGCTGATCGCCGTCTGCAAGCGCCTCGGCGCGACGGTCATCCTCGGCGGACCGGAGCCGGCGTGCTACGTCGAAGAATATCTCGATCGCGGCGCCGATGTGATCGTCGCCGGCGAGGGCGAGGCGGCGCTCGAGGAGCTGCTGCCTCGACTGGCCGCTTCGCGAGATGGTCCGCACAGACTCGACGGGATTCCCGGCATCGCCTACCGGCGCGACGACGGCGTGATCGTGCGCGCCCTGCCGCGCACTTACATCGCCGATCTCGACTCTCTCCCTGACCCCGACCGCGAAGCGATCGATATCGAGCGGTATGTCGAGACGTGGCGCGCGCATCACGGCATGGGCAGCGTGTCGCTCATCTGCGCGCGAGGCTGTCCGTATCACTGCGAGTGGTGCAGCCATGCGGTGTACGGACACACGCACCGCCGGCGCTCGCCAGGACGCGTCGCCGACGAGGTAGAAGATCTCCTGTCCCGCTACAAGCCCGATCAGTTGTGGTACGCCGACGACGTCTTCACGATCAAGCATGGCTGGTTCTTCGAGTACGCTGCCGAGCTGAAGCGGCGCGGTATTCGGACGCCATTCGAGTGCATCTCGCGCGCCGATCGCTTGAACGAGCAGGTGATCGACACGCTGGCCGAGATGGGCTGCTATCGCCTGTGGATAGGTTCCGAGTCCGGATCGCAGAAAGTCCTCGATGAAATGCGGCGTGAGGTGAAGGTCGAGCAGGTGCAGGCGATGATCCATGCCCTGAAGCGGCGCGGCATCCAGACCGGCATGTTCATCATGCTCGGCTACGAGGGCGAAGAGATCGAGGACCTGGAGGTCACGGTCGATCACCTCAAGAAGTCCACGCCCGATGTGTTCCTCACGACGGTGGCCTATCCGATCAAGGGCACGGCCTACTACGAGAAAGTGGAAGACCGTGTGTTGGCTCGTGCCGATTGGGATCGGCGCACCGACCGGCAGTTAACCGTGAAGGGCCGCCACTCGATGCGCTTCTATTCGTTTGCCACACGGTGGATGGTCAACTCGGTGGCGCTGCATCGCGAGCGCAAGAATGGCGCGAGCATGACCCGCCTGGCGAAGGCAGCGGCGAACGTTGCACTGGGCCGCGCCGGGATGATGCTGACGGCGGGGGAACGTGAGACGTAGCACGTGATGCGTGAAACGTAACGAGTGAAACGTGATGTGTGATGCGACAAGTGATATGCGATACGCGATACGCGATACGCCATCGGCCATCGGCCATCAGCCATCTGCATTCGATCAAGTTGCGTTCGACTACGATCGGCAGTTCACCGATACGCAGTTGGCGCGGGTGCTGCGCAGCAGGGTATGGGAGCGCCTGGTCGTGCACATCCGATCGGGCATGCACGTGCTCGAGATCGGCTGCGGCACGGGCGAAGATGCGGTCTGGCTGGCAGAGCGAGGCGCTCGTGTCGTGGCGACAGACATCTCACCTGCTATGCTGGAAGTTGCCCGCCGGAAGGCCGAGCGCGCCGGCGTGGCTGATAGAATCGACACCCGAATACTGGATGCCGCGTCGCCTGCCGCCGTATTCTCGGAGGGGGAATTTGGAATGGCGGTGTCCAACTTCGGCGTGCTCAACTGCGTTCCCGATTTGCACCCGGTGGCAAACGCCTTGGCGGCGTGGCTGCGGCCGGGTGGATGGCTCGTCGTGGTGTTCATCAATCGGTGGTGTGGTTGGGAGATCGCATGGCATGTGACCCACGGTCAGCCGCGAGTCGCGTTTCGACGCTTGCGGCGTAGCGTCGAGGCCAGAGTGGGGGAAGCGACGGTCCCCGTCTGGTACCCATCGGTTGCGTCGATTCGACGAGTGCTCGCGCCGCGTTTCATGCTCCGGCAGCTGACGGGCCTGGGCGTCTTTCTGCCGCCGTCGTATCTTGAGCCGGTCGTGGCGCGCCGGCCTCGGTTGCTCGACCTATTGGCTCGGCTGGAATGGGCGACTGCGACCGTCTTTCCATTCAATCGTCTCGCCGATCATGTCATTCTCGAATTCCAACGCACTGATGCGTGACGCCCACGTGGGGCAAATCGATCGCGATCGACTGACCTTTGCGTGCCCCGTCTGCCGGGCGCGCTTGGTCCGCGAGTCGCCCGACGCCCTGCGCTGCCCGAACGATGCCGAGGCTTACTTCCGGGTCGATGGCATCTGGCGCCTCCTGCCGCCGCAGCGGGCGTCTGCTCTCGCACAGTTCGCGCGCGAGTACGAGACGGTGCGACGCGACGAAGGCTGGGGTTCCCCCGATGCCGGTTACTATCGGGCGTTGCCTTTTAACGATGTGAGTGGCCGGTTCGCGGACTTGTGGCGTATCCGCGCCAAGAGTTTTCAGGCGCTCGTCGAGCGGGTGGTGAAGCCGCTGGAATGGACGTGGCGACGTCCGCTGACGGCCCTCGATTTGGGTGCAGGCAATGGCTGGCTGTCGCACCGGTTGGCGCGGCGCGGTCATGGCGTCGCCGCGATCGATCTTCTGATCAACTCGACCGACGGGTTGGGCGCACACGTCCATTACGATGCAGCCTTTGTCCCGGTGCAGGCCGAGTTCGATCGCCTGCCCTTTGACGACGATCAGGCAGACCTGGTCGTGTTCAACGGCTCGCTGCACTATTCGCTCGATTATGAGACTACCCTCTGCGAGGCGCTGCGTGTCTTGCGCCGCGACGGTTGCCTGGCCATCGTAGATTCGCCAGTTTATCGCGAAGCGGCGAGCGGCGAGCGGATGGTGCAGGAACGCGAGGCGCGCTGGATGCGCCTCTACGGCTTCAGGTCGCATGCGCTGCCGCACGAGAACTACCTGACCTACGCGAGGTTGGACGACCTAGCCGCGCGGCTGGGGCTATGCTGGCAGGTCGCGCATCCGTCCTTCGGCTGGCGCTGGGCGGTGCGGCGCGGCTGGGCGCGGTTGCGCGTCCGGCGCGAACCGGCGCGCTTCCCGCTCATCGTGGGCAGGCATGCCGAGGCTCGCGCGTGATGCCGCGCTTATTCGTGCGATTCCTGCTTTGGCTGCGCTTCTGGCTGTTTCAACGGCTCCGCCACAACCGCCTAGTTTTAGAGTATGTGAATGGCAGGCCGTTTCTCGTGCTGCCAGGCGTGTTCAACCCGACGCTGTTCCGCTCCAGCGAGTTGTTTGCGAAGTCGCTCAGCTCCGAATGGATTCGTTCCGGCTCGACGGTGCTCGATATGGGAACCGGATCGGGCATTGGGGCCGTGTACGCCGCGCAATGGGCCGCTCACGTCGTGGCTGTCGACGTCAATCCGGAGGCGGTGTGCTGTGCGCGGATCAATGTGCTGCTCAACCATGTTGACGATCGCGTAGAAGTTCGAGAGGGTGACTTGTTCGAACCCGTATGCGATATGCGTTTCGACGCCATCTTGTTCAACCCACCCTTCTTTCGAGGGAGGCCACGGGACGTGTCTGACTTCGCCTGGCGCTCTGAGGACGTGGCCGAACGATTCGCGGCGGGTCTGCGCGGGCGCCTGGCGCCGGGTGGTTGCGCTTGGGTCATCCTGTCTTCGCTCGGCGATGACGAGGCGTTCCTGCGGGCTTTTCGAGCCAACGGCTTTCAGGCCGACGTGATGCTTAGACGCGACCTGCTCAGCGAAGTGATGACGATCTATCGAATCGGGCAAGGACCTTGCGTATGATCATCCTGTATAATCCGCCGAGCAGCGCGCAGCGCAAGCCGGTGCTGCCCATGTCTCTTCTGGCGCTCGGCGCCTTGCTCGAAGGCGAGCACGAGTACCGGATCGTCGACGGCAACCTGGTGGGCGATACCGTCGCCGAGGTCGATCGGGTCGTTCGCGAAACAGGTGCGGACATCCTGGCTGTCACAGTGATGCCCGGTCCGCAGTTGGGTGACGCGGTACCGCTGTGTCGTGTTGTCAAGGCGCGGCATCCTCATCTCACCATCGTCTGGGGTGGTTACTTCCCGACACAGCACTTCGACGTATGCCTGCGCTCAGGGTACGTGGACTACGTCGTGTGCGGGCATGGCGAGGCGGTCTTCAAGTCGCTCGTCGACGTGTTGCGGCGAGGCGACGATCCGACCGGTCTGCCGGGTCTGGCTTTTCGCCGCCCGGGAAGCGGCCAGATCATCTCCAACCCAACGCCGCCGATTCCGCATCCTAACCGGTTGCCCGACTGGCCCTACCACCGGGTCGATGCTGCGCGCTACCTGCGGCGCACGTTCATGGGAGAACGCACACTGCCGCATCACTCCAGTTATGGCTGCCCATTCTTCTGCAACTTCTGCGCCGTCGTCAACATGGTGAATGGTCGCTGGCTGGCTCAATCGGCAGAGCGCACCGCGGCGACCGTGCAGCGCCTGGTCCACGAGTTCGGCGTCGACGCGGTGGAGTTCTACGACAACAACTTCTTCACGGCCGAGGCCCGCACTGCGGAGTTCGCCGAGCGCGTGCGGCGTCTCGGCATTGGCTGGTGGGGCGAGGCGCGCATCGACACGCTGATGCACTACTCCCATCGCACCTGGGATCTCATGCGCGGCGCCGGGCTGCGTATGGTTTTCCTCGGTGCTGAATCGGGATCGGACGACACGCTCAAGCGCATGAACAAGGGCGGCCAAGCGTCGACCGAGAAGACACTGGAACTGGCCGCGCGAATGAAGCAATATGGCATCGTGCCTGAGATGTCTTTCGTGCTCGGCAACCCGCCCAATCCGGACGAGGACGTTCGGCAGACGATCGAGTTCATCCGCAAGGTGAAGCGCGTTAATCCCGAGGTCGAGATCATTTTGTACATGTACACGCCTGTTCCTCTGGCGGGCGAGCTATACGAAGAAGCGAAGGCGGAAGGATTCCAGTTCCCTGAGACGCTGGAGCAGTGGATCAGCCCGGAATGGCAAGAATTTTCGCAGCGACGCAGCACGAATGTTCCATGGCTGAACGATCCTGTGCGCCGGAAGATCCGAAACTTCCAGTGGGTGATCAACGCCTACTATCCGACAATCACTGACCTCCGTCATTCGAAGCTCCGGCGGCAGATGCTGCGCGCGCTGAGCGCGTGGCGCTATCACTTGCGCCTGTACGGCTACCCGCTCGAGCTGCGCGCCTTCAACCGACTCCTGGCTTATCAGCGCCCAGAGACGAGCGGGTTCTGAATGATCGGGCGCATCGGACACGTCAATGCCCGTGCGAATGTGCTCCTAAGGCCGGCGCTGATCATCATTGTACTGCTCGCCGGGCTTTTCTTCTTCGTCGACACGCTGCTGCCGGCCCGGCGCGCTGTGACGCACGGCTTTCCCGGCTACTACACCGCCTCGCGGTTACTCATCGAGGGCCGCTGGGGGCCAGCCGCATACGATGATAACTGGTTCGGCGACCGGGTAGCCGAGCTCACCGGCAATCGCGTGCGTGAGATCATCACCCCCAACACGCCGCTTGTCGCGCTCGTGCTCGTTCCCCTGGCGCGGCTCGACATGTCCGTCGCGCGTGAGATATGGACGTGGCTCAACCTGTTACTGTTTGCCGGCAGCCTGTGGCTGATCGGGAACGCGCTGCCAGCGCCTGCGAGCCTGACCTGGCGCGCCGGTTTTGTAGCCTTGGCGTTGCTCTACGCGCCTGCCCGAGAGGATTTTCGCCTGGGGCAGATGTATGTGCTGCTCTTGTTCCTGCTGTCGCTTGCGTTCTGGTGTCTGCAGCGCAGGTCGACGGCGATCGCTGGCCTGCCCTTGGGCATTGCAACGGCGACGAAACTCAGCGTCGTGCCGCTGTGGCTGATTCTGGCCGGTCGAGGGGATCGCCGAACGCTCGTCATAGGCGCGCTGACAATGCTCGGCGCGTGTGCGCTCGGCATCGCCTTGACAGGCTGGGCGAGCTGGCCGCGCTTCATCGAGGCGGTGATTGAGCGTGTTGCAGATTATCCTGCCCAAGCAGCCACGGCATTTCAGTCCACGCCAGGATTCTTTCAGCACCTGTTCGTGCGTGAGGCCACGTGGAACCCGGCCCCGGTGTGGCATCAACCGTGGCTGGCGCACCTGCTGACTCCTTTCGCCTCTGTCACGACTATCGGCGCTACGCTGTGGCGCGCTCGCCGCGTCGATATCGACCTCGTGTTGGCATCCGGCCTGGCATTGAGCGTCGTTTTGCTGCCCCTGGCCGAGGAGCATCACTACACCCTGCTTTTGATTCCCATCGGCGTGGTCGCAGCACGCATCACCCGCACGCCGCTTCTTAGACGTGACGTGCTCTGGCTCTCGGCGATCATCCTGCTCCTGGCTGTGGCGTGGCCTTACGAATCACCGAGTCTCAGCACGGGTTGGGCGGCGCTGCTGGCCTATCCACGCCTTTATGGCGGATGGCTGCTGTGGGCGTGGCTGTACGTCCGTATGAAGACGCACGGATGATCGCGATGAGGATGCAAAACATGCTCGACGAGACCGCCCGCTCCAGGTTACGGCGGCGGGCGTCTCCTGTGATTTTGAATGCGGCCAGCAGCCTGCTGATCCCACTGCTCAGCCCGATCGTGTCGCTCGCCGTGGTTCGGCTTGCCGGCGCGAGCCTGTGGGGCGACTTCGTCGGCGTCTTGATCGTCGTCCAGTTGGTCGCCCATGTCGTCGCCTGGGGCAACAAGGAGTACCTGCTGCGCCGGTTCAGCTTCAGTCCAGCCCATGCCGCGCATGCCTGGCAATCGAGCCTGGCGACGCGATTGCTGCTAGTCGTCGCCCCGTTGGGCGTGACCGTCGTGCTTGCCCTGAGCGGATTCGCTTTGAATCGGCTCGCGCCGGCTATCCTGTGGACGCTTGGGCTGGTGGTATATCAATCTTTCGACGTGATCGTGCTGTACAAGAGGAGCTTTGTGTTTTCGGGGGCGGTCGAGCTGGCAGGTTTGGGCTTGATGCTGGCTGCGATTCTTCGGCGAGAGGCGAGCATCGATCTGGACAGCCTGATCGTTCTGTTTGGCGTCGTGACGTGGCTCAAGGCGATAGCGATGGCGATCCGGTTCCGGCGACCTTTCCTCGCTGGCGCGTTTCGACGGCCGTTGTTGAGCGGGCGCTTCGATCGACGCTACTTCGCGCAAGCGTTTCCCTTTTTTGCGCTCGGCCTGACCGGCCTGCTGCAATCGCGCATCGATCTGTACATGGCCAACTACTTCCTGCCGCGCAGTGAACTGGCTCAATATCAGGTGTTCATGACGTTTGTGCTCTTCCTGCAATCCGTATCCAACTTTGTGCTGGCCCCGTTCGTGAAGAACATCTATCGCGCCCAAGTGCGCTCGATTCTGGGCCTGTCGCCCCGGCTGCTCGCGCTCGGCGTCCTCGTCGTGCTGCCGGGCCTGCTCGCCGTATGGGCTATCTTGAAGATGCATTATGGATTCGACCTGCCATCCGGCACGTTCATCCTGGGCGGGATCGCGGCGCTGCCGATTTTCTTCTATCTGCCGATGATTTACGCCCTGTACAAGGTCGGCGCGCAATCAGAAGTGGTAAAGCTTAACCTGATTGGCGTAGGCGTCAGCTTCGCGCTGAGCGTGGCCTTGCTTCCTCGGGTTGGCCTGGCAGGCGCTGTGGGCGCTGCCGCGGCGGCGCAGTGCTGTATGGCCGCCGCGTATTCGCTGCGAAGTCGTTCGTTGCGAGCTGGCTATGGGATTGCGATGCCCGACCTGTCGTGAGCCGATCGATTCGCGCGGGCAGGCGTGCCCGAACGGGCATTCATTCGAGTATCGGGACGGCGTTCTGCGCCTGCTCGACGCCGCGTTTGCCGATCGGCTGGAGTCGTTCACGGCCAGACTGAGCGCGATCCGAGAGGCGGAGGGCAAGCGGTTGACGGACGTCTCTGCATATGAGGGACTTCCGTACTCGCAGCTCGAGAGCGGCGACCCGGCGTGGCGCACCGAATGGCGACTGCGATGTCACGATCTCGACATTCTGTTCCGCCTGGTCGCCGGTCGCTCGCGCCGCCGCGTGCTCGACGTCGGCGCGTGGAACGGCTGGCTGAGCCACCGGTTGGCGGCGCAAGGACACGACGTGACGGCGGTCGACTACTTCGACGACGCTTGCGACGGCCTCGCGGCGCGAAAACATTATCGTGCGCACTGGCGGGCTATTCAGATGGATCTCGAAGACTTGGCGGTCTTGGACGAGCCCTTCGACGTCATCGTGCTTAACCGCTGCCTGGCGTTCTTCCCTGATCCGGTCGCGGGTGTGATCTCGGCGCGAAGGTTGCTGGCGGAGGACGGCACGCTCGTGATCACGGGATTGCAGTTCTTTCGCGATGCCGCGCCTAGAGCGCGCTTCATCGCGTCACAGCGAGAGGCGTATCGTGCGCGTTATGACTTCGAGTTGTTCCTGAAGCCCACGAAGGGCTATTTCGATTGGGAGGACAGACGGCGGTTGGGGGAAGCCGGCGTCGTGCTGAAGTCATATCCTCAACTCTGGCTGGCGAATCTCAGGGCCCTGGCCAGGCGTGCTTTGCCCTGGCATATGTACGGTCTTGCCTTCGCGGAGCCGAGTGCATGAAGCTCCCGATACTGTTGTTCTGCGTAGCGCTGGGCGTGCGGCTCGCCGCGCTTGTCGTCTGGCCGTTCGACGGGCTGTACGGTCAGGATGCGTACGATTACTATCACTACGCCGTGAGTCTGCGCGAAAGCTTGGCACAGGGCGGCGGTGTGCCGCCCTTCTTTTGGCCGATCGGTTATCCATTGCACATCGTCGCCGGCCAGCTGATCATCGGTATGCAGCCTTCCGCGGGGCAGGCTGTCAGCGTCATCGCCGGCGCGCTCGTCGCGCCTTTGACGTACGCGCTGGCGCACGAGGCCCTGAAGTTGACCGATCCGCGCCGTGCACGGCGTGCCGGGCTGGTCGCTGGGCTCGTCGTCGCCGTGGCCGGACAGATGCTCATCTCAAGTATCTCGATCATGTCCGACGCTACAGGATTGGCTTGGGCGACCTTGTCGGCCTGGCTGGTCGTGAGATACGCGCGCACGCTTCGACCGGCGACGCTGGCCCTTGTGTCGCTGACCTTGTCGCTTGCCGTCATCACGCGCTGGGTGTTTGGCCTGTTGGTGCTGCCTTGGTCACTTGCGGTCGGTCTGGCTTGGCGGCGTGGCTGGCGCTTGATCGGCTGGCAGCGCGGGATTGCGCTTGGGCTGATGGCCTGCACGATAGGCGGATCGATCGTCGGTGCACAGTTACTCGGCGGCGATTCGCACACCGGCGATCTGCAGGTCGTGGGCTGGAATCCGGCCAATGCTTTTCGCAGCGAAGTGATCAACACCGATGGCGCGTGGCGCTATGCACTGCCGATCGGCCTGTTCTACCTACAACCGCTGGTCGTTCCGAGCTACGTATTTCCGCTGTTCATACCATTGTGGCTGGCCGGTCTGGCTGCGCTCAGCCGATTAGACGCTCCCGTCCGCGCTCTGCTGATTGGCTGGCCGCTGGTCGTGTACATGTTTCTGGCTGGGATCGCCTGGCAGAATCCTCGTTTTGCGCTTGCATTCTTTCCACCGCTGGCGGTCTGGGTCGGCGTCGGGTTCGATCGGGTCTGGGAGAGCCGCCCGGCATGGCGGAAGGGGCTGGTCGGCCTGGCGGCCATCGCGCTGGTCGGGACGCTCGCCTGGTCCGGGCGCGTGGTCGCCAATTTCGCCCACGCCAAGGCTGCCGACCTGGCTCGCGTCGAGCGTGTATCGTCTCGGCTGCCGGGCGGATCACGTGTGATCACTTTCGGCGTCAGCCTGTCGCTCGATCACTATACGGACTTGGAGGTCATCGATCTATATTCCGAATCGCCGGAATCGCTAAGCGATCGCCTGAGCGACTGTGTCTCGGCGTTTGTTTATGTCGATGTGGAGAACCTCGAACGGCAGTGGCGTGGGCTGTCGCCTGAAGTGAACTATCGGTGGCTGCGCGAGGAGGCCGGGCTTGAGGAGGTAGACCGCTTTCAAGATTACACATTGTACAGCGTGACGAGGAATGGCGCATCATGTACGAGAATCAGTCAGCCGGCAAGGCTCACTTCTTCGTCGTAGCGGGCTGTCTGGTTCTTTACCTGCTTGTCGCGCTGCGCCATCTGGAGATTCTGCCTCCAGTCTATGAAGACGAGCCGTGGCTGGCCTCCACCGGCTTGAAACTGGCGACGCGTGGCATTTTCGGATCGGATATGTTCGCGGGCTTCTACGGAATGGAGTCGCATTGCTATGCGTGCATGCCGCTTCACCCCTCACTCCTGGCCGTCACCTATCGCCTGGTTGGGTTTGGCCTCTTTCAGACTCGGCTCGAACCGGTTATGATGGGACTCCTCGCGCTCGCCCTGACGTATGCTTTGGGGCGGCGGCTATTCGGCCCAGGCGTTGGCCTGCTGGCAGTCGGCTTGATGCTTTTCACCCGATTCACAGCCGCCGCGCCGAGCCGCCTGACAGGCATTTTGCTCCTTGACGTTGCACGCATCGCCCGCTACGACATTGTCGTGTCTGTGTGTGGATTGGCGTCGCTGCACGCGTACGTGTCGGCGCGCAAACGAGCCGACGCGCGGCTGTACGCGCTTGCCGGACTGATGGCCGGACTCTCGGGGCTGGCTCATGTGTATGGCGCTTTCTGGATCGTCGCGCTCGCGATTTTGGCGGTGTGGGACCGAGCCGCGCGGCGCGCATTCGTTGCACTGGCAATAGGTTTTGTTGCACCCTGGCTGGTGTACCTCGTCTACGTGCTCCAGAATCCTGCGGACTGGGCGGGCCAGGTGCGCGGTTACGCGCCTCGCTTCGACCTGCTCAACCCGGCGTGGTATTGGGACAACCTGCGAAACGAATACCAGCGCTACGCGCCGGGCATTGACTCGATTCGGCAGGTTGCGACGCGACCGGGCTTGGCGCTGATAACGGTTGTGTGGCCTGCGGCACTGCTCGCCCTTTTCAGGCGGGCGATCCGGCTGTCCGACGGCGCAGCGCGGACACTCGCAGTCCCGGCGTTGGTCATGCCCGCGTTATTCGCCCTGCTCCTTCACATCAAAATGAGCAATTACCTGATCGCAGTGCTGCCGCTCGGCGCGCTGGTGGTCGCATGGGGACTGGTATCGCTTTGGCGATGGGCGGGACGCACATGGCAGCCGTTCGCCTCGCGCTGGATGCAGGTGGCCGTGGCCGGTCTCACGTGCGCTGTGTTCGCCGAAGGGATTGCGCGCATCGGCATGCTGGAGAGTCTTGCGGCGACCACGACGCCGTATCCCGAATTCATTGCGCGCGTGCGTGCCTTCGTTCCGCACGACGCCCGCGTGCTGGGCCTTCACAACTACTGGCTGGGGCTGCACGGTCTCGACTATCGATCCTGGCTGGTGCCGGTGCTGCAAGCGGACGCGAGATACTCATCCGCGCCGTTGCCCGTCGAAGCCGTTCTCGATCGCATTGCACCAGACGTGATCCTGCTCGATCCGCGCATGCGCGCCTACCTGGACGATCCGGGTGCGGGCGATCCGGTGGGCGGTATCCGCGACTGGATGGAGCGCCAACATTTCGTGCGGATCGGCGTCGTCAACGATGGCACGTACGGCGTGATGGAGATTCTGGCTCGGCCAGGTGTGTCGTCGCCGAGTTCGCCATGAGGATCGGACTGATCGTCCCCGGCTTCAGCAGCGACGAGAACGACTGGTGCATCCCGGCGCTGCTCCATCTCGCGCGTGCCCTGGCGGCGCGGCACGAAGTGCACGTGTTCGCGCTGCATTACCCTTACCGGCGCGATCACTATTCCGTTTTCGGAGCGCGCGTGCATGCGATCGGCGGGGCGAACCGCAGAGGCTGGCGGCTGCCCGGCGTTCTGAAAGCTGCGGCGAACGAGATAGTGCTTGAGCAGCGTCGCGGCCGATTCGATGTCATGCATGCGTTTTGGGTGTACGAGCCGGGCCTCATCGCCGCCTGGCTGAAGCGGCGGCTTGGCGTGCGCGTGATCGTGACCGTCGCGGGCGGCGAGCTGGTGAATCTGCCCGGCATTGCATACGGCTTGGCCGGACGGCACTGGCTGCTACGCCTCATGCGGTGGGCAATGCGACAGGCAGATGTCGTCACCGTCGGATCGGGCGAACCGCTGGGCGTTGTGCTT
>DASSFZ010000531.1:0-7016 GCA_035693785.1 Anaerolineae bacterium | reverse complement strand
GTGTACAGGGTCAGCATCACCGGGGGCAGCGCCATGAGGAGCGTCGCCAGGCGTGAAGCCGATTGACTCAGCCCAAGGCGGCGCGCAACCAGATACGTCGTGACCAGCGTTGCGAAATACAACGCAACCTGTGCGACGCGCATCGATAGCACCGTCTCTCCGAACAGCGTGAAGGCGGCGGCGACGAGCCACGCATCGGTGCTGCCGAGATAGGCCTGGCCGTAGAAAAAAGCCGGCCGCTCACCCGCTCGGATGTCGCGCGCCATCAAGGCGACGATGGCTTCGTCGCTGTTGAACGGCACCGCGTCCACGGCGAGCACGGCCGCCCGTACGGCTACCATCGACGCGACGATCAAAGCGATGGGCGCGAACCGCGTTGCGGAAGCCAGAGGTGGACAAGAGGGATAGCCGGCGTTCACATTGCCATCATTCTACATGGCCGACCGCGCCTCGAATGTTACAGTTCGATCATCGTTTCGTTGCATAAGCGGTGAAGAGATCGCCCAGGTTTATGGGGACAGGCGCCCGGTTGAGCCGCAGCAGCGCGATCAAGCCGCCAAGCACGTCTCCCGCCCGTTTGCCGAGGAGGCCGCCGACGCGTGTAGCGAAGTAGCCCAGCCGCAGATAGCGTCCCCGTGGCTCGGCGCGGAGCACGGCGAAGCCGGACCTCTCCAGCATGGCGGTCAGTGTGCGCCGCGAGAAGAAGTAAAGATGCATTTCCATGAGCCACGGCCAGCGCGCTCCCATCAACCGTGCGAATGGGCTGTCGATGTCCATGGTGTGCACGACGAGCAGCCCTCCCGGCTTGAGCAAGCTGTGGCAGCGTCGAATCGCCGCGTGCGGATCGGTGAGATGCTCGATCACGTCCCACAGGGTAATCACGTCGTACCAGGCTCTCGGCAAGTCGGCCGACTCGAGCGTGCCCTCGATCATCGGCAGCCCCTGATTCCGCGCCTCGTGCACGGCCCAGTGCGAAGGCTCCAACCCCACGGCATCCCAGCCGTGTCTGGCCGCGATCTCGACGAAGACGCCCGTGTACGCGCCCACATCCAGCAGCCGTCCGGGCGGCGGCTTTAGCTTCTCGAGCGGGCGCAAATGCCTCTCGAACGTCAGGACGCGGCCTTCACGCTCTTCCTGATACAACGGGTCTTCGACGGCCACGTAAGATTCGAGGATATCGCTCCCATCAAGGCGCGGGTTGGCATACACCAGGCCGCAATGGGTGCACTGCACGATCGTGTGGTGGCGCCCATAGCCGGAGTGGGTGCAGCGAAAGGCGCCAGGATCGTGCGGGAGCGTGTCGTCGGGGATCGTGCTGGGGAAGCGTAGCCGGGTGTCGACCGAACCACACAGGTTACACGGGATGTGCTGCATCACACGTGTCGCTTTCCCGCAAGTTTGTCGCGCAGTCGATCGGCGCTCAAACGCAGCACGGTGACCATTGCTCGGTACACCTCCTGCTTCGATATTTTCGAGGCGCCGAAGCGCCGATCTTCGAAGATGATGGGCACTTCGCCGACGGCGCATCCCTCGCGCTGCACGCGGTACAGCATCTCGATCAGGAAAGAATAGCCGTTCGAGAAGATCGAATCGAGATCGATGGAGGAGAGCACGTCGCGCCGATAGCAACGGAAACCGGCCGTGCAGTCGGTCGCGCGCAGGCCGAGCATCATCCGGGCAAATGCGTTCGCCCCATGGCTGAGCGCGCGCCGCTTCCAGGTGCAATTCAGCGTGCCGCCGCCGTTAACGTAGCGGGACCCGATCACCAGGTCGCGCTCGCGGCTCAGGTCGAGCAGCGACGGGATGTAGCGCGGATGATGCGAGAAATCGGCGTCCATCGTCAAGATACGGTCGAAGTCAACCGCAAGAGCGCGCTTGAAGCCGGCGATGTAGGCCGTGCCCAGCCCGAGCTTGCCGGGGCGGCAGATAGCCTGGACGCGGCTCTCGCGCGCCGCCCACTCGTCGGCGCGCCGGCCGGTGCCGTCCGGCGAGTTGTCGTCGACGACGATGACGCTCAGATCGACCGGCAGCGCCAATAGCTCCGTGAGGAGCGCATCGATGTTATCCAGCTCGTTGTATGTGGGGATGATGACGACGGATTTCACGATCCGACTCGTTTTCGCTGTCTGGCGGCGAGCGCGAACCCTGTCAAAACGACTGCCGCACCGGCCAACGATATGCCCATGCCGTAGCGAAACGAGTCCGGCTCGTAGTGGAACTCGACGGTATGCTCGCCGGCAGGAAACGCGACGGCGCGGAACGTCGAGTTCGCCCTCAATACAGGCGCGGGCTGCCCATCGATCGCCGCTCGCCAGCCGGGATACCACGTGTCCGCAAGTATCAAATAACCGTCCGCGTCCGAAGCGGCGCGAATTGTAACGGCGTTCGGAGTATCCTGCAAGGCGCGAATCGCGAACTGCGCACCATCGCTCGTCTCCGACAGAATGATATCAGGAATCTCCGCCAGGAGGACCACCTGAAGCGGATCGAACGCCGGATCGAGCATGGCAGCCAGCGGATCAGGCTCCAGGCGCGCGGAACGAACGATCCAGGCGCGCGGCAGTGTCTCCTCGATACGGTAAACCTTCGTCACCGGCGTCCGATAGTGAACCGGCAGGGGGAGATCGCGCGGGCTGGAGATATACCGGACGTGCATGAGGCGAAGGAGGCGCAGCGCGTCTTCAAATGGCGCGGCGTTCACGGCCTCGATCAGCTCCAGGTAGCGGCCGATCAGCAGCGGGTCGAAGTTGCTCGCCAACGCGACGCGGTCAATCATCGAAGTATTGGGAATCTGCGTGGCGCGAAAGTCCATCCATGCCGTGACGCCCGCCGGACCGAAAGACGAAAACGGCAGGGAGATGCCGTACTGCTTGCGCACTGCGGCGTCGTCGTCATTGAACATGAAGACGCGGCCATCACCGGTGCGCAGCGCCTCCGCCGATGACGAGGGCAGGCGATATAGTTCCGGATCGATCGTCGGATTGAGCCTGGCATGCGCCGTGAGGAGGTCGAGGGCGATGACCGCCACGAAAGCGCCTGCCCACCAGGCGAAGCGCTGAGCTCCTGCCGGTGGGCGGAGGCCGAACAACAGCCCGCCGATCGCGACGAGCACCCCCAGTCGCAGCGCGGCATCCGGGAAGGTCGCCACACGCCCGGTGAGAAAGAGGCCGGCGACCAGGCCGGCGGCAGCTACGGCAGCGCCGACGACGATCCAGACGCCACTGAGACGCAGGTTGCCCCGCCCACGAAGCATGCGCTCCGCGCCAATTCCGGCGAGCGCGCAGAGCGCGATGGTGAATATGCCCAACCAGCGCGCCGGACCCTGAAACAACTCGAAGCCCGGAATCGTGCGGAACAGGAACGGGTAGATCGGGGTAAACCAGCCGAAGGCGAGAATCAGTAGGAGGGTCGCGCTCGTTGCAAGAAAGAGGGTCAGGGATTGGTAATTAGGGATTAGGGATTGAGGATTGGGGGTGGGAGTTTGGAGTTTGGAGTTTGAAGTTTGAAGTTTGAAATTTCGCGCTCGTCTCTTCCAGAGGCTCCACGGAACTTCCAGAATAGCCAGCACGGCCAGCGCCAGCGGCAGCACGCCGATATATGCAGCATTTTCCCAGTAGTTGTCGTAACCCCAGAAGTCGCCGTCGGCCGGGTTGCCAAACAGATCCGGCGCGAGCAGCGTGAGAAGCCGCCACGGCCAGTATGAATGCGTCATGGCGAACGTGTAGTCCAACCCGCCGACGCGCTGCGATTCGCGCGCCAGCTCGGCGGACGGCACGAGCTGGATTGCCGCAAGCCCCAGTCCCAGGAGCATGCCTGCGCCTGCCGAGAGCATGCGACGCCATTCTCGCGTCGAGAGACCACGATACAGCGTGTATGAGGCCAACAGAATAAGGCCGTGCACGGATGTCTGAGCGTGTCCCGCAAGCAGACCCAGGCCGACGACGACCGCCAAGAACATCACGTCGAGGGAGCGTCCCGTGCGCATCAGGCGCTCGGCGCGCCACAGCCACGCCGCCACCCAGGGCAGCGCGGCCGTGATGCTCAGAAAACCCAGCCGCGAGACCAGGTAGCCGCTCAACTGAAAGGCAATCGCCGCGATCAACGCGGAAAGCGGATTCAGACCGATCGAGCGCGCGTACGCGTACATGAAAAGTCCGGCCAGAACGAGGTGCACGACCGCCGTATACCCCATCGCGATTTCGATCGGCACGAGCAAGTAAAGAAAATTCAGCGGATAGAACGCGCCGGTCTGGAGATTGGCGGCGAGCGGCGCGCCGTTGCCTAGCAGCGGGTTCCACAGCGGCACCGCGCCCGAGCGCCACATGTCGGCAGCATAGTGCTGCCAGGGATAGAACTGCATGAGCGGCACGCCCCAATACAGGACCTGCCCGCCGAAGACAATCGGCGCGAGCAGGATGAGGGGAAGCGCGGCGAGCACGGCGCCAATTGCGAGGTGCGATGTGTGACGAGTGATACGTGATGCGTATGCGCGCATTAGGCTACCTGTCGTCTCTGGGTAATCACCCAGATCGAAAGCCAGATGACGATCGCAGCGCCGCCGATCAGGACCCCCAGCTTCACCGCCGCCGGATCGTAGTCAAACTCGACCAGATGCTGCCCGTCATCAAGATACACGCCACGCAACACGCCGTCGACCGCATAGATCGGCGCCGCTTCGCCGTCGACCAACGCGCGCCAGTTGCGCTCATATACTTCGCTCACCACCAGTAGTCCGGGGCCGCGCGCCGACACCACGAGCCGATCTGGCGCCCGGGCGACAATCCGGGCTTCTCCTCCGACGACACCCAGGCTGAGCGGGCGCCCCCCTTCGACGACTGCTTCGCCGCGCATGTCGTGTGAGTCCAGCCAGTCGAGCGCCTGGGCCTGATTACTCACCATGTCGACGCGGCCCGCCACCCAGGCGTGCCGAGACACGCGCGCATTCTTGTACACGTATGCGCCGTCGATGCGCGCTATCTCGATCAGATCGGCATGCGCGATCGGAAAATGCGCGACGACGTAGCGCACGTTGAGCAAACCCAGCAGAGCCGGATCGGGCACGACGCCGGACAGCAACGTGCGCACGTCCTCGTCTCGAGTCAACTCCTCGAAGGCAGGCAGGGTCACCGAGTAGCCCCACTCGCCCACGCCGCTTGCACGCTGCATGAAGCGCACGGTGCGCTCGAGCTGAAGAGGATCGATGCCGTCGGCCAATTCCAGCTCGTATTCTTGCGCTGCGTGCTGGGGCAAACTATACGACGGCGAGTACACGCGGAAGAGCGCCTCTTGAGTCTCCGACGCGAGATACGCGGCCACCGCGCGGCCATCCGTGAACGCCTCATTCCTGGACACGACGCGGTACTGCCCCCACCCCACCCATACCAGGTCTATCGCGATCAGGACCACCACAAGCGCGCCGAAGCGCGACGGTGCGAGGCGCCCGCTCGCGCGAGCGATAACCAGCGCGATGGCGAGAGGCAAGACGACGGCCAGGCCGATCAGGCTTAAGCCAGCGCGTCCTGCCCCGGCTTGCCCACTCGTGTATGCGAGAAGCGCGCCCCCTAAGCCGAACAGCAATGCAAACCATGCCACGAGCAAGGCGGCGAGCATCCAGGGCTTGCTCAAACGCGTTTCTTTGCGTTTGACCATCGCGTCGACACCCAGGCCGCATGCCAACCCGGCCGCGAACGCGACCAGGAACCAGGCGCGGCCCGGCACGCGGAGCAGTGACACGCCCGGCAGCCGAACCATCACGTCGTACAGCGGCGTGTTCGCGCCCAGCGCAGCGATCGAACCTATCACCACCAGGGTGATCAGCCAGATCGCGGCTCGGCGCTGCTCGCGCAGCAGCGTCTGCAGGCCGGCCAGAGCCAACACCAGGACAGCCAGGCCTACGTATGTCAATCTCTCCGCATCGCCTCGAACGGCCAGGAGCACGCCGGCGAGATACTCAAAGGGCAGAGAATATGCGCCGGCTTCACCTGCCGAAAGGCTGGCGCGTGTCGACTCACCGGCGAGGGAGAGCGCCGGCAGCCACGCTGCCGCGCCGACGAAGAGGGCTGCACTCAAGATGATCAACAGGTGCAATACCCTGACGCGCAGCGCTCGCGATGCGTCACCGGCGATCAGCGCGTAGGCCGCGATCACGACGCCTGCATACACAACTGCCCGCAGGTCCGCCAGTGCGCAGAATCCAAGCGCGACGCCCGAGAAGAGCGCGCCTTTCCAGGTGGCGCCGCGGCGATACGCCCATACGGTCAGGGGCATCCACGGCCATGCCTCGACGAGCGTCACATGTCCCGCGCCCATGTGCGCGACGACGCGTGGCGCGACGCCGTACGCCACGCCCGACGCCGCCGCTCCGATCCAGCCCACTCCAAACGAGCGCGCGAGAAACATCATCGCCACGCCGCCGAGAGCCAGGTGCGCGGCAAAAATCAGCTTGAAGAACGCCTCCAGAGGCAGCGCGATTGACAGCCAGTTCGGCAGGTACCACGTGCCCGTCACGGGGTCGGCTGCAAACGGCGTCCCGCCGAGGATCGACGTGCGCCACAGCGGCAGCGCGCCTGTCTGGCGCAGCGATGCACTGAGATAATCGAAAGCCGGCCAGTGGGTGATGGTGAGATCGGTGAACGAGCCTTGCGGCGGATAGATCAGCCCGTCCGGCTGCAGCAGCGCCGGGAGCAATAACGCCAGCACGGCGATCAGAACGATCATCGATGCGAAGGCAGCGTCTCGCCTCCAGCGCCTCGATTCGCGCATCACACCCTCTCAATCACGTGTCACACCGATTTCCTGGGGACGTTTTTTGGCTCCGAAATTGGGAATACCTGCCAATTCGTGTGTCACGGAGCCTTGTAGATCGCGACATCGCCGGCGACAAAAGCCGCCTCCCACTCCGGTTCAGGTGTTCCGAGATTCCTCTCGTGTGGGCCGAAGAAGATGAAATCGACGCCGTAGTCTCGAATCACGTCGGCGCGGTCCACGGAACCCGAGAAGAACTGCTCGACCGTCGC
>DASSFZ010000530.1:0-6609 GCA_035693785.1 Anaerolineae bacterium | reverse complement strand
CCCGACAGCCCCTGGTTTCCAGCCGGGGGCTTGTTTTTTTACCATGATTGGAATGCATAGCGCAGCCGCCCGCCGCAGCCAAAGGTGTTCGGACGCAGATGCGAAACGTGCAGATTTCGCTGATTTTGATCTTGTAAACGTTCATCTGCGAAATATGCGTCCGAAAAATCTTCGCGATCGACGTTTATGTTGTAGAGGAATACTATAAAAACCGGCTGATCGCCAGAGGCTGTTCGCATCTCAATGCGTGAAAAACCGCTCCACGGTCGTTTATTAGGGTAGCAGCGGCTGGAGCGATCCACCGGATCAGGCGCGTGAAGGATCGAGGGCTGTGAGTTGAGCCTGGCGGCGTGCTGAAGATTGCGGGGACGAGATTGAAGGCGATATTGGCTGCTACGTATCGGTGGTGAGACTTGACCTGGAAGCTCTCTCCTTGAAGAGAGCCTATGGGAAGATCACCGAAGGGAAGTCAAGATGTTTAATCATAATGACCTACTCATCGAGAAACTTGCCAGGGCGCATCATGCTGAACGATTGAAAGAGGCAGAGATCAGTCGGCTGCCTGTCGCCCAAGCCGCCAAGACGGACCTGTCGAAGCACAAGCTGGCCCTGGTACTGATGGGCGCCCTGCTGGCCGCGCTGCTGATGGCCCAACTGGCCGCCGCCGCTGCCGGCGCTGGTGGGGGCGCTGGCCGCTGCCTGCTAATGTAAATACAACAGACCTGGCAGCCATTCCGTAAATGCCCTCGGCCTCCAAGACCGAGGGCATTCCATTTTGTCCAGCATTTTCCTAGATTTTGGTGCCTCTCGCCAGAAACTGCGCGCATCTCAATGCATGAAAAACCGCTCCACGGTCGTTTATTAGGTTGGCAATTGATTATGAACGGATGGTTGGGTGGGACGCCCCAACCGGCAGCAGGGCAAGGCGCCGTCGCCGGCCATGGGCAGGCCGCTCAGCCAATCGCACCGGAGGCGAACATGAATGCACGTAACCCGTTGGCAAAGACGTCAGCCGCCCGACAGAACAGGGCAGAACCCATGCGCTATTCGAACAACCGCATCGAAGTGGGAAATATCACGAATGCCACCGGCGTCGCCATCGGCCCTGGCGCTCTAGCGAGCGTCACACAAGTGCGTAATGGAACGAGCGATGAAGTCGCCAGCGCCTTTGCCGCGCTCAGGCAGAAGGTCAATGCCCTGCCAGGTGGACCGGTTCAGGTTGTGGCGAAGAGCGCGGTCGATGTCCTGGAGGCCGAGGCCGCCAAGGGTGAACGGGCCAAGGAGAGCAACGTGAGCCGGTGGCTCGACTTCCTGGCCCAGGCCGCGCCGGACGTATGGGAGGTGGCGGTCGACACCTTCCTCAACCCGATCAAAGGCCTAGGCACAGCCTTCAAGAAGATCGCAGAGCGGGCGAAAGCGGAGAAAAATGGACGGCGTGATTATAGCTGACAAGAATCTGCTTGATGTCGCCGCCGGGGGCACGATCACTGCCGGGAATATAGACCGCAGCGTCGTGGCGATTGGAGCCGGCGCGCAAGTCATCTACACCCGTATCGAACGGGCGCTCACCGAAGTAGAGATCGTCGAGCAGGCCGAGAAGCGTGAGCACGAGCGCCTGGCCGAGGCCGTGACCGAATACGTCGCGGGCCTGCAGAGCCAGGCCGAGCAGGCGCAGCGCAGAGGCGGCTCAGGCAATCCCTTCAAGGCACTGCTCGAATACGACTTCGGCGACGCGCAGCTCTTCTTCGGGCGCGATGCGGCGATCGGCGCGCTTCTAGAACGTTTGGAGCGCGGGCCTCTCGCCGTCTTGCACGCCGAGAGCGGAATGGGCAAGACCAGCCTGCTGCGGGCCGGGCTGGCGCCGCTGCTGCTGGCTCGCGGACACGTCCCGCTATACGTTCGGCCCTACGACATGCCGATCCCGCTCGCCATCAAGCGCGAGCTGATCGCCCAGTTGGAACAAGTGCCGAACCTGGCCGCCGCCTCACTGCGCGACTTTCTGCGTCGCGCCACGGGCCTGCTTGGAGGGCAGCGCCTGGTCATCCTGCTCGACCAGTTCGAAGACGTGTTCACCGTTCAAAGCGCCAACGCGCGCGCCGATTTCGTCGCGGAACTGGCGGAATGCCTGAACGACGTTCTGCTGCCCGTGCGCTGGGTCTTGTCGCTGCGAGGAGAATGGTTCGGGCACCTGAGCACCTTTCAGCCGCAGGTGCCGCAGCCGTTCGCCAATCAATTCCTGCTGGGCGGGCTTTTGCGAGACGAGGCTGTGGGCACGATCACACGCACGATGGAGCGCTCGACGCTAACGATTGAGCCTGAAGTGGTCGAGCAGATCGTCGACGACCTCGGCCCGGACGCGATCGCGCCGCCGCAATTACAGGTGGTCTGTCACGCGCTGACGGAAAGTTTGCCGCCCGGCGCCCGGCGCTTGAGCATGGACGCCTACGTGAAGATCGGGCGCAGCGAGGGCATCTTGCGGCGCTACCTGGACGATTCGCTGTCACGCAGCCTGCAGCCCGCCGATCGCACGCCGGCATGGCAGGCGCTGGCCGCGGTCGCCGAGCAGCCCGCGAGCGGCGCCGCAGAATCGGAGCTGGTGGCGCATCTGAAGAGCTACGGCGTGGGCGAGGCTGACGCACGCCGCGTGCTCCGCCTGCTCGAAACGAATCGCCTGCTGCGCGTGAGCGGCGAGCGATATCGGCTGGCGAGCGCCGGCCTACTGCCGCGCATCCGGCAGTGGGCCGCCGAGCGCGCCGCGGCCGAGCTGGCGCGCGCCGAAGTCGCGCGTCAGATGAGGCGCATTCGCGACTCGGCGCTGCGTGGACTCTTGGGCGGAGCCATCGGATTCAGCCTCGCCTACCTGGTCACGTACATCCCGCAAATCGGCCACAAGTCATTTCTCGCCTACGTCACGTTTTTCCGCATATTGCCGGGAGCCCTCGCCGGGTGCCTGGTCATCCTGTCCGTTGACGTAGCGCTGGCCAGCTATCGGGGGCCGCGCCGCTGGATGTGCTGGTTGGTGGGCGGCCTAGCCGGCGCAGGCTCCTTCGCTCCGGCAGTGCTGCTCCATGCCCTGCAGCAGTCCCTTTTCGTTTTCGATCCGCTGACGTTACTTCCGGCGGCTGCGGAAGGCGCGGTGTGGGGTGTTGTGGCTGGCGTAGGTACCGTGTGGGTCATGAGTCACAAGCTACCGCTGTGGCAAACGCTGCCGGGGGCCGTTTTGGCCAGCGGGCTGGCGTTGTGGCTGTCCGACCAGTTCGGGCATGCTTTTGGCAACCCGCCATCTTCGGGGCTGGTTTTGCTGGCGGGCGCGATCATGCCGTTCTTTGTCATGGCGGCGGCTCTGATGACACAGGTGTCGCACGCCGGAAAGTCAGGTGAGGTCAGCAGTGGATATCCGTAATGCTTTACTTATCGCTTTGATTCTAGTGCTGCCAGCATGCAACAGCGCCGGCGGCACACCGATTGGCACGGTGAGTCTCGTCATATCCGAAGTGCTGCACGGCAAAAGCGCCGAAACGCTGGAATCGCTACCGGATACCCGTGACCTGTATCTGGGCGACGTCTTGCGGGTGCGCAACGGTGGCGAGGGCCTGGTGGACTTTGGCGACAGCATGCGGCTACGCCTATTCAATGACACAAAGCTTGGAGTGACCAAGTGGGATATCGCGCCTGATGCCTCATGGCAAGCGGGCATGTTTCTTACAGACGGCGGCCTCGTTGGGCAACTCGTTGAGTCAGGCAACGAGGTGGCTTTCGACACGCCGGGCGGCGCTCAGATCACGGTGCTCGGCACCGAATTCTTCGTGGTGTACGACCCGGTCAGCCAGGAGACGCTGGTGGGCAACTTCCATGGCACGGTGGACGTGTCGAGCGGAGGCGTTGAGATCACGCTGGCGGCGGATATGATGGTGCGCGTGCGGGCAGGCCAGCCGCCCGACCCGCAACAGCCGATCGGGATGACGCGCGAGGAGTTCGAGCAACAGGCGCGCGCTCTCCAATCGGCTGTGGAAGCGGCGCGGCAGGCGCTGCTACCGCCTGCTCCTTCTGCGCAGCTCTCAACCGAAGCGGGGGCGGTCGGGGCGCCGGTCACGATCAGCGGCGAAGGCTGGCAGCCGGGCGGCATCGTGTACGTCGGGCTGTCCGTGCCGGGTAGCAGCCTGCCCGAGCTCGATCTGGCGGCCGTGGTGGTAGCCGGGACTGTGGACCAGGCGGGCCGCTTCGTCGCCGAGTTCTCGATCCCAGCGGATGAGCGCTGGGCCGATCCGGCCGGCGTGACGATCGTGGCGCAATCCCTGGTCACGCGACAGACGGCTGCGATGCGGTTCAGCGTCACAGCGATGCCCACGCCCACCCCGACCGAGACGGCGACGCCAACCGACACATCGACGCCGACGGCCACCATCACACCTACGCCGACGCCAACACCATGCATGCCGCGTCCTGACTGGCCCGTCTACATTGTGCAGCGCGGCGACACGTTGTTCTCGATCGCGCGTGTCACCGGTTCGACGGTCGACGAGCTTGTGCGCGCCAACTGCCTGTTCGACGAGCACATCTACGCGGGTCAGGCGTTACGGGTGCCGCGCCTGCCGCCGACGCCGACTCATACACCGACGCCGACGCCAACACCTACGTCCAGCGCCACTCGTACGTCGACAGCGACGAACACGTCGACGCCAACACGCACGTCGTCGCCGACGCCATCGCCCACACCGACTCTAACGCGCACGCCGACGTTTACCGCAACACCGACACCTTACATCAGTTTCTGGGCTGACCGCACCAGCCTGAACGCCGGGGAATGTACCGCCATTCACTGGCGAACGCAGAATGTGTCTGCCGTCTTTTATCAAAACCAGCCGGTCGCCGGAAACGAGGATAGGACAGAGTGCTTCGAGTATTCTGGCACCTACAGTCTTGAGTTGCGCGTGATCAAGTGGGATGACAGTGAGGAGAAGCGGACTGAAATCATCACGGTCGAGGTAGCCGGCTTGACCGCCCCCCTCCAGTTGTCTCCGGCCGACGGTACCGTATTTGACCATTACCCGCGCACCACGACGCTGCAATGGTCGCCCGTGTCTGGCGCAGCGAATTATGCCGTTGAGATTGACTGTTACCACTGCTGCCAGATAGACGCGTGGTGTACCGACATCGGCCAGGTCTGGCAGGTGGTGCCTCGCATCAGCACGACCAGCCATACCTTTGACTTCGTCGGCGCGCAGCCAGGGCGCTGGCGAGTGTGGGCCGTCGACGCGAAGGGCCAGGTAGGCCCCCAGAGCGGCTGGTGGGAGTTCCGTTACACGCAGTAATCTCTAAGCCCAGTAGCAGGCCGGGCTCACACGCCCGGCGGCATGGGAGTTGGAAGAATCCACCACCACGTTCACGGATACTTTGGCACGGCGTCATAGGGAGTCGCCTCACCCTACCCAGCCATGGAGGATATCGACCACGTTGAAAGGCAACTTTGAAGTCTCGCTTCCCCCGCCCCACGTGGGCGGCGAGCACTGCTCCAATCCCTACAAGCTCGTCGTGACCATCACCTACCTCACGGCGTGCGGCAAGCTGGGTCCCATCGCCGGCTTCGTCGAGGGGCCAATGGTGCAGTTCTAGAAGCCGGCGTAAGGCTCAGCTTCCGCACCCCTTTTGTCCCCCGGTCCTGTCCGCGCCGCCCCTCGCGCGGACAGGGCCACCTGTACGAGGCATCTCGATATGGTTCACGCCGCAGTTGCACTTCGGCGGGCGGCAGTTGTACTGCCGCCCGAACTATGCAGAATTAAAGGCGGGCCTATCAAGGCCCGCCCGGCTGCGCCTGTTTGGGGACCGGCGAGTGATTCAGGCTTGTGGCTCGTCGCCCGCGTCGAGGACGACCCTGCGATAGGCCGGCGGCCCGTACATGGTCGGCTCCCCGTCAGACGTTCAATTCCTTCATGATCCCGCTGGCCATGAAGATGACGCGCTCGGCGACGTTGGTGATGTGGTCGCCGATGCGCTCGAGGTTGTGCGCCGCGAACAGCAGGTACAGCGCGCGCGTCGTGGTGCGCGGGTCTTCGAGCATGAACGACAGCAGCTCGCGGAAGATCTGCTTGTACAGCCCGTCGATGACGTCGTCGCGAACGGCTACGGAGCGCGCCAGCTCGGCGTCCTGCTTCACGTAAGCGTCGAGCGCCTGGCGCAGCATGTCGCGCGCCTCGGCGGCCATGCGCGGCATGTCGATCAGCGGTTTGAGCAGCGGCTCGTCGCCCATGCGCAGCACGATCTCGGCGATGCCGGCCGCGTGGTCGGCCATGCGCTCCAGGTCGCTGACGATGTTCATCGCCGCGACGAGCACCCGCAGGTCGCGCGCCGCCGGCTGCTGCGTGGCGATGGCGACGAAGCACGCCTCCTCGATCTGGAAGCGCAGATCGTTCACCTGCGCGTCGTCGGCGATGATCTGGCGGGCCAGGTTGAAATCCCGGTTGGCGAGTGCCTGCAAGGCGCGATCGATCGCGCTGTCGATCAGGCTGCCCAGTCGCAGCATGTCATCCTGTACCGAGCGCAGGTCGCGATCGAGTGCAGTGCGATGTGCAACGGTGGCCATAAGAACCTCCTCTTCCAGGCTGAGATAAG
>DASSFZ010000529.1:0-14522 GCA_035693785.1 Anaerolineae bacterium | reverse complement strand
CACGTCGCTCGAAGCGCTGGCGAAGCTCAAGCCGGCCTTCAAGCCCGACGGGCGCGTCACGGCCGGCAACGCGCCCGGCTTGAACGACGGCGCGGCTGCCGTCGTCGTGATGACCCGCGAGAGGGCCGAGGCGCAGGGCATCCAGCCGCTGGCGCGCATCGTCGGCTACACACACGTCGCCGTCGAGCCGATCTGGCTGTTCATCGCTCCGGCGCGCGCGGTGCCCCGCCTGCTCGACAAGATCGGCTGGAAGCTCGAAGACGCCGACTTGATCGAGATCAACGAAGCGTTCGCCGCGCAGGTGCTGGCCGACGCGCGCGCGTTGGAGCAGGCCGGCCACAAGTGGGATTGGGACAGGGTCAATGTCAACGGCGGCGCAGTGGCGCTCGGTCATCCGGTCGGCGCGAGCGGCGCGCGCGTGCTGGTCACGCTCATGAACGCGCTTCGCCAGCGCGATGAGAAGCGCGGCATCGCCACGCTGTGCCTGGGCGGCGGCGAGGCGGTGGCTATGGCCATCGAAATCGAGTAATCAGTTATCAGTCATCAGTTATCAGTCATCAGTTATCAGTCATCAGTGTCAGCGCTTTCTGGTCACCGGCTACTGATCACTGGTTACTGATCACTGATCACTGTTGACTGATCACTGAAAGGAGAACACTCGTGGACATCAAGCAGATCGGCGTCGTCGGCATGGGCCTGATGGGAAGCGGCATCGTCGAATCGTGCGCCCGCGCGGGTTTCGAGGTGATCGGCCGCGAGGTCAACGACGAATTGCTCGAGCGCGGCATGAACAGCATCAAGGCGTCGATGGAGCGCGGCGTCAAGAAGGGCAAGCTGTCACAGGCGGACATGGACGCGGCTCTGGCGCGTGTCAAAGGCGTCACGTCGCTGGCCGATTTCACCTCTTGCGACCTGGTGATCGAAGCCGCCGTCGAGAATATGGCGCTTAAGAAGACGATCTTCACCGAGCTGGACATGATCACGCGGCCTGAAGCGATCCTGGCATCCAACACGTCGTCGCTCAGCATTACCGAGATCGCCTCGGCGACCGGCCGGCCCGACAAGGTGGTAGGCCTGCACTTCTTCAACCCGGTGCCCGTGATGCCGCTGCTCGAGGCGGTCAGCGGCCTGCTCACCAGCCAGGAGACGCTCGAAGTGGCGCGCTGGATGGGCGAGCGCCTGAACAAGCAGGTCATCTATGCTAAAGACAACCCCGGCTTCATCGTCAACCTGCTGCTCGTGCCGTACCTGTTCGACGCGGTGCGCGCGCTCGAGAACGGCGTGGCGTCGAAGGAGGACATCGACACGGGCATCAAGCTGGGACTGAACCACCCGATGGGACCGTTCACGCTGATGGACTTCGTCGGCCTGGACACCTGCCTGTTCATCGGCGATGCGATGTACCAGGAGTTCAAGGATGCGCGCTACGCCGCGCCGCCGCTGCTGCGAAGGATGGTGACCGCCGGGCTGCTCGGGCGCAAGAGCGGCCGGGGATTCTACTCGTATTAGAGCGCGTCTTAAGATCCATAGGCGGGCATCCCTATGCCCGCCGTTGACGCATGGGGATGCGTCAACCACGGGGGTTTTAAGACAGTCTTTTGAAGCATGCAGACTTCGGAAGTCTGGCATACGAGAGTCAGTCGGGGGCCTAGCAGCCCCCGACGTGTTCTGCGGGAAGCAAGAGACCTCTATTCGCCCGTTTCGGGATACACTTACAGGCACACCACAAGTAACTACTCGGCCCGCGTCATTGCGAGCGCAGCGAAGCAATCTCCTGCGACCAGAGATGAGATTGCTTCGTCGCAAACAACGCTCCTCGCAATGACGGCTGAGCAGGTACATCACAAGAGGAATAGACTCGTGTCGGAACAGAAACAGAGAGAGACGCTATCCGAGCGCTGGTCGAAGATTCGACAATCGGCGCTGAACGTGCGGCGCGCGTTCAGCCTGGTGTGGCAGGCGCACCCGTCGTCTGCGCTGGCCATGGCGGGCTGCACGCTGATCGGCGCGCTGCTGCCCGCGTCGCAGGCGTGGGTCGGCAAGCTGATCGTCGATTCCGTCGTCACCTCGATCAACACAGGTGTCAGCGCCGAAGCAGGCATTCAGGCGGTGCTGCCCTACCTGCTGATCGAGTTCGTCCTGGTCATCACGCAGGCGGGCATCGGCCAGGCGCGCAGCTTCGCCGAGCACGTGCTCCATGCGCGCATCAACCTGGCGCTCAACACGCGTATCATTCACAAGGCGCTCGAGCTTGACCTGGCGTACTTCGAGAACGCCGATTACTACGACAAGCTGCAGAACGCCCGCCGCGAAGCCGACTGGCGCAGCCTGCGCATCGTCAACGGCGGCTTCTACCTGATCCAGAGCGCCATCACACTGCTGTCGTTCGGCGCGCTGCTGCTGGCGTTCAGCCCGCTGCTCGCGCTGCTGCTGTTCGCCGCGACGCTGCCCGCGTTCATCGCGCAGACGCACTACGCCGAGCTGAGCTTCCGCGTGCTGTCGTGGCGCGCGCCGGAAGCGCGCAAGCTCTCGTACCTCGAGCACCTGCTCACCGACTACAACGCGGTCAAGGAAGTCAAGCTGTTCGAGCTGGGCGAGCCGCTGCTGGGCCGCTACGCCGACCTGTTCTGGAAGTTCCTCAGGGAGGATCAGGGGATCGCGCAGCGGCGCAGCCTGGCGTCTTTCACGTGGGGCCTGCTCGCCACGCTCACGTACTACGGCGCGTACGCCTGGATCGTATGGAGCACGGTCAACGGCGCGATCACGCTCGGCGAGATGACGATGTACCTGGGCATCTTCCGCAACAGCCAGAACACGTTCGAGACCATGTTCTACGGGCTGAGCGAGCTGTACGAGAACGGCCTGTTCATGAGCAACCTGTTCGCGTTCCTCGCGCTCGAGCCACGAATGGTGGCGGCGGCGCGCTCTATACCCGCCTCGATCCGCGTCCCGAAAGGCATCGAGTTCCGGGACGTCTCGTTCAAATACGACGGGCACGACAACTGGGCGCTGCGCAACGTCAGCCTGACGATGCGGCCGGGGGAGAAAATTGCGCTGGTCGGCCCGAACGGCGCGGGCAAGACGACGCTCATCAAGCTGCTCACACGCCTGTACGATCCGACGGAGGGGCGAATCCTGTTCGACGGCGTCGATCTGCGCGAGTACGACTTGCGCGATCTGCGCCAGCGCCTGGGCGTGATCTTCCAGGATTTCGTCCACTATCACATGGCGGCGGCGGAGAACATCGGCTTCGGGCAGATCGAGGCGCTGGACGACCGGCTGCGCATCGTCGGCGCGGCTCACAAGAGCGGCGCCGACGCCGTGATCGCCGCGCTGCCGCAGGGCTACGAGACGTTACTGGGGCGCTGGTGGCATCAGGGGCGCGACCTGTCGGGAGGCGAGTGGCAGAAGATCGCGCTGGGCCGCGCCTTCATGCGCGACTGCGACGTGATCGTCCTCGACGAGCCGACCGCCGCGCTCGACGCCGAGAACGAGTTCAGAGTGTTCCAGCAATTCCGGGAGCTGACGGCGGAGAAGATGGCCGTGCTGATCAGCCACCGCTTCTCGACGGTGCGCATGGCCGACCGGATTTACGTCATCGAGCAAGGCGAGATCACGGAGAGAGGGACGCACGAGGAGCTGCTGGCGCTGGGCGGGACGTATGCGCGGTTGTTTACGCTGCAGGCAGAGTCGTATCGGTGATGGCGAGTGCTCTTCATCTTGACTGGCGAGGTGCTTAAACGCTGGGTGTGCAGACTGACTCGCAAATAACGTCACGCAGGCTTGTCGGTTCGCATATGTGCAATTTGCGATGTGATTTATGAGACAGTCGCTGAGTAGAAATCTTCGATAGTTGCGCAAATGTAGCCAACCTGTTCTTCAGCCAACGTCGGGAAGATGGGCAATGATATGCCGTGCTCGTAGCCAAAGACAGCGTTGGGATAGTTGGTGTCGCGCAGATCTAGTGCTCCACCCTCATCTCTGCCCAAGTGGGCAAAGCAAGGTTGCCGATGCAAGGGGTAGAAGAACGTGCGCACTTGTATACCATGCTCGATGAGGTATGCCATCAGACGATGAGCATGTTCGCAGAGCAGAATCGCGCGGAAGGGAATGAAGTCAGAGCCGGGTTCGACTGTGAGGAAATTCACTTGAGGGACTGATTGTAACTTGCGTCGATACCAATCCATAATGGCTTGCTTTCGTTCGACAATGACCTTGATCTTGTTGAGCTGGGCTAGCCCGATCGCGGCCTGAATGTCGGTGAGTCGGAAGTTGTAGCCGATAGCCGGGTGAATGAACGAACCGCGATCGACTCGACCTTGATTGCGCAATAGCAACAATCGCTCGTAGATTTCCCGATCGTGGCAAACGACGTAACCACCTTCGCCGGTCGTGATCGTTTTGTCGGCAAAGAACGAAAAACAGCCGACCTCGCCGAATGTGCCAGCGTGTTGCCCTCTATATCTGACTCCGATCGCTTGAGCAGCATCTTCGATGACCAATAAGCTGTACTCTCGTGCGAAAGCCATTATCTCGGCCATGTTGGCGGTCATGCCGTACAAATGCACGGGCATTATGGCACGTGTCTGCTCTGTGACGAGATGGCTGCATATTGTCACGTCAAGTTGGTAGTTGTATTGATTTACCTCTACGAAGACTGGTGTTGCGCCGGTTAAGATTACGGCATTCGCCGAAGCGATGAAGGTGATGTCAGGGACGAGCACTTCATCACCGGGTCCGATGTTTAGTGCGGCTAATCCCATGTAAAGTGCCAGTGTTCCGTTCGGCGCAAAAACACCATAGGGTGTGCTGATGAAGTCGTTTAGTCTGGCACTGAACTCAGCTGCGTATGGCCCCTCGGTGATCCAGCCTGATGCGATGACGTGACCCGCCACTTCTATCTCTTCCTCGCCAAGCCAGGGCGAGACTTGAGGGATGTTCACCGGACATTCATGTGCTTGACCCATTCTTACGCCTCAATGTATTCAGTTCAATTAAGCCCGTTACAACCCGGCGAAGGCCGGCACGACCGTCTCAGCCAAAAGATGGATCGGCTCAAGCATGTGTGCGTCGGGAAGGTTAAAAACGACGTATTGGACGCCGACGTCTACAAACGCCTGCAGCGCTGCAATCACCTGCTCGGGCGTGCCGATGATCGGGTGGCCCAACCAAGGCGTGTACTGCCTGCGTTTGCGGGCCAACTCGGTCTCGTTCGGCGCAATCAGGATGCTGACAAAGTTTGAGCGAATAATTGCCTCATAGGGTCGGCCGACTACCGCGCAGTGCGCGCGTAGCACCTCAACCTTCCGCGCCACTGTCGTCGGGTCACCGAGAATGTTGCAATAGTCGGCATACTGGGCTACGAGTCGCAACGTCCGTCGTTCCCCATTGCCGCCAATCATAATCGGTGGGCGCGGTCGCTGGACCGGAAGAGGATTGCCAAGAGCATCCGTAATACGGTAGTATGTGCCAGTGTAGCTCGCCCGGCGCTGGGTCATCATCGCCTCCACAATGCGCACCGCGTCTTCCAGCCCATCCATCCGTTGTCTTGTGGACGGAAAGGGCCAGCCGTATGCCATGAACTCCTCCTCGTGCCATCCCGCGCCGAGACCCACAATGCAGCGACCGTGACTAATCACGTCGAGCGTAATATTGATCTTGGCAAGCAGGGCAGGGTTGCGATAAGGGACACCCGCAACTAATGCCCCGAGCCGTATATGTTGCGTGACCGCGGCGATCGCAGCCAACGTAGTGAAGCATTCCAAGACAGCCGGCGTACGGCGTGGATCGGTATCGTACCGCCGAGCCATCCAGCGTGCCCACCTATTCAACCGCTGTGCAAGGGAGTGAGAGGGTGCCCACTGGCGCAGCGCCGCTGCAACAAGCCGCACACAGCGTGCCAGGTCGCTGTGCCGTTGAATTTGGAAGTGATCGGAGTAGAAGACGGCATCAAGCCCAGCCGCCTCGCTTGCTTGAGCGACAGCCAGCACTGTATCGAAGTAATTCTCGCCGCGACTCGGATGGGTCCCGAGCAATTGACCGAAGCGGATTATGTGCCCTCCGGGTAATCGGCGGGATAGTGTAAATCCGGATCTCGCTTCCACTGGCTGGGCTGAAAGGGCGGCAACTTGCGAACGTACCCAACGTTGGAGTAGCTGGAGTGGATTGGCAGACCACAGCCTGAACCAACTAGCCCCGGAGCCGGACACCGCAGGTGCTGCTCCCACCACATATCGTCAAAGAAGATACGCACTATTTTCATACAGCCAACATCGTCAACGTAGATCGCGCCGTTGTCCACCAGAAGCGGCCAGATCGCTTGTAGGCAGTCCTGGAAGGAAGACGGTAGATCCACATCCAGAAAGGCAAAGACGATCGGCCGAGTAAGTCCCTTGAGCGATTCGGCGAAAAGGCCCGGCACAAAGTCACACACTTCCAGCCGGCCAAGGGCCTTGACGTTCGCCTGTACTTCCGCGAGGGATCCATAGAACATGCCGCCTTTGAGGTAGCCGTACGTCCTACTGTGGGGAGCGAGGTACAGATGGAGCCCCGCATCGGGCAAGCCCATGAACGAATCGCACGCCAACAAGCGGCGGCCAACCACGTGACAGACGAGCGAAAGGCTGGCCGTGCTGGCGCCTTTCCAGACACCACACTCTATGACGTCTCCACGCACGTGCGGCGGAATGGACAGAATCTCGCGCGCCATAATGACGTGGGAAAGCGCCGTCGTGCCCGCTGGGATTGCGCGAACAGTGCGATAGAAGCGTGCGACCAACCCGGCGCGATGTCGTGCACTGATCCCGTAGGCTTTGCCATAGGAGCTTAGCACGAAATCCAGGATGTTTGCCACGCGGAGGGTGGCCGACGAGACCCGGCTAAATGCGGGGCTGGCTGGGGTGACAAGCATCGAGGAGGGGCGGGGGCGATTTATCACAGCTTGCGCCCTTAGGGTGGTGTGAATGAGCACCGAATGAAAAGATGATTATGGACCGAGGCCAAGGGGCCTGATGTAAACATGTCCACATGGCTTTTAGCCTGGAATGTCAGGCCGGCCTGCTCAAGCTGCGTCATGACCTGTTGGCAATACTCGGCTCTATCCGTGTTCAATTCGACCAACAACGATTTGAGCCGCCGGTCTGCGAGAGTTTTCTTGGCCCCTCGAATGATCCTGTTTTCGATGCCGTCCACATCTATCTTGATGTGGTTGGGGAAAGGCGGGGCAAACTGTTCGACAAAGTCGTCAATTGAAAACCCCAGGGTCGCTTGCCTGAATTCGGCCGATAACGGCTGGTTTTGCCAGTCAGTGGACTCGCCAAAAGTGTGCCCGGCCTGGCCAAATTCGGTGCTGGCCATGTACAAATAATCCAGGCGCGAGACATCGCTGAACGCCAGACAAAAAGCAGAAATTCGGTCCTCCAGGTGGTTAAGGCCAATGTTCTGGTTCAGAATGTGGTAATTGATGGCGCATGGCTCAAAGGCGAGGATGGTCAAGCCGGATTTCAAAGCGGTGTAGAGGGCATAGGTTCCGACATTGGCGCCAATATCCCACATGACATCGCCTGGCTCGAAGGTATCAATCCATCCATTGGTTTCCGGTTCTTTTGTGAGCAAGTTTTCGGCTTGCCAAAAAGCGACATGACCCGGGCAATAAAATCGCAGATTGCCCACGCGAGTTTGAGCGGTGATAACCGGTGCGAGTTGCTCAGCCAGCCGAGCTGAGACAACGGCACCTGTGTGTTGGCCCATTAACCCGATCCCTGCTTTAAGAATATCGCAGGCCATCTGAAAGACGGCGTATTTCATCGACATGCTACTTTTAGCAGTTGAGGATGCTGGCATAAAAAGCTTCCAGTTCTGGAACGCGCCAGTGCCAGGCGAAGACTTGCTCGGCCACTTGCCGGGCATTGCGACCGAGTCTGGCGCATCGCTCCGGGTCTGCGAGCAATGCCAAGATGTTGCCGGCAAGATCGTCCGCCGCATCCTGTGTCAAAACTCCAATCTCATATTCCTGCATCACTTCGATCACGTCACCTACGGCAGTTGCCAGGGTGGGGCGGCCTGCTGCCATGTAGTCGTTGAATTTCATCGGCCAGCGTCCCCGGTTCGCGCCCGAATCGCAATAGGGTAGCCAGCACACATCGCAGGCCGCTAAATAAGCATTTATCCTGGTATAGTCTAACGTGCCCGTGCGAATCACGGCTTCCGGCCTGACCACCATCTGCTCGATCGGCGCATTGACGTATCCAATCAGCAGGAGGCGGGTTGATGGTAGAGCCGCATGGATCCGATCGAATGCCTGGGCCATCAGCTCGGCGTCCCGATGGTATATCGCACCGACATAGCCTATCATCTGAACATCGCGTGGCAGATTTAGGGCGTGGCGCGACGCATCCCGATCGAGCGGTTGTATGCCGTCCGTGTCAGCTCCGTCACGCAGGAACAAGATGGTTTGGGGCGCTACACCCAGTTCAATAGCCTTTTGGTAGAGAGTGGTGCAAATCACGATTGTCCCATTGGCGCGCGTTCGAAAGCGCTCCTCAAAGAATGTCTCGATCGGGCGCAGCACCGTGCGTATGAGCCGGTTGGGGCGCTCCTCCACAGAACCACCCCGTCCAAACCAGTCGCACCAATCCATGACCAGTGGAATGCCACGCCGCTGCATGTAGAGAGCTGGCAATAGCACAGTCGGGCGGGCTTCAAACGCATGGACAAGATCGAAGGTGTGATTGCGCATCCACAAGATGCGACGAAGTGCTGCCCACGGGTCCCAGCCAGATCGCAGTGAGCCCCACAACAGATCCGGTGCTTCAATGACAGTTACACCCTGCTTGCGGTAAGTACGTAGTCGCAAACGACTCGACGGCGCCATAGTGACGACGGTCACCTCATGTCCTCGCCGCGCCAGGCTGCGCCCAAGATGAAACGCACGCCAATAAGTACCTCGGCCGGTCGCGTTAAAAACCAGCATTAGGATACGCAGCGCGCCGTTCATCTTCGCAATCCGTCCTGCAGCCCGCGTAGATAGGCACATACCGACGCCCGGTGTCCCGACAGAGTTAGACGGAGCACGGTCTTGCACGCGCTCGCAGTGCGATACAGTATTACAATGAACCAGCGCCAGCCACACACGTGTTTCTTGAAGAACTGTACGCTGGCGAGTGCCATGTGATATCGTTCGGCGGGCGAGTTCGAGCCACCGATAGTGGCAGCTATGTGATGCCACATCCTGGCACACGGTGCCACGATGATTTTGCACCCCTCGGTGCGAGCGCGCAGGCAATAGTCGGAATCCTCGTAATACATGAAAAACCGTTCGTCAAATAAGCCAACCTTCTCCACACAGCGCCGACTCAACAACATACCGCAGCCAGTCACATAATCTACGACAAACGGTTCTTGAAGTTCTGACACATCAAGACGTCGATAACATTGCGCGACTTCCAGGGTGACAAGCGAGCGCCGGCCGCCAATGGACCAGATTCGATCTGGCAAGCCCAGGCAGTAGATTGCGGGTGATGCCAGATCGGCCTTGCACTCGATGGCGGCGCCAACCAACTGATCTAACATATCCGGCGCGAGTAGTGTATCATTATTAGCGAGGAAGATGAAATCGGCGCCACGATGCAGGGCATATTGAATTCCAACATTCATGCCTCCTGCAAAGCCTTTGTTGGAGTCGTTAACGATCAGTTCCGTTGCCGGAAATTGCGCCAGGACAACATCGAGCGGGCCAGTCTCAGACGCGTTGTCAATGACCAAAACTCGAAAGTTGGGGTAGGTTAGAGTGGCACATGATCTGAGGAAATCAGTAGTGGCTGAGAGATTATTCCAGTTGAGGGTTAGAATGTAGACAAGAGGTGACATCGACAGCTCATTGCGGCCACAGCGATCCACAATGTACCACTTTGAGGGTTCTCGATAAGAATCCGATTCGGTTTTGTTAGCTGTGGCTGCCTGGCTTATCGAATAGCTTCTATGGGGTAGGATTCTCGCCAGGGAGCGATGAGTAAACTAAATTTCCCAAATCGAGCACCTGGCCTGGTTCAGGCTCAAAGAGAAAATCAGAGCCATCGTCGGGATCATTCAAAAGGAATGTCTCATAGACCCGATCCAGGATCAAGGCATACGTACCCTCGGGTACATCCGCAAACACGAATCGACCAGCACCATCGGTTTGAGCACGAGGTGAACTTACTTTGTCAAGGCCAGCAAGATACGGCGTTCCACTCGCCTCGGGGAGTATATGGGCCAGATACACGATTGCCCCCGCCACCGGGCGCGGTGAGCTCGGGTTCTCCAGCAAAACACCCGTTATGGTAGCCGTACCAGGCCCGGATGGAGTGGGTATAGCCGTTATGAGCGGCAACACGGGCGAAGCGAACGTGTCGGCCGCAGGTGTCGGCACAGGAGATTCACCTTGCGGCACCGGCGCGTCACAAGCCGCTAGCATGAATACGAGCAAGATCAATTTCATGTTGATAGATGTGCGGATGTTCATGTCTCCTTCATTCCATCATACCACTCGCGTCAGCGCGACAGTGTAAAATCGAAGGCAGCCGGCCTGAAATAGGCCGCCGATCCGATACGGGCTTCACACAAATCGAGGAGCCGCCGAAAGGCGGCTCCTCGCACACATCCTCGCAGCGGGCAAGCCTAGTAGTTGAAAGCGTCGTACACCAACAGCGCATCCGTGGTTGTCGGGGCTCCAGCAGTGAGCTCGTTGACGATACCAGCGATCTTGGCATCGCCACCCGTCGCCGTGCAGGTCGCCGAGCCAACGTAGCCAGACGCAATCTTGTTCAGTTGCACATCGGTCAGCGCAGCACCTGGCTGAACATTCGACATAGCAGCGGTGTAGCTTGTACCCGTGAAGGTGCAGGAGATATTGGTTGGCTGCGTTCCAACGTTAGCGATCGAGAAGCCGGTGAAGATGTTGAAGTTCCGGTCCATGACCAGCGGCAAGCTGACTCTGTTCGTTGCATTGGCGGGATTCACCGCGTTATAAGCGGCGGCAGTGGCCGTTCCACGGGTGATCTGGTTCACGATCGCCACGAGCGGCATGCCAGCCGTATTGCCCGTGACTCTGGCTGCGCCGACGAACGAAGCGCCGCAGCCTGCAGGCAGATCGGGGAAACCGAACGTGGTAGACGCACCCGCCGCAACCGCCCTGGTCTCAGTACAGGTAGAGCCTGGGAAACCTGCGCTCGGAGTGTAGGTCAGCGTGACGTTCGTGTTGGTGCCACCCGTGTTCTGAATCTGGATACCGGTGCCTGAGTTGAAGTAACGGCTCGTCACCAGCGGCATAATCGGATTCGTTGAGGCAGTGGTGAAGCCGTTATAGGCCAGCAACGACCGGGAGTCAACCTGCATCACAGTGACGACGATCGGCTGCGCGCTGGTTACCGTGGCCGCGCCAACGAACCCCGCCGGCAAACAGGTGTTAGAGGCCTGATTGAAAGTCTTGGCCGCATTAGGCGCGATCGATAGCGACTCGGTGCAGGTGCCGGGCTTGTACGCCACATTGACTGTCGCGGCTGAGGCGCCGGCGTTTTGCACGTTGAACCACGTATCGATGCCGAAGTTGTTCTTCATAATCAGCGGGAGGTTCGAGGTCGTTGCCCCGGCGTTGAAGCCGCCATACGCAGCGCCGCGCTGGCCATTATTGCCCAACACGTTCACGATAGCCGCTACCTGCTGATCCGAAGACACAACCACCGATCCATTGAAGCCATTCGCGACCGCGCTCAACGGGAAATAGGTTTTGCTACTGTTGGCGTTGATCGTATCGTTTACAGTAGCCGCCGTCGTCCCGTCTTGGTTGTAGTAACTGATTACCACGTTGGCGTTAGTTGCGGTCAAGTTCTGCAGCTGGAAACCTGCCGTATAGGTCACAACCTGCGCAAGCGCCGTTAGTGGAATGGCCAACACTAACAGTGCAATGGCAATAACTGTGAACTTCCTTATTCGATTCATTATGTCAACCTCCACTTTGGATTGTATCATCGAACTAGTCGAGAGTTTAATGGACTTTGCCAGAAAAGTGAATAACTCATTAGGGTTACATTTCGTCAGCTCCTAACATAAAATATCCAATTCCCGTTAGGAAAGCGGAGGCGAATCACCACCCCTAGCCGCGCGATGCGGGCGATCTAGCAACAACCAGACAGCGCCGGCAATAATCAGCAGCGACGCAATTGACCAAATTCGCACGATCAAAACGAAGATAACTGCCACCGACATCGGCAGGCTGGGCGTCAAAGCAACGATCATCGCTCCATCACGTAGGAATGCGGTCCCAGGCAGCCAGAAGAACAAGCTGCCGACCGCTAAGGCGGCTGCCCACGCGCTAATCATTTGCACGAGAACGGTGCCCGGTACAGCAATCAGGCTGGTTAATAAGACAAACCAGGCCAGCCCCCCGATGAGCACCACTACGGACTCGAGACAAATCCAACCAACCAATTCCGCAAGCCCGAATTCAACTAACAGAATCGCTTCGCCGCGTTTCGATCGCCTGAGCATCCAACCGCTTAGACGGTTAAATACACGTGGATGGATCAAGAGTAGAACCAGTAAAGAAAAGCCAAGACCGATCTCCGGCCGCTGCCAAAAGCTAAGGTCGGGTCGCACGATCACTGAAACAGCGTATACGCCCATGGCCGCAACACCGATCACAAATGTTTCAACCACGCTGGCTGTGGCGATCCGGAGGCCGCTCACCCCCAGCCGGCGATAAAAGGCCGACCGGCCAACGATCGCCCAGATGCCACCTGGTAAGATCAGACCGAGCGCGCTATAGGAGTAAATCCTGAGGTCATGACGGATCGGCTGACGTACTCCGTAGCCGGCCAGAATTCGGCGCCAGGTATGTATTGCTATGAGCAACCCAGAACTTGCAATCAGCAAGGACAAAAGGACCAATGGAATATTCAGTTGGATAGGCTGCCTGAGTAGATCGGAGCCTTCTCGAACAAAAGACAAAATAGCTACGCCGAGGGCGATGATCACCAAGATCGAAGACACGGCCTTGCCGAGGCTCATTTCACGCAGGCGGTCTGCTACAGTCAGTCTCTTCTTGGTGACCTGCAGGCTTTGAGGCCCGTCGAGCGTCATCAACTCATCCCTTACGGCCTGATATCGCAAACAGTTGGAGCTGATTGAACGCCCACAGCGCTTGCATCGATACACGCGTCAGGAATCTGGGTGGCCGGCCGGGCGCCACATCGGTATCGGGAAACAGTCGCAGCAACAAACGGAAGAGTGGAGAGTTCAGGCGGCGCGCCAGGTGGTAAGAGAACCGTAGTCCCTTGCCAAACTGCGACCATTCAACCGGCGGCCAAGTTCCCAGATACTGAATATCCGCCTGTCTGAACCAGGCCAGAGCCTGACCGACAGTATAGCGGCTCTCACATGGCAGACCAAACTGGTCGTACAGTATACCTTCTAGAGGGGTCTGCTCTCTCTCAGACAGTTTGTGCATGCTGCGTCCGAAGAGCTTGCCTCCTAGCCGCGCGCGCCGATCGACATCGTCGCGCTCTAGCAGGTCAATTACGGCTCGTCGCAATCCATGCAGCGCGCGCCCGTAGCGGTGATACAGAATCAATATTATGTACCCGCCGGGCTTGAGTACCCGTACTAACTCACGAAATGCTCGCTTGGGATCAGTAACTGCGACCAGCACTCCGCTACAGAAAACCACGTCCACACTGTTCTCTGCCAGCCCAAGATCCAGCAGAGAAGCAACAGCAAAGTTTGGCCGGAGTGTCTGATCTGCACCGTTCCGCTGCGCGATGGCAACCGATGCCTCAGAGAGATCAACGGCGATCAGTCGCGTGTTCGGATCGAGAATCCGACGCCAAGACCAAGTGTTTTCCCCCGTTCCACAGCCCGCGTCAAGGAATGTCTTATCGCTCAGCGCATCGAGCGGGATATGCAGGAATTCTTCATAGATATATCGGAAGCGCGCATCGCTCCGGCTTGGCGGGATGCCGTGGCGATTGGGAAAAGGGTAGGCATTATACATCGCCCGCACAGACTGTGCGAGCTTACCCTGCTTCGCAGACGGATCGGCCATTATTGTTCACGCTTCCACACTAAGAAATCACCTATAGCGAGTACATCCATGTCACAGTTCAGAAAGGTATCGATCGCTTCTTCGGGCGTGTTCACAATCGGCTGGGAATCAACATTGAAACTGGTGTTCAACACGGCTGGAATACCCGTTAATTCTTCGAAGCGTTTGATCAGTTGCCAGTAGCGCGGATTGGTGGCCCGGCTTACTGTCTGTGGCCGACATGTCCCATCCACGTGCGTCGCGCTGACGATCTCGACTTGGGATCCGGGGTTTGTGTCAAAGGCCAGGATCATATAGGGAGAAACCATCGGTTTAGCCGTGTAGCGCCCGATGGCCTCCTCGAGCACAGACGGCGCAAATGGCCGCCAGGGCTCTCGATGCTTGACCTGGTTGTTCACACGATCTTTCATGTCAGGACGTGACGGATCGGCCAGTATGCTGCGAT
>DASSFZ010000528.1:0-5413 GCA_035693785.1 Anaerolineae bacterium | reverse complement strand
ATACTGGCTTTACGCACAGGCCGATCCTTTCTGGGGAGCAGAAGGCGATCCCAGCCCGGTATGGGGATCGTCGCTGCACGGCCGCAACGTCGAGTTCAACGAAGAAAACAACATCTTCGGGCCGCTGGTCATCACGGTCGGCGGAAATCAGGTCTTCCTGCCGGTGATACTGAGGAACTGATAATTAGAATCTACATAATCCACGAACATCTGCGGATGATTCTCATGCGTAGTGTATAGTATGGTGGTGTTCATATTGACATGCCCGGCTATCTATGGCACAATGTAAGCGCCGTTCCGTTTCTCTATCGATCGCGTCGTAAGAATCTGCACAAGTCTTAAAATCCGGTTCTCCTGGGTTGTTGCGGCCTGTAGTCACACGTTGTTGGCAGATTGTCGGCAAAACTTGTGACTTGCTCTCCTAAGCCGGTCACGCACGCACGGGTGGAAGGTTCATGCGATCATTAGACCGGAGTGCCGTCTGTTGCCAGGATGGCTTGTCGCAATTCGCGCGGCTGATCGGAGGCGAGACATCTATGGGGCCAGTACCCATACGATGTCTTTTTGTTTGCCCGTCGTAGACGGTCAAGAAGGGAGGTGCAACGAAGCCGGACGGGAACCAGGCATATTCGAATGGCCGGCTGATCCGTTTCAGTTTACGTTGTAATTCGACCATGTCACATTTAGGCTCAAGCCGCCGTCCCCGGCGGCGTTGGCCGCGCCGTCCTCGGCGCGACGAGCCGAATCTGAGTTTACATTGTGAGTCAAGGAGGACAATCATGCGCCGCAAGATGCAACGTGCGATTCATTTGCTCACCGTAACGGCAATCCTGCTGTCTCTCGTGGGCCTTGCGCCGGCCAGTGCGACGCGGCCGAGCGCCAATCTGGCCCGGCTCGCTCCGGCGTCGACCACAGAGGCGGCGCCATTGGCTGCCCGCCCATCGTCAAATCAACCTGACGGCCCTGCCGGCGTGGCCTCTGCGTCGGAGAAGCTCATCCAGCTCAAAGTGGCTCCGGACTTGCGTGATGCCGTGCGTAAGGCCGACGACGCCGTCCTGAGCGTATTCATGACGATCAAAGCCGGCTACGATCCGGTTCCGGCGATGGTGCGCGGCGTGGTGCGGCCGCTGGTCGTCGCCGACCAACAACTCGCTTTCGGCCAGATCAGGGCGATCGATCTGGTCAAGCTGCTTGGCGACGAGAACGTGCTGGCCGTGCAGAAGGTCGACTTCAATATGACGGCCGCGCCCCCGCCGCGCGACCCGGAGCTCGGTGGCCACCCGCTGCCGACGGGCGAGCTGCGCGCACACCTGGCTGCGCTGGGCGGGAATGACGTGTGGTACTCGGCTGCGCCTCAGCGTGACGTGCGTCCTGCCGACTGGCGCGATGTCCTGACCGACACCCACAAGTCCAAGCTGGCCTGGGATAAGGGCTACACCGGCGTGGGCGTGAAGGTTGCCACGCTCGACGACGGCGTCGACTTCGCCCACCCGGACTTGCAGGGCACTTTCGCCCGGATACCTATCACGACGACGGCGTGGACGACGGCGACGAATCCATACTACGACGCGGGCGCCGGCCTGGCCTGGCCGTACGTGTTCTCGCCGATCAGCTCGTTGTATTACGCCTATGACTACTGGTTTGGGCTCAGCTTTGTCGAGGATTGTGCCGCCGGCACACATCTCGTCGACACCAGCGCCACGCCGCTGGCGGTCAGCCTGATTCCAGGCACCAAGCAGGCTACCTTCACGCCCAACTCCTCGTGCAGTGACACCTTCACGCACAACTATATCTTTAGCGACACCAGCCTGAGCGGTGTCTATCACTTCGGCAGCCATCCAGACCACAACCTGATCGATCTGTACGACGAGCGCCCCGCCGTGCTGGTCGTCGACGAGGGCCGCTACGGTCATGCCGCCGGGGTGTACGACACGGTCTACGTCGACCTCGACAACGACTACGACTTCCGCGACGAGAAGCCGATGACGATCGCTTCGCCTGAGAGCTACCGCGATCTATGGGACATCGACTATGTCCCCGGCCCGGACGGCTTCGCCGACCTGTCAGGCGGCCTGTTGTACTGGATCTCAGATGGCGCCAGCCCCGTGCCCGGCACCGACTGGATGTGGGGGGTCGGCGCGTTCGGCGTAGATGAAGGCCCTGGCGACCTCGTCGGCCTGGAAGGCCCGTTCGACAGCGGCTACAGTCACGGCACGCAGTTGACCTCGAACATCGTCGGCCAGGGCCGGATCAACGGCTATCACTGGGACTTCGCCGACGTGGGCACACCGGCGGCCGGTGTGCTTGGTCACGCTCCCGGCGCCAAGTCCGTGGCGATCACCAACATCTACCGCAACTTCGGCTCGTCGAAACTCGACGGCTACCTGATGGCTTCGTTCGGCCCGGATGGCGTTTCGAACAGCGGCGACGAAGTCCAGATCACGAACAACAGCTATGGCTCCTCCGACCAGGATAACGACAACTGGGAGTACGACGGCCGCTTCATCGCCAACCTGCAGCGCAACTTGGCGCCGAACACGGTACACATGTTCTCGACCGGTAACGGCGCGCCGGGCTATGGCACGGTTGCGCCGCCCAGCCCGTCGACCGGCATCGGCGTGTGCGCCTCCACCCAATTCGGCTCGACCGGGTGGGATAATCCCGAGAACGCTTCGCAGATTCTCGCGAACGACATCGTCCAGTGGTCCAATCGTGGCCCCGGCGCGCGTGGCAATAATGGCGTGGACGTCTGCGCGAACGGCGCCTGGGGCGGCGGCATCGAGGCGCTCAACTACTTTGGCGCCAACGGCGCGGCGTCGTGGAGCACGTGGGGCGGCACCAGCCGCTCGTCCCCGGTCTCGGCCGGCATCATGGCGCTGATCTACCAGGCCTACCGGCAGGAGTTTGGTGTCTGGCCGGATTATGATACGGCCCGCGCGCTGCTCAAGTCGAGTTCGACGAACGTGAACTACAACGCGCTGGTACAGGGCGCCGGTGTCCTGAATGCGCTGCGCGGTGTGGAAGTGGCCGGCGGCGAATACGGCGTCTACGTCACGCCGGACGAATGGAATCCCGGCGACTACCGTGGCACGGACTATCCAGCCTTTGCCCACCTGGTCAGCGCCGGCGACACGCTCACGCGGAGTATCACCGTCCACAACACCGGCGCCACGACGATTACCGTCGGCATTCGCGACGGCGAGCATCGCCGGATCGGCAGCACCAGCTTCACGCGCGTCACCTCGAATGCGAACGAGACCGCCCCCACCTTCAACGCGCCGAACTACCTGATTCCGATCACCTCGACGGTGGCCGCCTATCAAAACATCGCCGTCCCGGCGGATACCAAGCTGATGGTTGTGCGCGAGAACTTCCCGTACAGCCAGTTCGATCCGGATGGCAACTATAACCAGAATCAGAACTGGCGCCTGTTGGTCTACAACTGGTCGGACAACAACTCCGATGGAAACTTGTGGACCGACACCAACCTCAACAGCTCGGTGAACTACAGCACCACCGTCTGGAATGGCACGACCTGTGTCAACATCGACTTCTTCCCCTGTGTCACGGGCGGCGAGCTGGACGCCGGCGAGTACGTCCGCTTTGGCTATCACCGCGCGTTCGCCAACAACCACCAGTTGTGGGTGCACGATCCGCTGGCGCGCATGGACGACGGCCTGTTCATCGGCCTGCAGCACTCCCAGGTATCCAGCGCGATCCCGACGACCACCTTTAGTTTCCAGGTGGACTTCTACGGCATCGACGATAACGCCTGGCTCGCCGAATCGACGTCCAGCCTGCAGGTGCCGGCGGGCGCGTCGCGCACGTTCGACGTAACGCTGTCCGTGCCCGGCGACGCCGACGCCGGCATCTACGAGGCCGCGCTGTACGTCGACGATCCGGGCGACGCCGGCCACCTGGCGCACACGACGGTTGTGCCGGTCGTCGTCAACGTGGCCGAGGATTTCACGCCGGGCGACATCGTCACGCTCGGCGGCATGGACGCCTTCGACGCCGACGCGATGTACAACAACGCCGGGGTGCAGGGCACCTTCGACTGGTCGTGGCGAGCCGAGTCCGGCGACTGGCGCTTCTTCATGCTCGACGTGCCGGTTACCCCGACCGTCGGCACCGCCTGGCTTATCCGCGACGTGTGGGACGACGGTTATCCGACCGACATCGACACGTTGGTGATGGGCCGGACGCGCGACGCGTTCTCCAATGGTCCGACGGCAGGCAATCCCAGCGATGGCCTATTCGATCTGCGCGATCAGTTGTGTGCCATCTTCGGCAATGCAGTGTTTGGCGGCCTGGGCTGCGACACACAAGACTCGTTCTACGGTGGCTTTGTGACGCAAGACCCGGCCTACTACGGCCCGTACACCGAGGCGACAGTTGGCGGCAGCGCCAATACCTACCTTGGCAGTGGCAAGTGGGTGTTTGACACGGCCACCGGCGGCGCGGAAGAATGGGTCGTCGCTCCGATACAGGAAGGTCTGCACATCGTGGCGGAGCACAACGTGAACTTCTCGGGCGCCAAGTTCACCGTGCCGTACACCAAGACCGTCTCCAGCATCAACTTGACGCCGGCCACGATCGAGATCACGACCAGCGTCAACACGGGTGCGGTGCCGATCACGTTCACCAGCGGCCTCACGCTTCCCACCGGGCTGGCGGCGGCCGCCTTTGGCCTGGGCGCCCCGACGGTGTACTCGGCTCAGACCGTCACGCAGGACGACGATCAGGATCCGTCGACTGATACGTTCAACACGGCGAATGGCTTCACCAACTACGACTTCACCGTCGAGAATGGCGCGTCGATCCTGGCCGAGACCTTCAATGCGACCACGAGTGACATCGACATGTACCTGTTCTACGACGACGCCGGCGATGGTTTCCAATACGGCGATCTGGTCGCGTCGTCCACGACTCCAACGTCGAATGAGTCCGTCGCGGTTGTCCGGCCTGGAGATGGCAACTGGCGACTGAGCCTCCACGGTTGGGATGTCACCGGCGGGGGCACGTACAATCTGAGGCTCACGGTTGTCCAGGGCTTCGACCTCAGCGTGTCCGGCGTGCCGACGGGGACAGTCAATGCCGGCGCTCCGGTGGTGCTCACCGTCAACTACGCCAAGATCATGCAGCCGGGCAGCACGTACGAGGGCCTGCTGCTGCTTGGGCCGAGTGTCGCGCCCAACGCGCTGGCCGTGCCGGTGATCATCCACCGTACCGGCACAGGCACGCCCAATCTGACGACGTCCACCAAGACGGCCGATCGGTCAATCGCCCCGGTCGGCGCTCAGGTACAGTACACGATCAACGTAGTGAATACCTCTCCCGTCACGGCGACGACGGCTGCGTTCGTCGATCTCATCCCGGCCGGCACCACTTACGTCGCCGGCTCGCTGGTGGG
>DASSFZ010000527.1:0-5600 GCA_035693785.1 Anaerolineae bacterium | reverse complement strand
CACCCGATCCGTCGTCAGGTCGAATGCGAAAGTTGCCGAGCCAGCGGCAGCCCACACGGGGGGCAGGCTGGCCTGCGACAGCGCGTATTCTTTCGGCCAGATCAGCGTGACCGAAACGGGGCGCGGCATCGCGCCGGGTTGTTTCTGCACCGTCAAGGTGTAGTGTCCACTCTCGGACGACCAATCGGCAACGGATGGCAAGTGATAGGATAAAGCGACGTCAACCGACCGGCCGCGCTCCAAAACGAACAGGGTTGCAAAGACCGTCTTCCCCAGTTCGTTTTCGACGCTCACCTGCCCCTCAAAAGGGCGACCGACGACCAAGTAATCGGCCGGCACCGGGTGCGACGTGGCCGCCTGCAACTGTGCTCCGGATGGGAGCAGCAGCCGGACGTAGTCCCAGTAACAGGCTTGAACCAGCGTCTGGTATGACAGGACCTGGGTATAGGGGATTTGATGCTGACAGCCCCGAGCCGGTGGACCTGTATGCCGATAGTGGACAGCGAGGGTCGCATCCGCCGATCCATCCGGCTGCAAGGTCACGGTGTAGGCAACCGAGGAGTCGATCACGGCGTTGGCCTTGTTGAATCCCAGGTTCGCGTCCACCAGCATCCAATAATCGCCTGCCACCTGCCGAACCACCCCATCCCAGCCGAGCCGGGCAAGGATCGCGGACGCGCCCGGATCCTCGACCCAGATCAGGAGGTCTCGGCGCTCTAACGCGTCGAGGACCCCTCGGCCCAGATCAGCCCATTCGATTTGATCGGGCGACGTTTCCAGTCGAGTCAAAATCGCGTTCATCAATTTCCCGATGAAGTCTTTGCGGCCGGCGATCCACGCCGCCACCTCCACGACATCGGGTGGCGGCGACCACGACTCGTACATGAACGTGATCGCGTTCGACGCGTCTACCGGCGGCCGGCCCGGTTCGACCTCGACGGGGCCAATGCCGTCGAGGATCTCGCGCACGACCCGCTGATTCAACCCGATGACCCCGTCGACCGGAATCCCCAGGCCATACGTGTACAGCTCAGCGGCCTTGCGCGCCGAGGTGGGAAAATCGGGTGACCAGTTGGCGTCCCGAAACATCCACAACTCCGAGCCCATGAAGTCAAACAGCGGCTGCGGCGGCGGATCGTAGGGCTTGTGGAGAAAATCGTCCACGGCGTTGTCACGCACATCGAGATCGACGATCGCGCCCCGATCCAGCGTCAGGCGCGCCACCGCCGTGATGAAGCCCCCCGTCGGGCGCAGCTCGTCGGCGTTCTGCAGCAGGACGATGTAGGTTTTGGGCCGGTCAAAGCCCATCAGGCCGGGCGCCAAGTCGATCAGCGCCAGGCTGGATCGTAATAGCGGCAGGCCAGCCGACACGCGCTCGACTTGCCGGGCGAGCGCAGGTGACAAGGACGTCGTATCGATCGATTCCAGGCGCTGCGCAGCACGCTCGGCAGCCGCCTGCGCTCTGCTCATCTGAGGGCGCGCTTGTTGCAAGCCGCGCACCAGAGCCGCCAATGGAGACTGTCCGTTGGCTGCTGACGGCGGCCACAAGGGTTGCACAGCGCCGACGATGACCTGGCCGGCCTCTGACAAATCGATGGCTCCGTCCAGAAGCGCCGGCGCGGCTTCCACATCCTGCCCGATACCGGGCAGCCAGCCCAGGTGCGGCGCGATGAACAACAGAGGTGCGCCGATGTCTCGCAGAGACGCCAAATTGGTGCGGAGCGATGCCAGGCGCGCATGGACTGAATCGAGCGCAATCTCGCCGTCGCCGATCGTGGACAGCACGGCCTGTAACTGATCCAAATTGGCTTTCAGCGCCAACGCCTCGCGGGCGATCAATCCGCACCAGCACCCCAATAGCACGAGCACGAGTCCGCAGCCGAGCGCAATCCGCCGGCGCAGGGTGTTCCGGAGCCGCAGCATACTCTCTCAATCGTCTCTGGCGAGGGGTGGACGGCAGACTGTCCGCTCAGGCTCTAATGCCAGCTCGCAGACCGATCGGCTCGGATTGAGAGCCGCCAGCCTACCCCCCAGGCCGGTTTCGCTTCGATCGAGCGGCAAGTTGGGCGCGGCGCCCTGCGCGATCAGCATCGGTTCATACCATGCATATCCGACGAGCCGCGCATCGACGACGGATACATCGGGTCGCCGGCCGACAACTTGCTCATGATACCACAGAGCGAACGTATACGCATCGGCGGGGGTGATCAGGATGGCGTGGCGAGGAAGGGAGGCCAAGACTCTTTCGGCAAACTCCGGCCCGGCGCGATCGGCGCTGAGATCTTGCGCGCGCCAGCCGCCTGCCAGCATGGCGACGACACCCAGGCCGGCAATCGCGCCAATGGCCTGGCGCCAGATTCGATCCCGCTGCGAGGCTAACAGGCCGGTTAAGCCGATGCCGAGATAACCCGCCGACAAGACCCAGACCGGGATCAGATACAGGATTGAGTCCTCCGTGTTATAGGTCACCGCAAACGCCACGTACAGGGCAACGCTCAAGCCAGCCGGGATCAGGCGTCGCAGATTGAAGTATGTCGCCACACCCCACACCGCCCACAACGCGCCGACCCAGCCCATCTGTTCCAGCCATAGTCGAGGCAAGCCGAGGGCACGTTGAACGACCAGGTCCAGCGGAGCCGACAACAGGTAACCGTGATACAACTGGCCGCTCACCAACCAGAGAAAATTCGACAGGCTGCGCGCATCGCCCCAGTTAATCGCCGGCTGAGTGCTGGCTCGTACGGGGATCAGCGCATACACGCACACGCCCACTCCGAGCGCGGCAAATCCGGCCCAGCGCCCCCGCGCGCCATTCCACAACGCCGGCAGGGCGATCGGCGCCAGCGCGACGATCGTCAAAGAGTTGCCCAGGCTCAAGCCCCACACCAGGCCCAGCGCGATGCGCCTGGCGGGCGATAGCGCAGGCGGCGAAGGTGCCCACGGCAAAGCCAGGAAACACACGGCTGCCGCGAAACACGCATTCAGCGCGTGAATTTCGGCAATGGTCGCCTGTCCCCAGAGCATCGGGCCGAAGGCTGCGGTCAGGCCAGCGATGAACGCCGCCGGCCGCGCGGCAGCCTGGCGGGCAGGCGCGCATTTTAGCACGGCGGCCGCCAGCAAGGCCGCCGCCAACGCCGCGCAGACAGCCGACATCAGGTTGAGGTTGAACGCGACTGTGCCGAATGGAAGCCAGGCGAAAACGTGGCCGAGCGCCGTGTAGGTGGGATAGCCGGGTGGGTGCGGCACACCCCATACGGCCGCGGCGGTAACCAGGTCGCCTCCATCACTGCCGAAGTGCGACCACGTCAGGTCCGGCGCAAGCGTGATCCGATACACACTCAGAGCCGCCGCACCGACGCCGATGGGCACGATCGATGCCCGAGAAACGCGCATCACCATCCGGACGCGGCACGCCGCTGCCTAACCATAGTGTTCGATCGTCCGATACCGCCGCGCGCCGCCGGCCCAAACCAGCGCGTAGGCGGCGAAGGCGATGAGATAGGCTTCTATCGGCGCGCGGAAGCGAGTGGCGACGAAGAAGAAAATCGTGACGAGCGAATAGCCCAGCACGACCACGTACACCGGCGCTAAATGCCGCCAGTGCCGAAGTGTCGCCATCACGCCCACCAGTGCCAGCGGCAGCAAGACCGCATACGAAAGCATATACATTACGCGAGCCGGACCAACCACCGCACCTAACTCCTGGTACGCGTCGCCGAAACTCGGCCGGAACCATAAGAAATAAGCCAGCTTCTGCGCCAGCAGACCAAGAAACTCGCCCGGTCGCTGCTGGATAAAGTTGGTGGCCTGCACGTAGAAGAAAGCGTCGCGCTCGGTTTCGCTCATCCCGCGCGTCCGATCGAGCATTTGAGCGAGCGCGGCAAAGTCAAACTCGCCCGCTGCGCCGGAGTGATTGCCGATCCAGAAATTGATCCCGCCATTGGTCGAGATCAATACCGGCGCGCCCTGGACGGACAGGTTGCGAATCAGCCAGGGCGCCAGCACCGCCAGCGCGCCGATCAGGGTGACGCCTGTCAGACGCATCACTTCGGCTCGTGACCGGCGCCGGGCTGCCAGGCCGACCGGCACGGCCGCAGCCGCGACTAAGGCCGGCGCTCGCGTGAGACCCGCCAAGCCGAGCCACACGCCCGCCGCAAGGAAGTCACGCGCCAGGCCTCGGCGCAGGCCGACGAGCGCAAAGAACACGAAGCCCTGCAGCAAAACGACGTCGAAGATGGCCGTGCTGGCCTGCGCCACGTGACCCACGAAGGGTGGGTAGACGGCGGCGCCCAGTGCGGCCAGGAGCGCCGCGCCGGTCCTGCCCCACATTTCCTGCGTGATGCCGTAACTGAAGAAACAGCCGAGCGCGAACACCAACACTTGCGCCAGGCGCAGCACCACAAAGAACTGATCCCCGGCGACAGCCATCGTGAGCGCCACGAAGGCCGGATACAGCGGCGGCATAAACGACGACGCGTGCCAGTCTTCAAACCCATAGGTGTTAAAGGCATAAGCGCCGGTATCCAGCAGGTGGCGCGCGATCGCGCCGTACTCGAAAGTGATCGGCGGCTGTTCGAGGCCGAAGAGGAAAAGGGCGGCCAGCCGGAGGCCGATCCCGGCCAACCCAATTGCGACCAGCCCGCGCCGTGCTGAAACCCGATCGACGTTCGCCAGCATGCCACTCGCCAGGCCCGCTCCCAACCCGAGCGCTCTCAGCACGATCATCAGCGGCGCGATGGGCAGCACCGCCGGATCGCGCCGCGTGATCTTGGTGAGCAGGGGCAGCATCGTGAGAAACAGAAGGAGCCACGCACCGATCGCCACCGCACTCAACGCGGGCGCAAATGCAGCGGCCAGTGTCAGACCGAGCGACCCCGCCAGCAAACCTATCTGAACTTTGATCACCTGTGGGGTATGCGAATCGCGCACCGCTTTGTCGGGATGGCGCCGCAGCAGCAGCGCCTTCCAGTAGCCGATGCCGAACTTGCGCCGCAGGTATTCCAGCAGGGTGACATCATGTGGGTGGTAGACGACTGCATCCGGCACGAACACCAGCCGGTGACCCTGCGACGCCAATCGGAACGATAATTCCTGATCCTCGACCGAAGCCGTGGTGTAGGCCGTATCGAAGCCGCCGCTTGCCAGGAACACGTCACGGCGGTAGGCCGCCGAATACGTGTCGACGAAATCGATCGACGGCCGGCGGGCCATGCGATCGTACTTGTCTTGATATTCCTGCTGCACGAAGCGAGCCACGAGCGCCGCCCGGCGCGTGCGATAGGTACCCTTAGCGCCGGCCACGCCCGGATCATCGAATGCCCGAGCCAGGCACTCGATCCAATCGGGAGCCGGCTCGCAGTCGGCATCGGTGAACAGCAGCAATGCACCCCGAGCAGCGCGCGCCCCGGCATTGCGGGCAGCGGCAGGCCCGGCGTGGGCGATCCGAACGACGCGCGTGTGAGGATGCCCTTCAAGGCGCTGCTCTGCAACCCAAGCCGTCTGATCCGTCGAGCCATCGTCGACGACGATGGTCTCGTATCTCGACGGCTCGACCGATTGCCGGCAGAGCGCCGCGAGACAGCGCGGCAGCACGTCGACGC
>DASSFZ010000526.1:0-21357 GCA_035693785.1 Anaerolineae bacterium | reverse complement strand
TAGAGCGAATTCCTATTTGATTTACGCCATCGTGTAGCCACAATGAGCGAACCACGCGATAGCATCTTCTCGGCTCACCGACAGCAAGGCCCGATGGAACGCGGTCAGCAAATCATCCAGCGTGCGCGCCTTGGCTGCGCGCAAGGCTTCTTTGATCTTGGCCCAACACTTTTCGATCGGGTTAAGGTCCGGCGAATAGGGCGGCAGAAACTCGACGCGTGCGCCGCGCGCTTCGATGAACCCGCGCGCCCGCTCGCTGGCGTGCGCCGACAGGTTGTCCAGCAGCACCACGTCGCCTCGGCGCAAGGTGGGCGCCAGCACCTGTTCGGTGTAGACCTCGAAGGCCAGGCTATCCATCGCGCCGTCCAACAGCCAGGGCGCTTGCACCCCCGTCCAACCCAAGGCGGCGACCAGGGTGTAATGCGCGCCCGAGTCGCCGGGAGTGGCTTCGACCACCCGCACGCCCGGCGCGGCTCGACCGCAGCGGCGCGTCAAGCCCAAATGCGCCCCCGATTCATCAAGGAATTTCAGTCGTTTGAGCATGTGGCACAAACTCTCGTTCACGCGTCGGGCGAAGGCCCGCCGCAGCCGTTTTACACGCGGTGTGTCGCGTTGGCTATTGTGGAGCGACTTTTTTTTCGTGGCAAACCCAGGCGCTGTAACTCCCGGCACATCATGCTCGGACTGGCCACCGCGCCGTCACGCTGCCGCACCCGTTCGCACAACTCATCGAGCGTCACATCCGCTTGCTGTTTCACTTCGGCTCGCAGCGTGGCCGCACACTCGCGCAAGGCGCGTCGGCGCCCACCGGCAAAGGGTCGCGCCGCCACCTTGCCTGTCTCGCGCCAGCGCTTGGCCCATTTGTCGACGGTGGACTCGCTCACCCCAAACGTCCGGGCGATCTCCGACAGCGACTGGCGCTTGGCGCGGACCGCGGCGATTACACGTTTGCGAAGGTCTTGGGAGTAAGGTTTCATGCCCACCAGTCTAACCGATTCACGGCGTAAATCAAATCGGAAACCGATCTAGTAGGCCGATCTTACTAGACCACCGGATGTGGTGGCCGGCACGCACAACACGGGTGGCATCAACCACTCGTAATAGTACTTGGGTCTTATGCTAAGGGACTCTGGCCTTGGTGCGGACCGCGATCGAGCTTATACAGATTGAACCACTTCACGAATGCGCGTCCGTCCTCCAAGGTCAGGTCGGACACTTTCGCCGGGTCTTTACCGTTCCGCAAGAACCGGCAGAATGCGGACGGCTTCTTGCGATGCCACAGTTGGGGAAACAAAAAGGCCCGTTCTCTAGAACAGGCCCCAAGATGAAGGCTTTTCGCGGACGCCGGCCGCCAGTTGGCTGCTTCCGCGAGTTCCTGTGGCGGCGACGGGATTCGAACCTGTGACCAAGGGCTTATGAGTCCCCTGCTCTGCCACTGAGCTACGCCGCCGGTTCACGCGAGAGTGTACCCGATCCAGCGCTCCGTGTCAAATGCACTGGCATCGCCGCTCGATTCGGGTTACAATTCGAGCGTGACACACATCGTCGGCCTCCCGCTTTTTCCTCTGCATACCGTCCTGTTCCCGGGGCAACTGCTGCCGCTGCACATCTTCGAGCCACGCTACCGCCTGATGGTGACCGAATGCCTGGCCGGGCAGTCGACGTTCGGCGTAGTGCTCATCCAGGAAGGCGCGGAGGTCGGCGAGGAGGCCACGCCGTTCGACGTCGGCACGACGGCGCGCATCGAGCAGGTCAACCGCCTGGACGACGGCCGCTTCAATATCCTGTGCGTCGGCCAGGCGCGCTTCCGCGTGCTCAGCCTCCGGCACAACCGCCCTTACCTGAGCGGAGACGTCGACCTGTGGCCCTGGGAGCCGCTGGCGCAGGAGCAGCCCGATCCACGCACGGCGCACGTGAAGAGCCTGCTCACGACCTACCTTCAGCGCCTCGCCCACGCCACCGGCAACACCGTTCAGCTCGATGACATGCCCGACGAGCCGGCGCCGCTCGCTCATCTGGCGGCGATCGTCCTGCAGATTCCGAACCCGGAAAAGCAGGCGCTGCTGTCGCTTCCCACGATCGATAGCCTGATGACCGGCTGCATCGAAGCGCTCAAGCGCGAAAACCGCGCGCTGGCGATTGCACCCGCACTGCCCAGCCTGGCCCAAGGCGACGCTCCACCGTTCTCGCTGAACTGACGGCGCTCGCCCGCTCCGCTCCCGCACGCCTCAATCCCCAGCCTCTTTGACAACTCCGCACCCGTCGGGTACAATCCAGTTCGCTTTTCAACAGCCTCTTCCGGAGTTGGACTTACATGCGAATCGTAGTCGACGCGATGAGCGGCGATCACGGGCCGGGCGTCGTGATCGACGGCGCGGTTCAGGCCGCTCGCGATTTCGGCGTCGAGATCATCCTGGTCGGTAAAGAAGATGCGCTTAAAACGGAGCTGGCCAGGCACCACACGCAAGGACTGGCCATTCGTATCGTGCACGCCTCGGAGGTCATCGAAATGCACGAGCACACGATGGCCGTCAAAGAGAAAAAGGACAACTCGATGAGCGTCGGCATGCGCCTGCTCAAACACGGCGAAGCCGACGCCTTCGTGACCCCGGGCAATACCGGCGCGGCGCTCGCCGCCGCGCTGTTCATCCTGGGACGCATCCGCGGCATCGACCGGCCGGCGATCTGCTCGGTGTGGCCGGCCTCGATGACGCCGGCGGCCTTCGTCGACCTCGGCGCGAACACCGACCCCAAGCCGGAGAACCTGGTGCAAAACGCCCTGATGGGCAGCCTGTATGCCGAGCACGTGCTTGGCATACCGCGCCCGCGCGTCGGCATCGTCTCCAACGGCGAGGAAGAAGACAAGGGATCGACGGTCGTGCGCGAGACCTTCCGGCTGCTGAAGAGCAGCCCGCTGAACTTCGTGGGCAACCTGGAAGGCCGCGACATCCCCAAAGGCAAGGCCGACGTGATCGTGACCGACGGCTTCACTGGCAACGTCGTCCTCAAGTACACCGAGGGCATCCTCTCATTTCTGGTGAAGTTCGTGCGCCGGCAGCTCACGGCCGGGGCGCTGGGCAAGATCGGGCTTGTCTTGATGATTCCCGGCGCGATCCTGATGCTGCCCGGCCTGCTGTTGCTGCTGCCCAACGTGCAGCTCATGCGCAAGTATGTCGACGTGCGCGAGTACGGCGCGGCGCTGCTCGTCGGCGTCGACGGCAACGTGCTGATCGGCCACGGCCGGTCGGATGCGTACTCCATTCGCAACTCGATCCGCACCGCGATGCGCGTCGCCGACGGGCGCATCGTCGAGCGCGTCAAGGACGGGCTGCAGCACATGCAAATCGGCGTCGTGGCGTGACGCCCGGCCGCCGGGGCGCGCCGCCGCGCTTTATGTGAGGCTATTCACGCTTGGAACTTCGACCCCATTCTCAACGTGTCGTCATCACCGGCATGGGCGCGATCTCACCGCTCGGCCACACCGCCGCCGAGCTGTGGGACGGCCTGATCGGAAGCCGCTCCGGAATCGCGCCCATCACCCAGTTCGATGCGAGCAACCTGCCGACGCGCTTCGCCGGCGAAGTAAAGAACTTCGATCCGGCCAAGTGGATCAACTTCAAGGAAGCGCGCCGCATGGGACGCGCCTCGCAGTTGGCCGTCGCCACGGCGCGCGAAGCGCTCGCCGACGCCGGGCTGTCGACTCCCGCGCCCGAGGCGCTGCAAGAGGATATCGGCGTCCTGATCGGAACCGGCATCGGCAATTTCGACAAGGCCGACGACGAGTTGCAGGTATTCCGCACGCGTGGGCTGCGCGCGAGCAATCCGCTCGGCATTGCCGCCTCGCTGGCCAACATGCCCGCGCATCACGTCAGCCAACTGGTGCAGGCGAAAGGCCCGATCAACGTCGTCGTCGCCGCCTGCGCCACGGGCACGCAGGCCATCGGCGAAGCGTCCGAGTATATCCGCCGTGGCGCAGCGAAGATCATGATCGCGGGCGGCGTGGAAGGGCTGATCCGCGACTTCGCCGTCGCCGGTTTCAGCCTCATGCGTGCGCTGTCCACGCGCAACGACTCGCCGGAGACTGCGTCGCGCCCGTTCGACCGCACGCGCGACGGCTTCGTGCTGAGTGAAGGGTGCGGCATCGTCGTGCTCGAGCAGCTCGACCATGCCAAAGCGCGCGGCGCGCGCATCTATGCCGAAGTGCTGGGACACGCCTCCTCGTCGGACGCCTACCATATCGCCGCGCCGGACCCCGACGGCGCGGGCGCCGTGCGCGCCATGAAGTGGGCCTTACGCGACGCGCGTGTCGATCCGAGCGAAGTCGATTACATCAACGCGCACGGCACCGCGACACAACTGAACGACGTCGTCGAGACACTGGCGATCAAGACGTTGTTCGGCGAGCACGCGTACAGTATACCCATTTCGTCGACGAAGTCGATGATCGGCCACGCCATGGGCGCGGCGGGCGCGTTGGAGGCCATCGGCATGACCATGGCTGTCGTCACGCAGCACGTCCACCCGACCATCAACTACCGCGAGCCTGATCCCGCGTGCGACCTGGATTACGTGCCGAATGAGGCGCGGGATGCTCGCGTGCGTGTGGCCATCTCCAACTCCTTCGGATTGGGCGGCCACAATGCGTGCCTGGTGCTCGGACAGTATCGCAACGGCAGAACCTGATTGAGCAGGGTGCGTGCGTGAAAATCGTACAGAACGACAAATACATCAAAACGCGCGGCCGCATCGGCCGCTATGCCTTCTTCGGCGGCTTCGGCTTGCTGGTGACGGGGCTTCTCATTTCGCTCAACGTCAATCGCGCGGACCTGTTTCCCATCTCTTTCGCTTGCCTGATTCTGGGCATCCTCTTGTCGCAATTTGGCGGTATGTACATGCGCCGCTTCGACCGCGGTGAGCTGCCGCACTTGACACTGGCGAAGGCGCTCAAGGGATTCGACGATCGCTACACGCTGGTGAACTACGCTGCGCCCGCGTCGCACGTGCTGCTCACGGCGGACGCTGTCTACGTGCTGGTCCCCAAAGCGCAGGCCGGACGCATCTCCTTCAAGAACGGGCGCTGGAAGAACCCGACCGGCATCCGCCGCATCTTCACCTGGATGAGCGAAGAAGGTCTGGGCAACCCGACGCGCGAGGCGCACGCCGAAGCGGCGCGCCTGCAGCGCTTCCTGGCGCGGCAAATGCCCGATACGCCGGTCGAGGTTCAGCCCATCGTCGTCTTCCTGCACCCAAACGCTGAGCTGGACATTTCCGATTCACCTGTGCCGGCCGTCCACGTCAAGAAACTGAAGGATTTGCTGCGCACCCGACCGAAAGGCGGCCTGTCGCGCGACATGCGCGCCGCGCTGGGACGCCTCCTCGAACCCGCTCCTGCGTCATGAATCCCGAAGAATACGAAGTGATGTATCGCGTCGAAGACGCGCATTGGTGGTATCGTGGCATGGAGACGATCACGCGCGCCATGCTCGATCGCGCCATCGGGCAGAACGGCAATCTGGACATTCTGGATGCGGGCTGCGGCACCGGCGCGGTGATGGGATACCTGGCCGATTACGGCCGGGTCACCGGTTTCGACTTCGCCGCCGAGGCGCTGCACTTCTGCCGGATGCGGAACCGCGACCGGCTCAGCCGCGCGTCCGTATTGACGCTTCCGTACGCGGACGCCTCGTTCGATCTCGTGACGTCGTTCGACGTGCTGTGCGAGCGCTCGGTCGCCGACGACGGGTTAGCCCTGAGCGAGTTCGCGCGCGTCCTGCGCGATGGCGGTCACGTGCTGCTCCGGCTGCCCGCCTACGACTGGCTCCACGGCAAGCACGACGAGGCCGTACACATCCGCCATCGCTACACTGCTCCCGAGATCTCGAGCAAGCTGCGGCAGGCCGGTCTCGTCCCGGTGCGCGTGTCGTACGCCAACATGCTGCTTTTCCCGCTCGCGGTGCTGAAGCGGGCGTCCGAACGTGTCCTGTCCGACCGGCAGCCCGGCTCCGACCTCACGATCGGGACAGGCCGGATGAATGCGCCGTTAAGGTGGGTGCTGAGCCTCGAAGCGCCGTTCGTCGCGCGCACGAAGCTGCCGTTCGGCCTGACCGTCGTCGCGCTGGGCCAGAGAAAGGCAGCGGATTGCCTTCGACACAACGGATAAACGAATGAACGCGCCGCCGACTCAATGATTCAAGACATCACCATGCAGCAACCCGTCAAGAGACTCTCCAGCGTCACCGCCTTCTTTCCCTGCTACAACGACGCCGGCACGATCCCGACGATGATCATCCGCACCGTGCAGACGCTCCACGACGTCGCAGACGACTACGAAGTCGTCGTGATCAACGACGGCTCGGCGGACGACTCGGGACGCGTCCTCGACGAGATGGCGCGGCGCTACGACTGCCTCCGCGTCTTCCATCGCGCTCAGCCTAGCGGGTACGGCGGCGTGCTGCGCGCCGGGTTCGCCGCCGCGACGAAGGACTGGATCTTCTACACCGACGGCGACGCGCAGTACGATGCCCGCGAGCTGGCGCTCCTCGTCGAGGCCGTGACCGACGGCGTGGATATGGTGAACGGTTACAAGATCAAGCGTCACGATCCGATTCACCGCGTTGCCATCGGCCTGGCGTACCAGTATTTCGTCAAGCTCGCCTTCGGGCTGGTCATCCGCGACGTGGACTGCGACTTCCGCCTGATGCGGCGCAGCATTTTCGACCGGGTAACCCTTGAATCGACGACTGGCACGATTACGTTTGAGATGGTAAAAAAGATACAGGATGCGGGATTCTGCATCGTCGAGGTGCCGGTGCATCACTGGTATCGGCAGTACGGCCAGTCCCAGTTTTTCAATTTCGCGCGCGTGGCGCGCACGTTAATGGCCATGGTCGGCTGGTGGTGGCGGCTGGTCGTCAAGCGCGAGCACCTGCGCGGCGCACAAGAAGCCGCGCCCGCACAGGCCAGCCCGCGCGAGCCGATCCCATGACGCTCGAGTCCTTTTTCGCGGGCAAGCGCGTCCTCATCACGGGGGGATTGGGATTCATCGGCAGCACGCTCGCGCGGCGGCTGGTCGATCTGGAAGCACAGGTCATCCTCGTCGATTCGCTCATCCCGGAGTACGGCGGCAACCTGTTCAACGTCAGCGGCTACGAGGACCGGCTGCGCGTCAACATCGCCGACGTGCGCGACGAGTTCAGCATGGACTACCTGGTGCGCGGCCAGGACGTGCTGTTCAACCTGGCCGGCCAGACCAGCCATCTGGATTCGATGACCGACCCGTACACCGATCTGGAGATCAACGCCCGCAGCCAGTTGTCGATCCTGGAGGCGTGTCGCAAGCACAACCCGACCATCGCCATCGTGTACGCCAGCACGCGCCAGATTTACGGCAAGCCTGATTACGTCCCGGTCGACGAAAAGCACCCGCTCCACCCGACCGACGTGAACGGCGTCAACAAAATGGCGGGCGAGTGGTATCACATTCTGTACCACAACGTCTACGGCTTGCGCGTCACCAGCCTGCGCCTGACGAATACCTACGGGCCGCGCATGCGGGTGAAAGACGCGCGGCAGACGTTCCTGGGCATCTGGCTGCGGCGCATCGTCGACGGCGAGCCGATCGAAGTGTGGGGCGACGGTGCGCAGCGTCGCGACTTCAACTACGTCGACGACGTCGTGGAGGCCATGCTCATGTGCGCATTCGACGCACGCGCCGACGGCCGGATTTACAACCTGGGCAGCCGGGAATCCATCTCGCTCGCCGACCTGGCGCGGCTGCTGATCGATATCAACGGCGGCGGCGAGTATCGGCTCGTTCCGTTCCCGCCCGATCGCAAGCGCATCGACATCGGAGATTACGTGGCGGATTACACGCTGATTCGCCGCGAGCTAGGCTGGTCGCCGCGCACCGGCCTGCGCGAGGGGCTGACCCGCTCGCTCGAATATTTCCGGATGCACCGGCGGCATTACTGGTGAAGCCGCACGTTCGGTTGGTATGACAACATGCAAGAAGGGAGACTATCATGCACAAGAAAACAAGTTCTCGATGGGGAGCGATTACCGCCTTGCTGGTCGGTTTGGCGTTCCCCGTTGCGCTCACTGTATTCCAGGGCGCCGTCGCTATCGGCCAGTATCAGGAACCGGTTCCGCTGAAGCCGCCGTTCGTATTCCATGAAGCCGACCCGGCGATAGGGGCAAGCAGCTTCACTCCGCTCCCGCCGACGGCATCGCGCTTGCTGACCGAGACGTTCGGCGTCGGCTTCGACGTGTCGTTCGGCGTAGTCGGCACCACGACGAAGTGGTACATCTTCACCGACACGAATAGCGTGAACTTCTACTGGAATCGCGTGTCCCCATCAGTCTCCGGCGCGTATGTGGACACAGCGTGGGTCGCCTGCGGCACGTGCGACGGCACGCCGGGCACGAGCCTCGATCCAGACACCGATGACTATCCGGCCAACATGGGCACGTGGATGATCTACGGCCCGGTCAATCTGGGCGACTACTACGACGCCGAGCTGACGTTCAACTATCGGCTCGACGCCGATCCGGCGGTCGACGGCAGCGGGTCGGGCGACCTTTTCGCATTCGGCGTTTCCGACGACGGCACCCACTTCACGGGTGAGCTACATTCCGGATCGTCCAGTTTCACAGAGTGGATGACGCCGACGTTCAAGCTGACCGACTACGCTGGCAAGTCGAGCGTGTACCTCGGCTTCTACTTCCACAGCAACGGCGACGCCAACACCGGCAAGGGCGTGTTGATCGACAACGTCAGCCTGCGCGCCGCGCCGTACAGCCGAAGCTACCTGCCGCACGTCGCCAGAGACTTCGCCGTCGCCACCCCGACCCCGACGGTCACCCCGACCCCGACGCCGGCGCCCTATCTGTACAACTACACGTGGTCGGTCGGCGGCGAGAATGACCCCGACTTTGTCGCCTGGGGCCAGAGTTACACAAAGGTAGAAGGCGGCACGACCACCTACGAGCAAGGGTTGACCGGCGGAAACCCCGGCGCGGGCATGTACCTGTACAACACACGGCTATTCCTGGTCACAATGGCTGGACCGAATGTGAGCGTATCCGGCAACTACGAGATCAGTGCCCAGTTCAATGTGTACAAGAGCAAAGACAATGCCCGCTACGGCATCATCTTCGGGGCTGACACCAATGCGTTTTCGCGCAGCGGGTCGGAACCCAGGTTCAATGCCAATGCCAACTACTACGCGTTCGCTCTGCAATTCCCGAGTCCGCCGAACGGCAACCGGCCGGCCGACTTCCAATTGGAGCTGTGCAACACCGGAGACGGCACCAACTGCAACAAGCTGGTTGACCGCACGCCCATCCCGTCCGGCGCGAACGCCGACGGCGTGTGGGACACCCTGAAGGTTCGGCGACAGGGGAATCAGATCACGATCTTTGTCAACAACGTCCAGCTCGCCACTGTCAGCGACGGCACCTTGACCGGCACGCGCGAGTTTGGAGTGTACATCAGGTCCGCGAATGTCAACGGCACCGGCACCCCGCTTGAGGTCGACTGGGACAACTACACCGTGACGCAGTTGCCGTAACGATCCAGGTGACCGGCACCTGAGGGGTGCCGGTCACCTTTTGCAAGCCATGAATATCCCCCCTGCCAACCCTCAGGCTCAGTACGCCGCGCATCGTTCCGAGATCGACGCAGCCATCGCCTGCGTGCTCGACGCCGGACATTACATCCTGGGTGAAGAGACGCGCGCCTTCGAGCGCGAGTTCGCCGAATACGTCGGCGTCGAGCACGCGATCGGCGTCGGGTCAGGCACCGAAGCGCTGCACCTGGCGCTCAGGGCGTGCGGCATCGGGCCGGGTGACGAAGTCGCCACCGTCTCACACACCGCCGTCGCCACCGTCGCGGCGATCGATCTGGCCGGCGCTGCGCCGGTCCTGGTCGACATCGATCCTCACGCGTACACGCTCGATCCGCAACAGCTCGAACGGGTGATTACGCCGCGCACGAAGGCGGTCATCCCGGTTCATCTGTACGGCGCGCCGGCCGATCTCGAGTCGATCGTCTCCATCGCCAGGCGTCACGGCCTGAAGGTCATCGAAGACTGCGCCCAGGCGCACGGCGCGACGTATCGCGGACGGCGCGTCGGATCGTGGGGCGACATCGCCGCCTTCTCGTTCTATCCGACGAAGAACCTCGGCGCCATCGGCGACGGCGGCCTGGTCGCGACGAACGACGCGCAGCTCGCCGAACGCGCCCGCCTGTTGCGCGAGTACGGCTGGTCGGAGCGCTACGTCAGCTCGATCTCCGGCTGGAACTCGCGGCTCGACGAGCTGCAGGCGGCAATCTTGCGCGTCAAGCTGCGCTACCTCGACGCCGACAACGCGCGCCGGCGCGAGCTTGCCGCGATCTACGACGAGGTGCTGCCGCCGGGCGTGCACAGGCCGGCCGCGCCGGACGGCTGCGTGCATGTCTACCACTTGTACGTCATTCGCCACCCGAGGCGCGGCCCACTCGCCGCATACCTGCGCGACAAAGGCATCGGCACGGGCATTCACTATCCCGTGCCGATCCATCTACAGCCGGCGTATCGAGGGCGCCTCGCTGGCGCCGGGGCCTTGCCGGAAACCGAACGCGCCGCGCGGGAAGTCCTCTCGCTGCCGATATACCCCGAACTCACTACAGACCAGGCGCGCCAGGTGGCCGAAGCCATTCGCGCGTTCGGCGCATGGTAACTACTCAGGCGTCACTGCGAGTGCCACACATGGCACAGTAAATCATCCGGCACGGTAGACACTCGCGTGCCGCACGATCGGCGCCGAGCATGTCACGCCGGAGGGAATGACGAGGCATCTCGACATCAGCATCCCGCACTCGCCGATCGGAGGAGAGATTCCTCACTCCGTTCGGAATGACACTTTTGAAGTTTGAAGTTTGGAGTTGGGAGTTGGGAGTTTGAGTCAGACGAGAGATTCCTCCCTTTACGACGCCAGGAAGTCGTCCAGCGTCTTCTTGGCGATTCGGAAGGATTTTCCGACCTTCTTCGCCTTGATCTCGCCGGAATCGATCATCTGTTTGATCTCTTCTTCGGTGACCTTCAAGTAGGCCGCCGCCTCGGCGGGCGTCATCACGTCGGGCGCCGGCGCGGCAGCCGCCTGCTGCGCTTGAGGCTGTTGCGGCTGAGCCTGAAGCGATTGCGCCATCGCGCCGGCCATCATCTGGCCGAGGCCCAGCCCCGCGCCCAGCCCCACGCCGGCGCCGGCCACGCCGCCGGATGGACTCTGCGCTGCGTCGCGAATGCCGCGTGCCGCCTGAAACTGGATGTACTTTGCCATGTCGCCGATGGCGCCCATCTGCGCGCGCTCGTCGATCGCCTTCGCCGTGTCCTCCGTGGGCGAGATCGAGCGAACGTACAGCGTCTTCAGTCTCAGGCCGCGCGCCGCGAAATCGTCCTCCGCCTTGGCCTTCGTCGCCGCGCCAATCTCGTCGTACATCGCCGGCAGGTCGAGCAGCGACTTTTTCATCTCGCCCAGCAGGTCGGTCAACCGGCTGATGATCAGGCCGCGCAGGAGATTCTCGACCTGCGGCGTCTCGTAAATGCCCTGCGTGCCGACGATCTTGTTGACGAACAGCGACGGATCGGACACCTCGAAGTTGTAGGTGCCGTTGGCGCGCAGGCGCACCATGCCCAGGTCGGCGTCGCGCATCGTGATCGGCTCCGGCGTGCCCCAACCCTTGTCGATGAATTCGCGCATGCTGACGAAATACGCTTCGGCGGTAAACGGCGTCTTGCCGCTGGTGCCGAGCTTCAGGAGATCGATCAGGAGCGGAATGTTGGCCGTGCTGATGACGTGCTTGCCTGGTTCGAACACGTCCAGCGCCTTCCCGTCGCGGAAGAAGATCGCGACCTGGCTCTCGCGCACGATGACGTTCGAGCCGAAGCGGAAGTCGCCCGACCCGCGCTCCGGTATACGATGGACGATTTCATTTTCGGTTTCGTCGACAAATTCGACGACGTCGATGATGCGAGGCATAGTTTTCTCCTTACACAGATGCGAGCAGCGCCTGCTCGCGCTTCGAATATAGCTCGTTGATCGCCGCGCTGGACGCGACCAGGTCGCGCACGGCCGCGCCGGTGTCACCCGTCCCGCCGATCGCCGCCGCAAGCGCATCGATCGACAGCGCGATCTGATCCGCTTCGCCGAGCAACTGCGTATCCCAATGATACAATTGCTCCAGCTCGTCCTCGTTGATCTTGACGGCGTCGAAAAAGCCGGCGTAGCCGCGCGGCGTCGTCTTGACGCGATCGACGAATGTGTTCAGCCGGATCACGGCCCGCTCGACGTCGTCGACGTGCTCGATTCTGCCGGCGGACACAAGCTGCATCTGCAGGTCGGGCAGCCGGCGCAACTGCGCCTCGAAGCGTCGCGCGACGGCGTCGCGCAGCAATTTGTCGGCGTCGCGTCGCTTCTCGCGCGCGAGGTACCCCCGGAAACCGGGAATCTTGCCTCCGAGGCGCTCCAGCGCCCCACGCTCGCTTTCCACCTTGCCCATGAGATCGCCCATTCATCCACTCCTTGCCCGGTCGTCTGGTACACACAGTATAACACAACTCCCCCGCGCCCACAGAGCGCAAAACGCACTGTTATGCTCCTGACTCACGTACTCCTTGACACGCCGATACAGCCCGTGTATAGTCGCTGCCATGCGCTCGGTGTTTGAGCGATTCCGCCGACCTCGGCCTGGCACACAGGCCGGCGAGCCGCCGCAGGCTGCGGCGCAAGTGGTCGTTTTAACACGTCGCCAGTTGCGCCTGCTGCTGGCCTTCGTCGCGGCCAACGTCGTCCTGCTCGTCGTCCTCGCCGTGCTGGCCCTGCAGCCGCTCGCCGCGCCGGCCGTGCTGACCATTGTCCTCACGCCGACGCCCATGGCGCTGCCGCCTCGCCAAACGCCTACGCCGACGGCTGCGCCGGCTACCCCGACCCCCACGCCCGATCCCTTCGGCGGCGGCGGCGCGATCGGGTTCGTACTGCGGCGCAACGGCAACTCCGACGTCTACGCTCTCAACATCGATCGCAACGGGCTGATCCGCCTCACCAGCCATCCCGCCGACGACCGCGACCCGGCCTTCTCCCCCGACGGCGCGCAGCTCGCCTTCGCCTCGCATCGGGACGGGAACTGGGACATCTATCGTATGGCGCTTGAATCGGGCGTCACGACCCGCTTGACTTTCAGCAACACGTACGAAGCTGCGCCGGCCTGGTCACCCGACGGCGAATGGATCGTGTTCGAATCGTATCGCGAGGGCAACTTCGACCTGTACATGATGCGCGCCGAGGACGGCAGCCGCGTGACCCGCCTGACGAGCGATCCCGCGCCGGACGTAAGTCCGGCCTGGTCACCTGATGGCAAAAGCATCGTCTTCGCCTCTTACCGCGAGGGCAACAAGGACATCTTCCTCCTGCCGTTGGATTCGGAACAGGGCGAGGAAGACCTGGCTAACCTGACCAACAGCCCGGACCGCGACGAAGACAACCCGGCGTGGTCGAGCGACGGGCTGAAGCTGGCATACACGTCCGGCCGGCCGGGCGATCAACTCATCTACGTCAACACGGTCGATCCGGCGTTCCGCAGCTTGCAGGAAGCCGAGGTCGGCCTGTTCGGGCAGGGCAGCCATCCGGCCTGGTCGCCCGACGACAGCGCCATTGCGTTTACCTACCACCGCGGATCGAGCGACGTTCTGATCGCGGCGAACCTGGGCGGCTGGGGCCTGGCCCGCGAGGCGTTCGGCGGCCGCGAGTTCATCAGCCATCCATCCTGGTCGTCACAGCCGCTCTCCGAGGATGCCGTCGCCCGCACCGTCGACGCCGCGCCGCTCGCCGCACCGCCGCTCTACACCGAGGTCGTCAGCCCGACTGCATCCGGCCAGACCCCATACGTGTTCGTCCGTCTCGACGACGTCGGCCCCAGCGGCCATCTCTTGAGCGATGCCGTTGACGACTCTTTCCGCGCGCTTCGCGCACGCGTCCAGCAAGAGACCGGGAGCGACTACCTGGCCGTGCTCGGTTCGTCGTGGCGCCCGATGAACCACACGCCGCGCGAGGGGCAGAGCCGCCGTTCGTATCACGTCGCTGGACGGGCTATCGACATCGACCAGACGCCGTACAACAACGGCGGTGACCGCATCGTCTTCGTCCGTGAGGATATCGGCTCCGTCACCTACTGGCGCGTATACATCCGGACAAGACAGCAAGACGGCACACAAGGCGAGCCGCTGCGCGAGGCGCCCTGGGAGCTCGACGCCGGCGCGGAGACGGGCGGCAGACCGATGGCAAGGATTCCCGCCGGCTACTACGTCGATTTCACGACGCTCGCCGCCGACTACGGTTGGGAGCGCGTGCGGGCTATCTGGCGCTGGCGCTCGTTCTATCCCGATGTCGAGTGGTGGCACTTTCAGAAGACCGAAGGCTTGCCGTGGTGGGACGCGATGAAGCAAGTGTTCCGGGAGAGAGACGTCATCGTCTCCTACGGTCCCTACCCCGGACGCGACAACTGACCCTCGCGCCTGCCCCTCTACGATGGGCCTATCCGCAAACCCCGGGGCGACCTGTATTCCTCTGGTGCACGAACCACACACATCCAGCCGCTTGCCGCCGGATTTGGCACGCCCTTCGGGCAGCGACGGGAGCGGCGAGAGTGCCGATTTATTCCCTTGCACGTTCTTTGAGCCAGAATTAAGGACACGAGTCATCTTTCGCCGCTGCGGGCTTGTGTGTTACGATACGAGCACATTTCCGCTCAGGCGTCACGCCGAGCTAAGTGAGGAACGAGAAAGATGAGAAAGATGCACTGGATTGCCCCCGTTCTGGTCGTCGCCGCGCTGCTCTTCTCAGCCTGCCAGGCGTCCCAGCCGGGAGCGGGCGCTCCCGGGTCGCAGTCGACCGGCCGCTTGCCGGACGCACTGTCTGCTGGCCTGGACAGTCTGAACAGCTACCGCGCCGCGATGACGATGACGTTCGACGGAAGCCGAGACGGCCAGCCGCTCCGCGAAGAGCTGGTGTGGACGGAGGAAGTCGTCCGGCAGCCCGCCGCTTTGCGCGTCACCTACTCGTCGGAGGCGGATCGGGGAGACTTGTTGGAAATCGTCAGCACGGGCGGCCAGACTTACACCCTGCTTGAGGACGAATGTCTCATCACGCAGGTGGAAGGCGATCCGAAGACCCTCATCGGCTTCGATCCATCGACTTTCTTCGGCAGCCTCTCCGCTCAGAGCGATCTGGGCGTCGAGACGATCGACGGCATCCCGGCCCGCCACTATCGAGCGGATACGTCCGGTCTGGGGTTTGCCTCCGGGTTCACCGATGCGCACGCCGACATGTGGGTGGCCGAGGCGGGCGGCTACGTCGTGAAGTACGTCTTCGAAGGCAAGGGCAGCAGTGCGGATCTCTTCGGCCGAGGCGATACGACGCCCGGAGCCGTTCGCATCGAGTACCAGGTCAGCGACGTGAACCAGGCGATAACCATCGCCGCACCCGAAAGCTGCGGCAGCTGAGTCTGGACGTTCCGTTCATGCCGGACGTGGCCGACGTCAGCTCCGTCGAAGACTTGCTCAACTGATCTACCTCGTCAACCATCGCCGACGTGGTCGCCTTCTGCTCTTATCCTTCGCGCGCGACCGAATGTCTCACGCCGGCCTGCCGCCACTGCCACGCACCTGCCACGGCGACGGTCAAAAATCCGATCACCACGGCGACGATGCCCCAGCCGATGCTCATCGTCCAACCGTGCAGTACGTCGAGCGCCGGTTGCAGGCGAACGAAGTGCAGCGGTGCGACCGACGCACCGGTCGATCCGATCGCGATCCACGTGCTCGCCGTAGCGCGATCGGGGAGCCGCGATCCGAAGGCCAGCGCGATCACACACAAAGCTGCCGCGAGGACGCTGACCCAGAAAGACAGGCTGAACTCGGGTGATCGATATGCATCCAGGATGAAGGGATACGTCGGCATCGGCCACATTGAGGCGTAGACAACCGGCAGGCCGGCGAGCCATCGCATCCACCTGCTGCGCGCGATTCGGCCCAGCCACAGCGCGAGGCCAATCGACGCCAGCCAGATCGGCAGATAGAACAGTTCGCGGGTGATCGACACCTGGCCGGAGCGGACCACGGGCATGAGCTTCACGAACTCGGCCAGATCGTCCGCCGAGTAGCGAAGTGCGACGGAGGGATGCCAGACCCACGGCCCGAAATAACCGGCCAGCGCGACGAGCAGCGCGACGAACAATAGAGCCTTGGAATACACGGACAGAATCAGCGCCGGCTTCATTTCTGCCTGGCCCACCAGCACGAGAAACGTTCACCCTCGTAATACACTTCAAAGGCTTTCTGCGTCTCGCACGTGTTCAGGCTACGTCGCGCGTCGGGCCAGCCGCTCGGCTTGCCGCTGCCGGGCGCGCTCGAAGCGCTCGCGCTCTTCGTCGGTCTCCAGGATCAGCGGCGGCACTTCGGCCGGGCGGTTGTGTTCGTCAAGCGCCACGTAGATAATGTACGCGCTGTTCGTGTAAGTGCGCTCGCCCGTCAGGATGTTCTCCGCCTCGACGTGCACTTCGACTTCCATTGACGTGCGGCCGGTGTACGTGAGCCGCGCTTCCATGATTACGAGATCGCCGACGTGCACTGGCGACACAAAGGTGAGCGAGTCGACGACTACGGTCACCGCCGGCCGGCGCGCGTGGCGGGTGGCGCACAGGCCGCCGGCTTCGTCCATCAGCTTCATCAACCACCCGCCGTGCACGTTCCCCATCGCATTCGCGTGTTCGGGTTGCATGAAGTGTGACAGGACGACCGTCGACTCGGAGGTACGCTTTCCGTCCATCGACCTTAAACCAAAACAAACGGGCCGGCGATCCGAATGAGATCGCGGCCCGCCGGAATGGCCCGTACGCAGCTATTTGGCGGCAGGCATGCGCGTTTCGATGTACTCGACCGCCTGGCCGACCGTCGTGATTTTCTGAGCGTCTTCGTCTGAAATCTCACCGCCGAATTCCTCCTCGAACGCCATAATCAGCTCGACCAGATCGAGTGAATCCGCCTCAAGATCCTCGCGGAAGCGCGCCTCGGCTGTGACTTTGGACGCGTCGACGCCCAACAATTCCACGATGATGCCTTTGATGCGATCGAATGTTTCCGTCATGTGCCCCTCCTAGGTGTGCGCGTGGGAATGGCCGTATTTTAGCCGGTTGACCCTGATTGTCAAGCGAAAACGGGCGCAGTGCTTGACAATGGTTTGAGACGTGTTAGACTTGCGCTGCCGTACCATTCAAACCCCGCGCCTCCTTGAAAGTTGCGCGAATTCCCTCAAAGAGAGCGCATGACCGTCGAGCAGCGTAAAGCTGACCACATCCGCATCAATCTCGAAGAAGACGTGGGCTTCGAGCGCCTGACCGTCGGTTTCGAGCGGTACCGATTCGTCCACCAGGCGCTGCCCGAGCTTGATCTGGCCGAAATCGACCTGGCGACTACGTTCCTGGGCAAGCCGCTTAAAGCGCCGCTGCTGATCTCGTGCATGACCGGTGGCACGGATCAGGCGCGCCAGATCAATCGCAACCTGGCTGCCGCCGCACAGCAATTCGGCATCGCCATGGGTCTCGGCTCACAGCGCGCGGGCCTGGTGCACCCCGACAAGGTGGATACGTTCAAGGTGCGCGACCTGGCGCCCGACATCCTGCTGCTCGCCAACTTGGGCGCCGTGCAGCTCAACTACGGTTACGGCGTCGACGAGTGCCGCCGCGCCGTCGACATGATTCAAGCCGACGCGCTCGTGCTGCACCTCAACCCGCTGCAGGAGGCCGTCCAGCCTGAAGGCGATGTGAACTTCGCCGGCTTGGCAAAAAAGATCGAGACCGTGTGCACACAGATGGAAGTGCCGGTCATCGCCAAGGAAGTCGGCTGGGGCATTTCCGAGCGCTCCGCGCGCCTGCTCGTCAACGCGGGCGTGTCGGCGATCGACGTCGCCGGGTCGGGCGGCACATCGTGGAGCCAGGTGGAAATGCACCGCGCGCCGAGCGACCTGCACCGGCGCGTCGCCGCCGCATTCCGTGACTGGGGCATCCCTACCAGCGAATCGATCCAGATGGTGCGCCGCGTCGCACCCGAGCTGCCGTTGATCGCCAGCGGTGGGCTGCGCTCGGGCATCGACGTCGCCAAGTCAATTGCGCTCGGCGCGAATATCGGCGGCATGGCGGGGCCGTTCCTGAAGGCCGCCGCCGTCTCGGTCGATGCCGCGTGCGAAACCGCTGAGGAGACCATTCGCGTGCTGCGCATTGCGATGTTCAGCGCAGGCGCGGGAGACATCGACGCGCTTCGGCAAACACCGCTCGTTCGCATGTGATGGCGCGCGTTGCGTCTGCCCCTGGGCGACCGTTTGGGTGACCGCAAGGGTGCATCCTTGGGCGACTGCGAGGGTCGCCCCTACGACCTTATGCCTATCGAACACTACTTTGCACGCTGGCTGCCCGCCGTTGAAGATGAGATGCGCGCGATCGTAGCCGCGCCCGATTTGCACGCCTTCGCCGGCCTGTACGGCATGATCTACTATCATCTTGGCTGGGCCGACACGGGCTTCAATTCGGCGTCCGTTCCGGCCGGCAAGCGCATCCGGCCGATGTTGTGCCTGCTGGCGTGCGAAGGCGCAGGCGGCGATCCCGAAGCCGTCCTGCCCGCTGCGGCAGCGCTCGAGCTGCTGCACAATTTCTCGCTCATCCACGACGACATCGAAGATGGTTCCGACCTGCGCCGAGGCCGCCCCACGCTGTGGAAGGTGTGGGGCGTCCCGAAGGCCATCAATGCCGGCGACACGCTGTACACCCTGGCGCACTCGGCTTTTCATCGCCTGGGCGCTCGGGGCGTGCCGATCGATCGCCAGGTCGAAGCGCATCTGCGCTTCTGCCAGACCTGCGCGCGCCTCACGCACGGACAGCACCTCGATCTGGACTTCGAGTCGCGCAATAGAGTGACCGTCGACGAGTACATCGCAATGATCGAAGGCAAGACGGCGGCATTGCTGGCCGGCTCGGTCGCCATCGGCGCGATCATCGCAGGCAGCATCCACGACAGCCGTTACGCCGAGTTCGGCCTGAAGCTGGGCCTGGCGTTTCAGATCCAGGATGACCTGCTGGGCATCTGGGGCGATCCGGCCGTCACCGGCAAATCGGCGGCCAGCGACATCGCCAGCCGGAAGAAATCGCTGCCGGTGCTGTATGGGTTGGCGAACAGCGGGGAACTGAGGGAACTGTACGCCGCGCCGGAGATTGATGTTGAAAAGGCGGTGGAACTACTGGAGCTGGCCGGCGCAAAGGAGTATGCAGCACAGATTGCCAACGATTATACACAGCACGCGATGGCCGCGCTCGACGCGGCGGCCCCGCAAGGCGAGGCGGGCGAGGCGCTGCGCGAACTGGTGCAGAGCTTGTTAAGGAGGCAAGCCTAGCGTAAGTTTTGCGCAACCAGAGGGCAAATCGTTCATCCAGATGAAATTTCGCATGGCTGGTTGAAGCCGAGCGCCAGTTGAAAGGCCGGAACGCCTCGCAAAAACAGCGTGACGCCAGACAAGGGACTCTGTGGCCCAAACTGCAAGGCGGTTCCGAAATAGGTGTGCTGGACCAGCGCATCGGTATTCGCCGCCATGCGTACCAGATGCTTGGGGCTGTCCAGCACGCGCGTGAACTTGGCGGTGGGTGTCGCGGCGCAGCGGTACAACCAAGGCACACACCAGCGCACGACGTTGGCGGCCAGACCGGTGAAGAGCACTTGCAGACGAATGCCGGCCAGGGAACGACTCATCAAGTGTTGGACGTGAAAGGGGCCTTTCATCTCTTTGTTGCCAGCTTCAATCGTCTGGCGTGCATTGTAGTGTTGGAACCAAGCCGGTAAAGTGGGGAACCAGCCGTCATCGCGGTAATGAATCAGCGTGGCGTACTTGTACCGATGTCCGACTTTGAAGCGTTCCAAGGCGACCGTCAGCGGATAGGGACACCCGTGCAGGACGTACTCGCCCCAGGCGACCATCTCGGCATTGTCCCCCACTCGCACCCAGCGGGTGCGCGGCGTGACGCGAGCGCGCAGGGCGCGCGTGGTCCGGTCGTTGGGAGCTTTGGTGTTGGGACAATAGCCCATCTCGATCAGCCAGGTCAGGTTCTCCCCCGACACGAAGCCGGCATCCATGCGCACTTCACAGTACGGTGGCGCGTCGGGGTTGGTGCGGTTGTCGGCTTCCAGCTGCGCCTGCCAAGCCTGCAGGTCAGCCAGTCCGACCTGTTGCTGAGTCAGCCGCGCCCGGTGCTGCGCCAGGACGCGCGTCGCCGTGGCGATCTGCTGTTCCAGACGCGGCAGGCGCTTGCGCCAGCCCGCCACCTGCCCCTGCAAACGGGTCGATTTTCCAGGCGAAATCGGCGTTTTCAGGACTTCGTGTGCATGATACACCTTTCCGATCAGGTCACGCTGTGTCTGCTGCAACTGAGTCAGCCGCGCCTGTTGCTGCTCCAGCAAGCGTTGCGTCCGGTTGAGGCTGTCCTGATGCGCGGCGATGCGTTGCTGCACCAGTTCGGGGCGTCGCCGCGGTCGAATGTGCGTGTGCGTCTCGGCAGCGCGGATCAGGTCTTGCACACACGCAGCGGAGACGGTGTCGCCGGGATGATGAAAACCGGCCAGCCACACTCGGTCTTGGTCCGGCGGCGACAGACACACGCGTGCCAGTTGATAGCCGAGTTTCACGCCGTCGTTCATCCAGCCAAACGCGACACCGGGATAGGTCTGACTGGTCGGACTGACCGCCTGACCGGTCAAGTCCAGATCGTAGATCACCGGCTCGCCTCGGCGCAGCAGGTCGTGCACCACCTGATCGATGAACGGGCGGCTGAAGTCGGCGATGGCCCGTTCCACGGCGGCCACCGTCTCCGCGTTGCAGACATCCAGCGTGCGGCTGACGCCACTGTAGTGCGCGAAGCCCGGCTGACCCCAGGCCCGCGCGGCGATAGGGTCTTTCGCCAGCGGGTGCGGGCCATCATTCAGATCCGACAGATACGCGATGCCGCTCATGATCCCGGCCAGGAACTCCACCAGCTTGGTCTGCGGCGCAAAGGTGCGCGTCTTCTGTGGAAGCGGTACCTGCATCAGGCGCGCCAGCAGTCCATGTTGTTGCAGAAACTCGCCGAAGGCGACCAACAGGCCGTGGTCGGTGTTCGCCGTCGGCCACTCCGAAGCACTTGTTCTCACAGGCAATCCCTCCGCACGAGAGGGTACCTGCCTCGGCGTGGCCGTGCAAAATTACATCCGTTTCAACGATTCGGGCGCTGATTGCGCAAAAGTTACGCTA
>DASSFZ010000525.1:0-6316 GCA_035693785.1 Anaerolineae bacterium | reverse complement strand
AACGAAGGAGGCCGCGTTTGCGTTTTCCCGGAACGTTCGACCAATGCGGTTGTGGCGTGGGGAGAACTGCAAAGGGCCGCGACCGGAGAGGGCGCGACATTACTCGTCGGCGGTGGACCACTTGGCACGGCCCGCGTTTTCAAGCGGAATTAAGTGGGACAGAGAGATCAGGCTGCTCATTTAGGGTCGAATCGTTATCGTCGCCAGGTCGATCGCATCTCCACCGGTGGAAAGCGGCAGCCGCCCCGCGTCATCGTACAACCCCACTCGAAGACGGTAGTCTCCAGGCGGCAGGTCGGGCGGCAGTCGTATGCTGAATCGGTTGCGCATTCTCGCGCCGGCCGGCCACAGCGATGTGGGGTACGAATCCGCGCCGGCAATACCGTCCGCCTGCGCTGCAATCGATCCGTCTGGGCTGACCAGGTGCGTGAAGGCATGGTAATTGCGCGCGATCAGCCCGCTTGACTCAAAGTATAGCGCCAAATCCAGAGCCTCGCCAGGGAGAGATCGGTTTGAATTCAGGTCGAATCCGACCAGGCGGATAGGCTCCTCAAACTCTACAGCGACAGGCTGCTGCGGCTCGGCCTGAAACTCGGCGTCGCGCAAGTCGAAGAGCAAGAGCGACATTTCATGGAAATTCCGCCCGACTTCGAGGTGGTCGGCCTGTTCCTGAAGCTCGCTCAGGATGACTTCCGTCGGATCCGCGATGTTTTGCTGCCACAAGACCAGCCAAGCGCGCGGATGTTTCATGGCAATGTCCGCAAGCCGGGTGACGGCACGCGTGTCGAGCGGTGATTGTGCGGCCGGTAACAAATCGGGCGGAAGCGGGATGACATCTGCGCTGCCGCGATAATAGTAGTCGAAGACGGGCGCTTGATGCCCGCCGACGAGCAGGATCGCATCGCCTGATAGTTCGTGGTCCTCGATATAGGCGGCGACGCTGCGCACATCGGGCCGGGCCACAGATGGGTCTAACTGGATTTGGGCGGCCACGAGCAGATCGAGCGCGAGGATCGACAGCAAAAGTATCGCCGCGAGGACGAAAAGCAGGCGGTTACGAAAACGCAGCAGCGCATCGATGCCGAGCGCGGCGAGCGTGACGAAAGCCGGCAGCGACGGCAGCAAGTAGCGCGGGGCGAACTTGGGTCGCTCCCAGGCGAGGATAGACATCAGGACCAGCGGCACGACCAGTAGGAAGACGAGTACAGGGTCAGAGTGAGAGTTAGAGTGGGGAGTGGTGGCGCGGCGGATGAATCGGCTGGCGAGGCCGGCCAGGATGATCGCCAGCCACAGCACGCTGACCAGATGGGACAGGTCTGGGAGTGCCGGGGAAGGCAGCTCGCCAGCGGTAAATGCGCGCCACGTATCGAACACAACCGTATCCCACGTCACGCGACCGGGGAAATAGGTGGCGTTCGAGGCGGCCTGGGCCAGGGCGTTGGGCAGCCAGGGGAGGAAGAGAACAGCAATGGCAAGCTGGGCCAGGAGCCAGGCGCGTATCTTGTGCTGCGTGCTGCGTGTTGCGTGTTGCGTGTCGCGTGCTGCGTGTGGCTTGTGGGGCGTCGAGCTGTCGCCGGAACACGGAACACGCAACACGGAATACCTATCTGGCAATTTGCTTCTGGCGAGGTGCACCAGGAACGCCAGGTTGATCGCCACTATCGGGAATGCAGCGAAGTAGTGCGTGTACAGCGCCGCCGTGCATGAGAGAATGTAAGCCAGCCACACACGGCGACGCCAATCCCCAATAACCCATCTTAAAAAAGCCAGCGCGGCGATCAGAATAAGAGTAATGAGTAATGAGTAACCGCGCGCCTCCTGCCCGTACCATACCGCCATCGGCGCGACGGCCATCAGCCCGGCGCCGATCAGCCCCACCCGATGTCCCCCCACCCTCCGGCCCAGCGCATGCGCCAGCGCGACGGCGAGCGTCCCGAAAAAGACCGATGCGAATCGAATCGAGAACTCACTCGATCCGGCAGCGCGCATCCACACGTTGAGCAGCAGGGCGTGCAGGGGTGGATGATCGGTGATGGCGCTTTGGGCAATCGTCTCGCCGGGTGGCAGCGCAGCGAGGTAGGCGCTGAGCCCCTCGTCGTACCACAGAGACTGCGCGTCGAGACGATAGACGCGCAGCGCGAAAGCGAGGAGGAGAATGAAAAGCGCGGCCAGGCTGATGCGGCGAACGAACGTGGCGTTTTCGGCGGTCATCACTGGTGCGGAAGTATACCATGAACCCTTTGGAAACTGGCGAAGTGATGTTTGTCATCGAGGCTTGTGACAGATTCCACTAAGGCCCGTGGGTTGCCCATAGTATTATGCTTGTGGGTCATTCGCCCCACTCCGTGGGGTGTTTGCCCTACTTCTGTGTCATAAATATGAATCGCTGAGCCATGTTGACGGGTGCAGGCTAAGCGAATTGTTGTTGTCTCTCGAGTTAGCCCGCATCGAAAGGAGTCGCCTATCGAGGAAGCACGGTTGAGTAACCCGTGAGCGTTGATGTGACTCCATCGAGAGGAGAAAGCCATATGCGACATAACAAGTTCATATGGTTTGGCGTGGTCGCAGTCGTGGCGCTGGTGCTGGCGGGCTGCGCCGGCCCGCAGGGTGAGCAGGGGCCACCCGGTCCAGCCGGGCCGCCCGGACCGGAAGGCCCACAGGGGCCGCCAGGGCCGGCAGGAGCGGCGGGCGAAGCGGCGGCCGCCGCAGAGGTCGGCGCCGAATACGTCGGCAGCCAGACCTGCGGCCAATGCCACGAGACAATCTACGAGACGTTCATGAAGTCCGGCCACCCGTATAAGCTGAACAAGGTCGTCGACGGCAAGCCGCCGGTGTACCCGTTCACCGAGCTGCCCTCGCCGCCCGAAGGCTACACCTGGGACGACATCAGCTACGTCATCGGCGGGTACGGCTGGAAGGCCCGCTTCATGGATCAACAGGGCTACATCATCACCGACAAGCCGGGCGCGACGATCAGCGATACGAACTATCTCAACCAGTACAACTACGCCAACGCGGTCGTCGGCGCGGACGCCGGTTGGGTGAAGTACAAGTCAGGCACACCTCAGTTGAAGTACGACTGTGGCACGTGCCACACGACCGGCTACTCGGCGTTTCCGCCCGATTCGCACCAGGACGACCTGCCCGGCATCATCGGCACGTGGGCCGCGCCGGGCATCCAGTGCGAGCGCTGCCATGGCCCAGGCGGCAACCACGTGTCCGATCCGGGCGGCGTGAGCATGGAAATCGAGCGCAGCTCGGCGCTGTGCGGCGACTGCCACATCCGTGGCGCCGTCGAGTCGGTCAACGCGGCAGGCGGCTTCATCGAGCACCACGAGCAGTACGAGGAGCTGTTCCAGAGCAAGCACATCACCCTCGACTGCGTGATCTGCCACGATCCGCACACGCTCGTGATCCAACTGCGCAAGGCGCAGGAGTCTGACCCGTCGGTGCAGACGACGCGCACACAATGCCAGAACTGCCACTTCAAGCAGGCCCAGTACCAAGATTCGGAGGTCCACCCGGCGATCGGCGTGCAATGTACCGACTGCCACATGCCGCGCATCGCCAAGACGGCCTGGGGCGACGCGGAGAAGTTCACCGGCGACATCCGCACGCACCTGATGGCGATCGATCCGAAACAGATCGGGCAGTTCTCGGAGGACGGCACGACGGCGCTGTCGCAGATCGGGCTGGACTTCGCCTGCCGGCAGTGCCACGTCGAAGGCGGCAAGGCGACGCCCAAGACCGACGAGCAGTTGATCGACAAGGCGACCGGCTACCATACGCCGCCGCAAGAGTAGCACCACTGTCGAAGCACAGGCGCGGGTCGAGCTTCCGTCGGCCCGCGTTTGTCCAGCATGCCATACATGTTTATAATGTCGGCCATCCCACTACCCGCCTGGAGGGAATTCCTTGTCTAAAAGACGGCTGACCATCGGGGTTGGCCTGGCCGGCCTGGCGCTCGCGGCACTCTCGTTGAGCGCCGGGGGCGCTTCGGCGACGCCGGCAGCGCCTGCACCGCTCGCGCAGGGAGTGGACAACGAGACCTGCCTGGCCTGTCACACTCAACCCGACATGCGCACGACGCTGCCCTCGGGCGAAGAGCTGTTCTTGACGATCGACCGCGATGTGTACAACAGTTCCGTGCACGGCGAAGACGGCTACGCCTGCGTGCAGTGCCATATCGGATACACCGGATTCCCGCACGAGCCGATCCAGGTGCAGACCCGGCGTGAGTTCAGCGTGCGACAGGCCGCCTCGTGCAGCCGCTGCCACCAGCAGCAGCACGAGCAGACACTCGTGAATGCTCACGGCCAGGCGCAGGCGGCGGGCAAGGTCGAAGCCGCCGTGTGCACCGACTGCCACGGCGCGCACAACGTCGAGTCGTTCGCGGAGAGGCCGCGCAGCGCCATCCCGCAGACGTGCCAGAAGTGTCACTCCGAGATCTACGCGCTCTACGAGGACAGCGTGCACGGCGCGGCGCTGATCGGCGAAGGCAACCCCGACGTGCCGGCCTGCACCGATTGCCACGGCACGCACACTGTAGAGGGGCCTTCCAGCGTCGAGCGCTTCCGCCTTCACTCGCCGGAAATCTGCGCCAAGTGTCACGCGGACAAAGAGTTGATGGCGAAGTACGGCATCAGCACTGAGGTGTTCGAGACATATCTGTCCGATTTCCACGGCAAGACGGTCCTCTTCCAGGCATCCGTCCCGGGCCAGGAGACTAACAAGCCGGTGTGTATCGACTGCCACAGCGTGCACAACATCCTCCCGCCGGCTGATCCGGCCAGCACGGTCAACATCCAGCGGAACCTGCTGACGACTTGCCAGAAGTGCCACCCGAGCGCGCAGGAGAACTTCCCCGCGGCCTGGCTTGGCCACTACGCGCCGAGCCGCGAGAATGCGCCGCTCGTGTACTTCGTCGATCTGTTCTACAAGATCTTCATTCCGAGCGTGCTGGGTGTGATGGCGGTGTTCGTCGTCACTGATGCCGCACGGCGCATCCTCAATCGGCGCAAGAGGCAGGGTCATGAGTGAACTTCGCAAATACCTCCGCTTTCGGCGTCCACACCGCGTCGAGCACTGGGTGTTCATGGCCAGTTTCACGACGCTGGCCGTGACCGGCCTGGCGCAGAAGTACGCGGAGGCTCCTATTTCGCAATGGATTGTGGTCACGCTGGGCGGCATCGAGAGCGTGCGCGTCATCCATCGCCTCGCCGCGATCACGATAATGGTCGTCGCCGTGTACCATATCGGCGCGGTAGGCTACCGGCTTTACGTGAATCGCAGCCGGCTGCACATGCTGCCGGGCCTGTTCGACGTGCGCAACGCGTGGCAGTCGCTGAAATACAATCTGGGCCTGAGCAAAGCGCGCGTGCAGCAAGGCCGCTACGGCTTCGAAGAGAAATTGGAATACTGGGCCGTGGTGTGGGGCACGCTGATCATGGTGCTCACCGGCTTTATGCTGTGGAACCCGATCGCCACGACGAGCATCCTGCCCGGCGAGGTCGTTCCCGCCGCGAAGATCGCGCACGGCCTGGAAGCGGTGCTTGCCGTGGTGGCCATCTTCCTGTGGCACTTGTACCACGTGCTGATCAGGACATTCAACCGCAGCATGTTCACCGGCTACGTCAACGAAGAGCAGATGCTCGACGAGCACCCGCTCGAGCTGGCCGACATCAAGGCCGGCATCGCCGAGCGGCCGGTCGATCCGCAGAAGAAGGAGAGGCGGCGCGTGTTCTTCGGCGTGTACGGCGTGGTCGGGACCGTGCTTCTGGTGGGTATCTTCGTCTTCGTTACGTTCGAGAAGACGGCGATCGAGACGGTGCCGGCGCCGCCGCCGGAGCAGGTGACGGTGTTCGCGCCGCTCACACCGACGCCGCTGCCGACGCGGCTGCCGACCGCCACCCCCGCGCCGGTCACGGCGGTGACCTGGGCGGGCGGCCTTGGCGATCTGTTCAAGGCGAAGTGCACGGCATGCCACGGCAGTCCGTCAGGGTTGGGCGGGCTGGATCTCAGCACGTACGAGGGCGCACTGAAGGGCGGCAACTCCGGCCTGGGCATCGTGCCCGGCGATCCCGAGGCGAGCGGCATCGTCCGGATTCAGTCCCAAGGCGGGCATCCCGGCCAGCTCACCGACTCGGAGCTGGAGACCGTGATGCAGTGGATCGAAGCCGGCGCGCCGGAGCAATAGACAACTTCCCTCTCCTACAGGGAGAGGGATCAGGGGTGAGAGCCGAGGAGAAATCATGAAGCGAATCAAGCGAGCGTTACGCAGGTTCTTTCTACCCTCACCAGGCAGCCCATTGTGGCG
>DASSFZ010000524.1:0-6880 GCA_035693785.1 Anaerolineae bacterium | reverse complement strand
TTTCGTTTTGCCGCGCTCGGCGCGGCCCCGCCCGGCCTTTATCATGACGAGGCGTTCAACGGGTTGGACGCCTTGGGCGTCCTGGCGGGCGAGCGGCCGATCTACTTCCCGGCGAATCACGGCCGCGAGCCGATGTATATTTACCTGGTCGCGCTCGCGGTCGGACTGCTCGGGCCGTCGCCGCTGGCCGTGCGGCTGCCGGCGGCGTTCGCCGGCACGTTAACAATTCCTGCGACGTACTGGATGGCGCGCCAGTTGTGGGGCAGGCGGACTGGACTGATCACTGCTGCACTGATGACTGTTACCCTGTGGCCGGTCCATCTCAGCCGGATCGGGTTCCGCGCCGTCCTCCTGCCCCTGTTCGCCGCGATCGGCATCGGGCTGGCGGCGCGCGCCTGGCGCAGCGGCCGCCGCCGTGACTGGATCATCGCAGGCGCGGCCTGGGGGCTTGCCTCGTATACCTACCTGGCTGCCCGATTCGCGCCGCCGGTCTTCCTGCTCGTCGCCGCTTTTCTCTTGATTTTTCGCCGGATCCAGGCCGGCCCCTTTCTCCCCCAGCGCTTGTCGAATGGCGCGGTATGGGCTACAGTTGGCTTTGCCCTGGCCGTCGCCCCATTGGCGATTTACACGCTCGGCAACTGGGACGTGGTGATGGGCCGCCCGGGCGGCGTGTCGGTCTTCGAGCCGGGCATCAACCGGGGCGACCTGCCCGGCACGCTGGTTAACAACACGCTCAAGGCGCTCGGCATGTTCGTCTGGCAGGGGGATCGGATACCGCGCCACAATGCGCCCTACCGACCGGTATTCGACGTCCTGCTGGCAGCCGCGTTCGTCGCCGGTCTCGTCGTCGTGATCCGGCAGGCCCGGTATCGGATCGCCGCCGTGTTTATATTGGCCTGGCTCGGCGTGATGCTGCTGCCGACGATCCTGGCCGAGGACACGCCGCACTTCCTGCGAGCCGCTGGCGTGCTGCCGGTCGTGGCGGTTTTCCCGGCGCTGGGGCTGGATTGGCTGGCGGAGCAGCTTAGCCACGGAGACACAGAGACACAGGGAAATAAACTCATAACTTCAAACTCCAAATTTCAAACCATGCGTCTGCGTGCCTCCGTGCCTCTGTGGCTTATCATCGGCGTGCTTGGGGTTTCGGCATTATGGACGCTGCGCGACTACGCGGCGTACGCGACGAGCGCCGAGACTGGTTACGCCTTCGAGGCAGGCGCGGTCGAGCTGGCGGGCGAGATCAACCGTCTGGGCGCAAGCGGCTATCGTGTCCTGATGGACGACGTCTTCCCACACGAATGGACATCTATCCCGTTCCTGTTGAAGAGGCCGCCGGACATGGTGCTCGCGCCCGGATCAGACCTGGAAGCTCAACCCGCCACGCCTGCGATGCTCATATCGTGGCCGTACGACGAATGGCTTCCGCGATTGGATGCGTGGCCGGCCCCGGCGCAGGTGCAGGTGAAGGCCGGGCCGCTTGTGAAAGGCGACCGCGATCCGCAGCCGTATCCCATGGCGGTGCTGGCGCTCGTCGAGCCGGGCGCGACCTCTCCCCCCGCGAGCGGGGGGAGCCGGAGGGGGGGCGCTGCAGAAGCGACGTTTGAGGGCGGCATCCGCCTGCTGGGACACGCGATCGAAGATCGGGGCGACGTGTGGCTGCTGCGCACGCTGTGGCAGATCGACGAGCCGGCGACCGGCGACGCGACGCAATTTGTCCACCTGCTCGACGGTGGGGCGCTCGTCACGACCGTTGACGGCGATGCAGGCGACGGGCTATATCCCATGCGTGCCTGGCGCGCCGGCGACGTGGTCATCGACGAGCGGCGCATTCCGTTACCCGCCGGCAGTCGTTCGCAGTTATCCGTCGCGATCGGACTGTACGATCGACAGAACGGCGCGCGATTAAAGGTCGTCGCGGCAAACAGCCCCGTGGTGGACGGCGCGCTTCAGCTCGGCGCGCCCGGCGGGCCGGGGCCGTGAGATGACGAACGACGAGTGATCAGTAACCAGTAATCAGTGATCAGTGACTTGAGTTTGGCAACAGCCATATGGCGGTTGGAGTGCGGGCTTCAGCCTGCTTGGCCGCTCTCGTCCTTCGTCGCGTGGAGTATCAATGCAGTTCGAGCGTAAGATAACCTGGTTTGCCATTGCGGCTCTTCTGCTCGCTGGGCTGCCGGGATTCGTATCTGCTGCGCCGGCCGTGCAGCAGAGTGCGAACCTGCTGACCAATCCGGGCTTCGAAGGCGAGTACGTCGTGCACGCCGATGCCAGGCAGATCGCGCCGGGCTGGACGCCGTGGTGGATTCCACGCCAGGAAGACCAGCCTGACTACGTGAACCAGGTGCCAAAGTACGAGCCGACGTCGCATCCGCTGCGCGTCCACGGAGGGGCAAAGGCGCAACTGCTCGGCACGTTCTACGGCACGCACACCGCCGGCGTATACCAACAGGTGAAGGTGACGGCCGGCGCCGATCTACGCTTCTCCGCCTACGGCAAAGGCTGGACCTCCACGTCCGACGATCCGCTCAACGTATCGGTCGGCGGCACCGATCTGCGCATGCGCGTCGGCATCGATCCGTTCGGCGGAACCGATCCGCTCAGCCCGAACGTGCGCTGGTCGGAACAGGTCAACGCTGCGGACTCGTGGGTGCGCTTCGACGCATTCGCCAGGGCGCAGTCGGGCACGGTGACCGTCTTCGTATACTCCGCACCGTTCGACGCGCGCCGCCACAACGACGTGTATTGGGACGATGCGGAGCTGGTGACGGTCAGCGGCGATGCGGCGGCGACGGCGCAGGCGCACTATCCGACTGCGACGCCTGCGCCCGTCATTTACACCCCGACGCCGGTCACCGTGCCGCTCGGCCAGAACCTGTTGAAGAACCCCGGCTTCGAAGGCACGTGGTTCAATCCCTGCTCGTGGAAGGGCGACCTGCCGTGGAATCATATCTCGTGCACGCCGTGGTATGGCGAGCTGATGGTCCGCTGGGACACGGTGTACACGCCGGAGGGCTGGACCGGGTGGTGGCAGCAGCCGATCACCGACACGGCGCACCCCGACTTCTCCAAGTATCCGAACCGCTGCCCGAAAGGCGCGTCGCAAACCTGCGTCGTCTGGCACAACCCCGAATATGGTGGCACGGACTGGATCCGCGTCGGGCCGTCGCGCATCCACAGCGGCAAGAACTCGCTCAAGTACTTCACGTTCTGGAGCGTGCACGAAGCCGGCGTCTTCCAGACGGTCGAAGGCATCCAGCCGGGCACGCTGCTGCGCTTCGGCGCGTGGATGCACGCCTGGTCGGCAGACGAAGGGCCGAACGGCGAAGAGCCTTCGCCCTACCAGTCCGGGGGCCAGACGAGCATGCATATGAAGATCGGCATCGATCCGGCCGGCGGGCGCAACCCGTGGAGTTCCGATGTCGTGTGGAGTCCCGAAGTCGATACCTACGATCAGTTCGGCTATTATCAGGTCACTGCCGTCGCCCGCTCGGACAGGGTCACGGTGTTCACGTACTCACGCCCTGAGAAGATGCTCAAGCACAACGACGTGTACCTGGACGATCTCGAGCTGGTGGCCGTGAGCATTCCGGGCGGATCGGCGGCGCCCGTTGCGCCGCCGGCCCAGCCGCCGGCCGGCGCCAACGTCGCGCCGCCACCTTCCGCCCAGCAGCCGCGCCCGCCGCCGGCGCCGCGCGGCGACGGCGCTGTGGTTCACGTGACGCAGCCGGGTGACACCGTGTGGGGATTGTCGGTGCAGTATGACGTGAGCATGGAGCAGATTCTGCGGCTGAATGGCATGAATCAGGACACGCCGCTGCTCATCGGGCAGGAAGTCGTCATCGCGCTGCCCGAGGCCGCAAGCCAGTCCACGCCTACGCCAGCCGAAACGCCTGCTGCCGCCACGGAGATCGCCACGCCGAGCACAGGCGAGCTGTGTGTTAGCGCGTTCACGGATTCTAACGGGGACAACGTGATGAACCCGGACGAAAACCTGGTCGGCGGCGTCGTCTTCATCTTGCAGGACACGCACGCTTCGCCTGCCGTCGCCGCCACGCGCACGACCGACGGGCTGAGCGAGCCATACTGTTTCGTTCAGCCGGCGGGCGCCTACTCGCTGTTGATACAGGTTCCGGCCGGGCGCGTCGCCACGTCGGACACTCGCTGGGGGCTGGTGCTCGCCCCCGGCACGCCCGTCAACATCAACTTCGGGAGCCGGCCTGCTGCCGACGTGAGCAGCGTCACGGCTCGCAGCGCGCCGGAGGACGGCCTGGGCAAGGCACTGAGCGGCTTCGCCGGCATCGTCCTGGTCGCCGTGGCCGCCGCCGGACTGTTCTGGGTGCTGCGCGCACGCTTCGCGCGCGGAGGCAGGCTATGAGGTGACCGTTTGAAGTTTGGAGTTTGAGCTTTGAACTTTCGGATATTGATTCCTAGTGGCCTGTGTGCGGCGCTGGCAGTTGCTGCACTGATGGCGGCAAACGACCCGGCAGCCGCGCAGCGCAGCCCCTGCCCTGAGTGCAGCGAAGGGGTGACGCCGACGCCGGCACTCGCCACCGCGCGGGTCAATTTGCTGCACAACGGCGATTTCGAAGGCGATAGCGCGCGGCAGTGGAGCTCGGCGAATGACGAGTGGGTCAACGGCCGCGTGGCTGAAGGGTGGACGGCGTGGTGGCGCAAGCCCACTCCCTCCGACGGCGAGTATCCGGCTGCGTGTCCCGAGGGCAAGGCCGCCTGCGTGCCGTGGCACCGTCCCGAGTACCGCGAGACGCGAAGCATTCCATACGATCCGCCGCGCGTGCGCACCGGCGAGAATTCACAGATGGTCTTTACCTCCTTCGGAGTCTACGAAGGTGGGTTGTATCAGACGGTGAGCGGCGTGCCGCGCGGCTGGAGCGTGCGCTTCAGCATCTGGGCCAAAGCCTGGTCGAGCGACGCGGAGGACACGGCGGAATCGGCCGGGCAGCCGTCGATGGGGATGCGCGCCGGCATCGATCCGACGGGAGGAACCGATCCGTGGAGCGACGCGGTCGTCTGGAGCAAGGAGAGCGATTCGTTCGACGCGTTCGGCGAGTACGGCGTGTCCGCCGTCGCCCAGGCCGATAGGGTCACGGTATTCTTCCGCAGCCAGCCCGAGCGCGCGCTGAAACACGTCGACGTGATGCTGGACGATGCCGAGCTGATACTGATCGGCCCGCCGCCGCCGACGCCGGTGGTGATCCGCTCGCCAAACGAATCGGCGAGCGCGCCGACCCGCGTTCCAGCGACGGACAGCCTTTCGCAGCAAATCGTGGTTCACGTCGTGCAGCCCGGCGACACGCTGTTCGCGATCGCGCAGGCGTACCGCGTCGAGCTGAGCGACATTTACGCGCTCAACGGCCTGAACGAAACGTCGGTCTTGAAAGTCGGCCAGTCGATCCGGATTTCGCTGGCGGCGCAGACGCCGCCTACCGCGGTTCCGGCACCATACCCTGGCCGAAGCCCTGATCCTGGCTCTGACCCCGAACGAAGGGAAGGGGAAGAGGAAAGGGAAGGGGCAGCCGAAGAGCCTGCCCTCACTTCCCACTCTAACTCTAACTCCTCACTCGAAGGGGGCGCGCCGGCTGCGGTGGGCACGCTGTGTGTTCGCGCTTTCGAGGATGTCGCGGGCGATACCCTTTATAATCAAGGCGACGGCGCGCCGTCACCCGCCCTGAGCTTCGAAGGGGCAGCGTTCATCGTCGCCGATGCGTCAGGCCGCACGGTGGCGGCGTCGACGCCTGCCCTGAGCTTCGAAGGGACGGCGCGCTGCTTCGACGGCCTGCCCGCCGGCGCGTATGCCGTCTCGGCGCAGGCGCCGGCCGGCTACACTGCCACCACGAACTCGCGCTGGGGGGTGTCGCTGATCGAAGGCGCTCGAGTCGAGGTCGCCGTCGGTATCAGGCGGGCAGGCGAACCGGCCGGCGAAGACGCAGGGGAGGTGCTGCCGATGGCGATGGGTGTCACGGCGGGGCTTGGCTGCCTGGCTGCAATCATACTGCTCATTCGACGCCGCACGCAATCTTCACGCGCGACACGGGATACGTGACTCAAATACGGAGGAGTGTAAGATGTCGAGAAAGATACTGGGCGTAATCGCCATTCTGGCCGCGCTGCTGGTCGTACTGGCGCCGTCGAGCGGCCTGGCCGCGCCGGCGCGGCAAGACAACCTGCTGGTGAACCCCGGCTTCGAGCAGCCGTACGAGAATGGCAGGCAGGCTAACGGCTGGGGGCGCTGGTTCGAGGACACCGGCAAGAAGGAGGGCACACTGGATTACGTCATCAACCCCGATTTTTCGGCCGAAGTGAACCCGGTCATCGTTAAAAGCGGGAGCGCGTCGCAGCACATCGGCAACCAATACGATCCGTGGCATGCGGGCGTCCACCAGAACGTGAAGGTTACACCCGGCACGCCGCTGCGCTTCTGCGCTTACGGCCGCCTGTTTGCGAACAACGAGGACTTTGAGGATGCGCCGTCGATCCCGTCGAAAAACGGGAATATGCAGGTCGGGATTTTCCCTGACGGCGCAGTGAACTGGGATAACGCCGGCATCGTGTGGTCGGCCACGATAAATCCTCACGATGCCTGGCAGCAAGTGTGCGTGGAAGCGACGGCAGGTCCTTCCGGGCAAGTCACCGTGTTCACTTCCTCCAACTATCGCGGTTACAGCGCGTATCATTTGGAGGCATGGTGGGACGATGCGTCGCTGGTGGCGATCGCCCCTGCCCCGGCCACGACCCCGACCCAGGCCGGCGCGCCCGCGCCGCCGCCCGCCCAGGCACCCACGGCGAGCGCGAGCGGCTGCCGGCCGCAGGCGGATGGAACGGTCACGTACGTCGTGAACAGCGGTGATACGCTGTACGCGAT
>DASSFZ010000523.1:0-10648 GCA_035693785.1 Anaerolineae bacterium | reverse complement strand
ACTGATTACTGATAACTGATTACTGGCTGCGAGAGCTCTGCTGATGATGTTGCCTGCCCGGCGCCTGCTTGCGCCCCGCCCACCGAGGTCTGAATACCCCTTCTGGCTCGTCACCTTCCTGTCGGGCGCCATAGCCGCTGTGACGCTTCTGGCGCTGCTGGGTCTGTACGCCCTGACCCGCGCATGGCAGTATCTCCCCCTCGCCGGTCTGGTAGCGCTGATTCTCGCGGCGCACATCGCGGCGTGGTGGCTGGCACGCTTCGCGCGCGCCCGCCGCTACGACCTCGGCATCTGGCTGATTGCGGTGTCCCAAATCCTCAGCGCTGCCCTCGCGCCGCTGTTCATGACGGAATACTGGATCATCGGCCTGTTCCTGCTCGTCCTCGTCCCTATCGAAGTCGGTGTCGCCCACAGGCGAAGCGTCCAGCGCGTCCCGCTCGTTGCCGTGTTGAGCCTCATCGGCGCGGCAGGCATGATCGTCGTCGACCTGATCGGGCCGCCGGAGCGCCTGACCATCCTGGTCGACCCTTCGACTCCGCTCAGGGCAGGCCCTTCGATAGGCTCAGGGCAAGTTTTGCCCAGCGCACCGTTCTTGGTGGTAGCATTCCTCGCGTTGCATCTGGTGGGACTTGCCGTGCTGCTGTGGCGGCTCCGCCTGCGTCCGCAATCGCCGTATTACACGCGTCTCGACCTGGCGACGCAGCACACTTTCGTCTTCTTCGGCATCGCGGCGGTTTCCATCGTTCTGGTCACCGGGGCGCTGGCCTTCCAGATCCGATCATCGCAGATCGCGCAGGTCGGGCAGCGTTTCACGACGCTGGCGGAGACGAACGCCGAGCGCGTGGGCAACAGTCTCGCGCGGCGCATCGACGCGCTCGCGGCGTTCGGCCGGCAGAACTCGGTGCTGCTCGAGGGCCTCGCCGAAGCTGGCGCGAGCTATCCGCAGTCCGAAGCGGAAGTCCAGGCGCTTCTCAAGGAGCGCGAGCGGCTGTGGCAGACATCGCCAGATGAAAGCGATTTCGTCCGGGGGATCCGCAGAAACCCGCAGGCTATCGAGCTGTTGAGGTTTCAGAGGGACGACCTCGCGCACCGGGATGTGTTCCTCACCGATCGTCACGGCGCTCTGGTTGCGGCGCAGGGCGCGCGGCCGGCCCAATTCTATTTCGGCGAGGAGGCGTGGTGGCATGCGGCGTGGAACGACGGGTGGGGCGGTACATACGTCGGCGATTTGCAGATCGATCCGTGTGCGAGTCGTCTCCAGACGACGACATGTGGCGCCGCGTCGCTGTTCGTAGCGACCGGCGTGCTCAACCCACGGACGAACCGGATGGAAGGCGTCCTGGCTTCAACCCTGCAACTGCGCTCCATACAGCGCGACATCGAGACGGCGGACGCCAACTCAGGCGCAGAGGTGCGTCTCATCGCGCCGGACGGGAGGGCCATTGCTTCTCCCGACGCTCAGGAAATCGGCCAGATACTTAAACTTCAAACTCCAAATCTCAAAATCCAAAGGCGAGGCTGGCTGATGGGAACAGACAGCCGCGACAACCCGGCCGTGCTGGGATATGCGCCGATCAACACTCAGCGCCTCAGCGCCTCAGCGATTGGCTGGAAGGTGGTCGTGAGTGACACGCAGGCGCATGCGCTGTCCGAGGTGACGCGATCGGCGAAGGTGGCCGCCCTGGCTGCACTGCTGGCGCTGGCGCTAGCGGTGTTGGCTGCGATTGCGTCGGCGCGCGTGCTCACGCGACCGATCGAAGCGCTCACGAAGACGGCCTCGGCCATCCAGGCCGGGAAACTCGACCAGCGCGTCGAGCCGGTCGGCCCGGTAGAGATGATCCTGCTCGCCGACACGTTCAACGAGTTGACCACCCGGCAGCGCGAGCTGATCAGCAGCCTGCAGGATCAGGTCACCCAGCACACGGCCCAACTGCAAAAGCGCATCGAAGAACTGGCGGCGCTCAACCGCATCACCCAGTCTGTCGCCGGCGTGCATGACCTGAACACCGCGCTGGAGATCGTGGCGCAGGAACTGGTCCACCTGTTCAAAGTGCGTAATTCCGGCATCGCGCTGCTCAACCCGGCGCGGACGGCGCTCACCATCGTCGCCGAATACAGCGAGCGAGCGGAGCATCGAGGCACGATCGGCATCGTCATCCCGGTGATCGATAACCCGTCGTCAGCGCGTGTGATCGAGACCGGCCGCCCGGTCGTCGTGGCGGAGGCTCAAACCAACCCGCTGACCGAGCCGATTCACGACCTGATGCAGCGGCGCGGCACGCAGGCGCTGATGATCGTACCGCTGCTTGCGCGCGGCGAGGTGATCGGCACGATCGGCATGGCGACGGACCAGACCGGCCGCGAGTTCACGTCTGCCGAGGTGTCGCTGGCCGAGACGATCGCCGGCCAGATCGCCGGCGCGATCGACAACGCGCGCCTGTTCGAGACCGAGCGCACGGCGCGCGAGCAGGCCGAGACGCTGCGCGCCGCGACGCAGGCGCTCAGCACGACGCTCGATCTGCAGCAGGTCTTCGACGTGCTCTTGACGGAGCTGCAGAAAGTGGTTCCGTACGACAGCTCGTCGGTGCTGCAGGTCAAGGGCGATCGATTGGTCATTATCGGCGGCCGCGGCTTCCCGAATCCGGACGAGATCCTGGGCCTCAGCTTCGGCCTGACGGATGAGAGCAGCCCCAGCACGGAAGTGGCGCGCCGGCGCGCGCCGTATATCCTGGAAGATGCGCCAAACCTGTACAGGGGCTTCCGCGCCGAGCCGCACGCCGAGGCCGGCATCCGCTCGTGGATGGGCGTGCCCCTGCTGTTTGGCGATCGCCTGATCGGCATGTTCACACTGGACAAGCGCCAGCCCGGCTTCTACACCGAGGCGCACGCCCGCCTGGCGCTGGCCTTCGCCGCGCAGGCGGCCGTCGCCATCGAGAACGCGCGGCTGTTCGAGGAGACCCAGCAGGGCATCGCCGAGCTGGCGATCATCAACAGCATTGGACAGGCGTTGGCCTCTCAACTGGAGCTCAATGCGCTGATCGAACTGGTCGGCGAGAAGCTGAGGCTGATCTTCGACGTGCAATACGTCTTCATCGCGCTGCTCGACCGGCAGACCCCCGCAGACAGCGCGCGAGGGCAGGCGGGCATCATCAGTTTTCCCTACTACTGGGATCTGGATCACCGCGAGGCCTCCGAAGAGACGTTCCGGCTCGGTGAAGGACTGACCTCGCGCATCATCGAATCCCGCCAGCCGCAGTTGATCAACTTCGACTGGGAACGGCGGGCGATCGAGCTGGGCGCGATCTTCACGGGCGAGCCGGTGAAGTGCTCGCTGGGCGTGCCCATCCTGGTCGGCGACGAGGCCATCGGTGCGATCATGCTGCAGAGCACTCAGCGCGAGGGCGTATTCACTGACTCGGACGTGCGCCTGCTGACGACGATCGCGGCCAACGTCGGCGTGGCTATCCAGAACGCGCGGCTGTTTCAGGAAACCACCCGCCTGCTGGAGCAAAGCCAACAGCGCGCTGCCGAGCTGGCGGTCATCAACAGCGTGCAGCAGGCGCTGGCCTCTCAACTGGACTTCCAGGCTGCGATTGAGATGGAGGGCGACAAGATTCGCGAGGTGTTCAAAGCGCAGGGCCTGTACATCGCGCTGGTCGATCAGGCTAGCGGCACGATTCACTTCCCGTACTGGCTGGAGCAGGGGCAGCGCTTTCAGGTCCCTGCGCGTCCCCTCGGCGCGGGCTTTACCTCGCACGTCATTCGAACGCGCCGGCCGTTCGTCATCAATCGTGACATTGAGAAGCGCAGGGCCGAACTGGGCGCATCCAGCTCGCAAAGCGGCCCGCCGATCAAGGCATACGCCGGCGTGCCGCTTCTGGCCGGCGAGGATGTGATCGGCGTCATCGCGCTGGGCAACTGGGATCACGAGGATGCCTTCAGCGATTCCGATGTGCGTTTGCTGACGACGCTGGCGTCGAGCATGAGCGTGGCGCTTCAAAATGCGCGGCTCTTTGGCGAGACGAAGCGCCTGCTGGAGCAGAGCCGGCAGCGCGCCGCCGAGCTGGCGACGATCAACAGCATCGTCCAGGCGCTGGCGTCTCAACCGGAGCTCCACGCGTTGATCGATCTGGTCGGCGAGCAGATGCGCCAGATATTCGACGCACAGATCGTGTACATCGCGCTGCTCGACCGGCGGACCGATCTGATCCACTTCCCTTATTATCACGAGATCGACCGGCGCATCGCCGCCCGACCCTTGCGACTCGGCGAAGGCTGGGCGTCCAAGATCATCCAATCGCGCCAGCCCATGTTGATCAATAGGGACCTAGCCCAGCGGCGCGCGGCGCTGGGTATCGAGATTATCGGCTCGCCGTCGAAAACTTATCTGGGCGTGCCGATCACGGTTGGCGATGAGTCTATCGGCGTGATCAGCGTGCAAAACACGGAACGGGAGGAGGTCTTCAGCGAAGCCGACGTGCGCTTGCTGACGACGATCGCGGCCAACGTCGGCGCGGCGATCGAGCGCGCCCGGCTGTACGCCTCGGCGCAGGAGCAGAAGCAATACTTCGAGTCGATCGTGTTGTATAATCCGGTGGCGATCGTGACGATGGATCCGAATGCAACGGTTCTCTCGTGGAACCCGGCGGCGGAACGGTTGTTCGGCTACACGGCGAGCGAGGCGATCGGTTGCAACATCGACGACCTGATCGCGACGAGCCAGGCTATCCATGCGGAGGCGATCGCCTATTCCCGACAGGCCATGTCCGGTGAGCGCTTGCACGTCATTACGCGGCGCAACCGCAAGGATGGGACGCTCGTAGACGTCGAAGTGCTGGCCGTGCCGGTCGAGGTCGGCGGTCAGCCGCAGGCATACGTCGCCATTTATCACGACATCACCGACCTGCAGCGCGCCCGCCGTGAAGCCGAAACGGCAAACCAGGCCAAGAGCGCTTTCCTGGCCAACGTCAGTCACGAGCTGCGCACGCCGCTGACGTCCGTCCTGGGCTTCGCCAAAATCATCAAGAAGCGTCTGGACGAGGTCATCTTCCCCAAGGTTCGGGATGACGACAGCCGGACGCGGCGCGCCGTCGCTCAGGTGCGCGACAACATCGACATCATCGTCAGCGAGGGCGAGCGGCTGACGGCGTTGATCAACGACGTGCTCGACCTGGCCAAGATCGAAGCCGGGCGGGTCGAATGGCAGGCGCAGCCCGTTCGGATCGCCGACGTGATCGAGCGCGCCGCGACGGCCACGGCGTCCCTGTTCGCCGCGAAGCGCCTGGCGCAGATCACGGACATCGATCCGGACTTGCCGGAGATCGTCGGCGATCACGACCGCCTCGTCCAGGTCATGATCAATCTCATCTCGAACGCGGTGAAGTTCACCGAGCGCGGCTCGGTGACGTGCCGCGCCCGCCTGTCACCTGCCCTCGCGCCTTCGGCGCGGGAGTCGCAGCGTAGCGGAGGGGGTCGCAGCCCCACAACTCCGCTGGGCGGGGCGCAGGCAGCCGCCGGCGGGCCGGGCGGGCAGGACATTGTGGTGAGCGTGATCGACACCGGCGTCGGCATCGCGCGCGACGACCTCTCCAAGGTCTTCGAGCAGTTCGTGCAGGTCGGTGACACACTCACCGATAAGCCGCAGGGCACGGGGCTGGGCCTCGCGATCAGCAAGCAGATCGTCGAGCACCACGGCGGCCGCATCTGGGTGGAGAGCGTCGTGGGCGCGGGCAGTACGTTCTCCTTCACGCTGCCCGTCGACGGGGCGGCGAGCGGCGATAGTCAGTCATCAGTCATCAGTAATCGGTATTCAGAGCGCCTGGCGGAGACGGTGCCATCGGATCGAACGGTGCGATCGAATGAGTGAGAGATTCATTCGGCAGTTTCCGGCGAAACTGAGCATGCTGGTGGAGATCCGGCGCTACGTCGAAGACACCGCAGCCGGTTTCGGCGCCAACGACTCCGCCTTGTTAGATGTGGTTCAGGCGGTGGACGAATCGGCCGCCAATATCATCATGCACGGCTACCGTGGCGGGCCGGGCACGATCGACGTCGAAATCAGGCGCGAGCGCGATTCACTCACCGTTTGCCTGCGCGATCGGGCGCCGTTGTTCGATCCCACCCGCGTGCCGGCCCCGGACCTGAGGCTCCCGCTGGACCAGCGGCCTCTCGGCGGGATGGGGATTTATCTGACCCGGAAGTTCGTGGACGAGTTGGCTTATCGCGTCACGCCCGAGGGCGGCAACGAGCTGACGCTTCGCAAAAGCCTGTCCTCAGGTCAGTGAACAGTAACCAGTGACCAGTGATCAGTAATCAGTAATCAGTGGTCAGTCATCAGTACTGGACAACTGATGACTGACCACTGACAACTGAAAACTGATAACTGATGACTGACAACGAAGGGCCTCAGCGAGCAGTGAGCAAGTACTCAAGGAACCTATCTATGGAAGGAAGACAAAAATGAATATCACCGTTGAGAACGCCCAGGGCAGGGTGCCGGTGACCATTCTGGAGCTGCACGGCGACCTGGACGGCTCGAATTATCAGGAGGTCATCGCCAGGGCGCGCGACCTGTACGGGGCGGGGATGCGCCATCTGTTGATCGACATGGGCGACATGGCGTATATGAGCAGCGCCGGCCTGGTGGCGCTGCACAGCGTGATCTTGCTGCTGCGCGGCGAACAGCCGCCCGATCCGGAGTCGGGATGGAGCGCGTTTCACGCGATCGCCCGCGAGCAGGGCGGCGTGCAGAAGGCCGTCAAGCTGCTCAACCCGCAGCCGAGAGTGCGCCGCACACTGGAAATGACGGGCATGCAGGAGTTCTTCGAGATCTACGCCGATCGGCTGGCGGCCGTCGAGTCCTTCTGACGCAGGTTTGGTCGGTGGGTCGGGTGGTCACGTAGTCGAATGGTCGGGTAGTCGGGTGGTCAAGGTATGGTTCCGCTGCATCGCTTGATTGAGCGCGAAAACGCCGAGACGCTCGTGCGCGAGTTCGCGGCGCTCTTGCCCGGCGTCGATTTCGCGCTGGTCGACCCGGATGGGCGTGTGCTGGCCGGCGCGGGCGAATGGCCTCGATCGCCTGCCTCAGCCGAAGCCCTGACCCTGACCCTGAACAAAGTGAAGGGGAAGGGGAAGGAGCAGCAGCGGGGGACACCGGCGATGGCGCTGGCTCTCGTCAAGGACGAGCGCATCGTCCACGCCGACGGGCTGACCATCCTGCCACTCTGGGTCGACGCGGCGCTGGTCGGCGCGCTGATCGCGAAGGAGTCCTCCCCTCTCCTGTCGTCTGCGACGGGAGAGGGGCCGGGGGTGAGGGCGCTGCGCTGTCTGTATGCTTGCGCGTCGATGCTCATCGCGCAGACGATCGAAACGCGCGACATCGCCCGCGAGACGCTGGAACGCTACCGGGAGATTAACCTCCTGTATCAGATCGGCGAGACGATCGGCAGTTGCCTGGACGCGGCTGAGATTCCGGGCATGGCGCTGGCCGAAGCGCAGCGCGTCATTCGGGCCGAGGCGGGCGCCGTCCTGCTGCCGGCTTCAGACGACGGAGATGCCTGGGAGGTGAAAGCCGGCTTCGGCGAAGACGCCGACTTCATGCTGCTGTCTGACCTGGCGCGGCCTTTGATCGAGCGCGCGCGGGTCAAGGGTATCCCCGATATCGTCGAGCGCGCGCCGGGCGACAGCCCGCTCCCTCGACCCTTCGACCCTTCGGCTCCGCTCAGGGCAGGCTTCGCTCAGGGCAGGCTTCGCTCAGAGCCTGCCCCGAGCCCTGCGAGGGGACAAGGTTTCAGCTCTCTGTTATGCGCGCCGCTCAAAACGCGCGAGCGCACGCTGGGCGCGCTGCTGCTCGGTCGATCGGCCGGCCGTGCGGCATTCACGGCGAGCGACGAGAAGCTGGCGATGGCGATCGCCGGCCAGGCGGCCATCGCGATCGAGAAGGCGTGGCTGCATCGCCAGGAAATCGAGCGGCAGCGCATGGAGGAAGAGCTGTCGGTCGGGCGGCGCATCCAGCTCAGCCTGCTGCCGCAAGCCTGCCCCGACTCGCCGGGCTGGGCGTTCGCGGCGTCGTATCGCGCCGCGCGCGAAGTGAGCGGCGACTTTTACGACTTCTTCGAAGCGCCGGATGATCCGGCCCGATTGAGAATCGTGATCGGCGACGTGACAGGCAAGGGCGTGCCGGCGGCGCTCATGATGGCGTTCAGCCGCGCACTCATTCGCGCCGAATCGACGAGCGGCCGGCATCCCGCCGAGGTGCTGGAGCGCGTCAACCGCGCCATCATCTGGAACCGCTCGCGACTGCTGCTGACGGCCTTCTACGCTGCGCTCGATAGGCGCAGCGGTCGAATGACATTCGCCAGCGGCGGGCACGATTGGCCGCTCTGGCTGAAAGCGGCGACGGGCGAATGTATTGAGCTGGAGACGCGCGGCGTCGTTCTCGGCGCGCTCAACGAGATCCCGCTGGTCGATCGTGTGATCGATCTGGCTCCCGGCGACCTCGTGGTATGCTTCACGGACGGCGTGACCGAAGCGCAGAATGCCGAAGGCCAGATGTTTGACCTGGAAAGGCTGAAGGCGGTGGTGAAAGCCAACCGTCACGCCGGCGCACAGCGTGCCCTGACGGCCATCGTCGAGGCGGTTGAGGGCTTCGTCGGCGACACGCCGCAGTCGGACGATCTCACGGTCGTCGTGGTCAAGCGAACCAGTCGTGTCGAGGAGGCTTCACATGGGGCAGAAAGTGCTGATCGTGGATGACGAGGCACACATCCGGCTGTTGATCCAACAGACGCTTGAGGAACTCGAGGAGCGAGGCGTCGAGATTTTGACCGCCGCGAACGGCGAACAGGCGCTGGAGATCATCCGGGCCGATAAGCCTGACCTGATTTTCCTCGACGTGATGCTGCCTAAGATGAACGGCTTCGACGTGTGCGATCGGGTGAGAAACGATTGGGGGATGCGTGACGTGTACATCGTCATGCTCACGGCCAAGGGACAGGAGTTCGACCGGCAGAAGGGCGAGCGGGTCGGCGCGAACCTGTACATGACCAAGCCGTTCGATCCGGACGAGCTGCTGCGGAAGGCCGTCGAGGTGCTGGGGCTGTAGCGAGCAAGATCCAAACTACAAAAGCCAAACTGCAAAAGCCAAACTTCAAGAACCGGAGATCCCCGTGAACGCGTCGAGTACTCTGCGGGCCGACTGTATCTTCTGCAAAATCGTCGCCAACCAGGCGTCCGGCCACGTACTCTATCAAGACGATCAGGTCACGGCCTTCCGCGACATCTACCCCGTCGCGCCAACTCATATCCTCATCGTCCCGAACAAGCATCTGGAGTCCACCCGCGACTTAACTCCCGAGGACGCGCCGCTGGCGGGTCACATGCTTATCGTCGCCCACCGTTTGGCCGAGCAGGCCGGCATCCAGGATTCCGGCTATCGCCTGATCGTCAACACCGGCCCGGATGCCAACCAGCGGGTCTTCCACCTGCATCTGCATCTGATCGGTGGGCAGAGGATGCGCTATCCGATGGGATGACGGCGACTCAGACACATCGCCTCAGTTGCGCATCACCAGCGGCAGATAGATTCTTGAAGTGACGATCAAGACCTGGGTGGTCGCCGTCACGAGGCTCGTACCGTTCGTCGCCGTGACGATCGCCGTATAGGCGCCGGCTGCGGCGTAAGTATGCGTTGTGATTGCCCCATTACCCAACTGAAGTTCCCCGGAAAAAGTGGACAGGCAGATAAGCCATAGTACACTATCCGAAAGGAGGAAGCACATGCGCGCAAGAACACACCAGGGGTTTTTGGGGGTTGGTCAACTTAGCCCCACCCTAATCCTTGTAGGTTTGTTGTTGGTCGGAAGCGTAAGTTGCACACCGGCAAGCACCCAGCCGGTGGGTCAGGCTACGCCCACGTCGTCGGCTGCTCCGTCAGCCACGGCCACAAGTGAAGCGCCCCTGCCCTCCGGGTGGGAGACGCATACCAGCCAGCGCTTCGCGTATACTATCAGTTATCCACTCGACATGGAAGGCACAGACAACGGAGGCTACAGCTGGACGCTGGGGATTAAACTGACGAATCCTGACGAAGGGGCCCGGAACTTCATCTACGTGTCTGCGATTCCCAAAGGCTTCCAGAGCGAGGGCGATGAGGGTATCTACAACTATGACCCGGCGGAGGCGGAAATCCTGCTGAACCTGCGGGTCGGCGAGAGCAAATCGTTGCGCGAGGGCCTGGACACGGCGCAGTGGTTTACCTACACGCGCCAACCGGACACGATTATTAGCGGCCAGGCCGCCAAGACGTACGAGAACATCCAGCCCTGGGAGTTCCCCGAAGGAACCAAGGAGATCCGGTATTATTTGCAAGCGGATGAATACACCTACCTGATTGGTGGCTACCTAGATACCACAGACTCGAATCAACCGGGTGCCATCACTGAAGAACTGTTCGACCAGATCATCGCCACCTTCCGATTGAATCCGTGATGGTTGCCTAGTCCTGTGTTACGGCTTTCCCTCATTGGGGGATTGCCGCAGGTCGAAAGGTCGCCCAATCCCTGCCGGCCGCCGACCGCACCGCGTTCCAAGTAGACTCGTGCCCCGATGGGGGCTCTTGGCGTGCCATATATTCGCGATCTGTGTGGCC
>DASSFZ010000522.1:0-5502 GCA_035693785.1 Anaerolineae bacterium | reverse complement strand
GCCGACCTGCTGCGCCGCGGGATGGCCGATGCTCGCGCCGGCAAGAGGGACTACGCGCGCCGCGCCTTCGAGCAGGCCCTGGCGCTCGATCCCGAATGCAGCGAAGCGACGCTGTGGCTGGCCGCGCTCGCGCCGGACGGCGAAACCAGCCTGCAGTATCTGGCGCGTGCGCTCGAAATCAACCCGCGCGATCCGCGCGCCCACGCCGGCATCCGCTGGGCGCGCAAACGCCTGAAACCGCAGCCGCGCGGTGATACCCGGCCTTCGCCGTCCCTTGCCAGGCGTCAAACAGGCGAGAAGCAGCCCTCGCCTCGGGCCGACCGGGCGCAGGCCGTCGCGCCGGAACGACCCCGCTTCGGCGTACCGAAGTGGCAGTGGGCGGTTGTCGCCACGCTCGTCGCCTGCACAGTCATGGTCGGGGGCATCGCGTTGATCGACGTCATCGGCGCGGATCGAGTGAGCGCGGCCATCGCGCCTCTGATTGGATGGGTCACCCCGACCGCTACGTCTACGCCAACGCAGATGCCCACAGCGACGGCCACGCCGACGCCAACCGAGACGCCGACGTCGACGCCGACCGATACGCCTACCCCAACCGAGACACCGACTCCAACTCTAACTCTAACTCCCACTCCAACGCCCACACATACGCCGATTCCTCCGACGCCTACGCCTTACGTGCCACCGCCGACCGCCGCCATTCCGCCGTCGGGCGGCAACCCGGCCGAGCGCTGGATCGACGTCAACCTCAGCGCGCAGAGCGTCACGGCCTATGAAGGCAACACGCCCGTGCGCACCTTCATCGTGTCGACCGGCCTGCCCAACACGCCGACGGTCACGGGCAAGTTCCGCGTCTACCTGCGCTACGACTCGCAGACGATGAGCGGTCCTGGCTATTACCTGCCCGGCGTCCAATGGGTGCAGTATTTCTACGCAGGCTACGCGCTGCACGGCACGTACTGGCACAACAACTTCGGCCGCCCGATGAGCCACGGCTGCATCAACATGACCAACGCCGACGCGCTGTGGATGTACCAGTGGGCGGATTACGGCACGCTCGTGAATGTGCATTACTAGACCAGGTTGGTGAGGTCTCTACTTGCTCAGCGAAATCTAAGCGACCATAATCTCTGCATGCCTTGCGACCAGATTACGCTATGCGTCCTCATGCGCTCTCGCTCCTTCGCCAGATGCTTGGTCCGCAAGCCGACTTCCGCCCTGGCCAATGGGAAGCCATCGAGATCGTCGTTGCGCGGCGCGAGCGGGCACTTGTCGTCCAACGCACGGGTTGGGGCAAGAGCCTGGTCTACTTCCTCGCCACCAAACTGATGCGTGAACAGGGCGCGGGGCCAACGCTGCTGATCAGTCCCCTGCTCTCCCTCATGCGCAATCAGATTGAGATGGCCGGACGCATCGGTGTCCGCGCTATAACGATCAACAGCGCCAACCGTGAAGAATGGGACGCAGCCGAAGCCGCCCTCGCCGCAGATGCCTGTGACGTGCTGCTCATTTCTCCCGAGCGATTGAACAACGATCGCTTCCTGAAATCTGTTCTCCCTGGTATCGCCGGTCGAGTGGGTCTCTTCGTCGTCGATGAGGCTCACTGCATCTCCGATTGGGGCCACGACTTCCGTCCGGATTACCGCCGCATCGTCCGCATCTTGCAGAACTTGCCCAAAGGCGTGCCAGTGCTTGGCACGACGGCCACCGCTAACAATCGTGTCGTAGCCGATGTGCAGACGCAGCTCGGCCCCGGGCTGACCGTGCTACGCGGCCCATTGGCGCGCGCTTCGCTGCGATTGCAAAACCTGCAGCTCGCCGATCAAAGCGAGCGCCTGGCGTGGCTGGCCGAGAACCTGCCGAAATTTCCCGGCAGCGGTATCATTTACTGCCTCACCGTTGCCGATGCCCAGCGCGTGGCAAAGTGGTTGCAGTCCAGGGGCATCCGCGTCGAAGCGTATCACGCCGGCGACGACGCGCATCTCGATCGGCCCGCGCTCGAACAGGCTTTGCTCAACAACGAGATTAAGGCACTCGTGGCAACTGTCGCCCTCGGCATGGGCTTCGACAAACCCGACCTCGGTTTCGTCATCCACTTTCAGCGTCCCGGCTCGGTGGTGGCGTACTATCAGCAGGTCGGCCGGGCCGGGCGCGCAGTCGATCGGGCGTACAGCATCCTTTTGAGCGGACGTGAAGACGACGAAATTCAAGACTACTTCATCGAAAGCGCTTTTCCAAGCCCGCAAACGATGATCGAGCTTCTCAACGCGCTGGCGCAAACCGATGGCTTGTCGCTCAACGAGATACTGGATCGTGTGAACGTGGCGCGGTCGATGGCCGAGAAAGCCTTAAAGTTATTGGAAGTCGATGGCGCCATCGGAATCGAAGTCGCTCAGAGAACCATCCGTTACTTTCGCACACCCAATCCGTGGCGGCCCGATCTCGAGCGGGCCGAGCAGGTCACGGCACTGCGCCGCGCCGAACTCGTGCAGATGCAAGCCTACGTGGCACATACCGGCTGCCTGATGGAGTTTCTCGCGCGTGCGCTCGACGATCCGGCCGCTGCGCCCTGCGGTCAATGCGCCAATTGCAAAGGGAGAGGCTTCCGCGCAGAGGTCTCGCCTGCGCTCGTCGCCGAGGCAGTTGAGTTTCTCAAACACGACGAACTGATCCTCGAGCCGCGCAAGCGTTGGCCGATTGGCCTCTTTCCCGAACTCAAGACCGTCATCCCGCCCGAAGCGCAAAATGCGCCGGGCCGCGCGTTGTGCTATTATGGCGATGCCGGCTGGGGCAAACTCGTGCGGGATGGCAAATACGTTCAGGCCCATTTCAGTGATGACTTGGTACACGCCGCCGCCGAGCTGATCCGAGATCGCTGGCGGCCCGATCCACCGCCCGATTGGATCACGGCCATCCCCTCGCGCCGCCATCCGCGTTTGGTGTATGATTGGGCCGAACGATTGGCCGCAGGGTTGGAGCTGCCATTCATTCCCGTGCTCGTCCGCACGGGCGACGCGCTCGAGCAGAAGGCGATGGCGAACAGTGCCATGCAGGCTCGCAATGTGCAGGGCACACTGGCTGTAGTCGGCGGAGTGCGACCCGGCCCGGTATTGCTGGTCGACGATATTGTGGACTCCGGTTGGACACTGACGTTGGCCGGATGGCTGTTGCGAATGAACGGCAGCGGCGCGGTGTATCCATTTGTCCTCGCCCGCGCGACCGCTCGAAAGACTTGACGATGGCTCTCACCCCTGACTCACAAGCAATCGTGCTGCTCTGCTCACCAGTTGGCCTGCCTGCTCAACCCAATCCTGCGCCTTTGACGCTGCGGGAATGGAATTCACTCGCGCGCAAGTTGCAAGCGTCACCGTTGGGTCACCCCGGCGCGCTGCTGGGCTTATCCATCGCTGATCTTAAGTCTGCACTCGATCTATCCGAACCTGAGGCCGAACGCCTGGCGCGCCTGCTTGAACGCGGCGGCGCGTTAGCCATTGAATTGGAGCGATTAGGGTCACTCGGCATATGGGTCTTGACCCGCGCCGATGAAGATTATCCGCAACGCTTGCGGCAGCGTCTTAAGGAATCGGCTCCAGCAGTGTTGTTTGGATCGGGTGACAGGGCGCTACCCGGCCAACCCGGCCTGGCCGTCGTCGGCTCGCGGCACGTGGACGAGGCGAGCAAATCCTTCGCGGCGTTCATCGGCGGCGCTTGCGCGCAGTGCGGATTGGCCGTGTACTCCGGCGCAGCGCGCGGGATTGATGCGATAGCAATGGGCACTGCGCTCGAAGCGCGCGGCACAGCAGTCGGTGTGCTGGCCGACGGCCTCGAAAAGGCCATTCGTGCACCCGATGCCCGATCGGCGCTCGCGCGCGGCGACCTGACCTTGATCACACCTTATGCGCCCAACGTCGGTTTCAGCGTCGGCGCGGCAATGGGGCGCAACCGGTTGATCTATGTGCTGGCCGATTATGGACTAGTGATCGCCAGTGACGCCGAGAAAGGCGGCACCTGGGCTGGAGCCACCGAAGCACTCAAAGCCAAGTGGGTTCCTGTTTTCGTCCTCAGCGGACCGAATGCTCTACAGGGCAATCGCCTTCTACTTCAAAAGGGTGGGCTGCCGTTTCCTGACCCCTTCCCCGATCAACCTTCGGCGTTGGGCAACTGGCTCACCGCTCACGCCGTCGAAGCCCAACCGATTCCCACATAAGCCGGTTTATTTTAGGCCTTGCCAGCTGAAGAGGAGCCGGCATTGCAGTGGCGTGTGAGGTGTTGAAGTGATCGTGTTTGTGGGTGCACCAGCTTCCTAGCGCGTAATGACCGCCGCCAGTCTGCTGGAGTCCAGGTTGGCCGGCCCATAGGAAGGTCGCGCCGACATCGGCGACAGCGTTGCGTTCGCCCGCCGGCCTCGCCGTCGAAAGATATTACGACCTAGTGCGCTCATCGCCCTATCCCACATCCATGCAAGGAGGAATCGAATGGACCCAAACGCCTGGATTATGCTTTTGGTTGGCATCGCTGTGACGGCCGGACTCTTTGCCCTGGGCGTTGTGCTGTATCCCAGACTCAAGACCGAGCAGCAGGGCTACCCGTTCGAGGCGGCTATCGAGGCAGCCTTGCTGCCCATCATCTTCGAAGGAATCTGCACGGCCTATCGCCTGAGCGAGAGGAGCGTGGACGAAGTGCGCCAGCGCATCAAAGGCGCCGACAAGAAGAAGATCGCGGACAGCATCTACAGCCTGCTGCCTGAAAAGGTGGGCAACTTCGACCTGAGCCTGGTCAAACGCATTGTCCCCAGGGAGCGATTTGAACAACTGGTGCAAGACGCCTTCGATCGCTTCGACCGCTTTTTCGTCGAGCATCAGACGCGCTTCGACGAGCTGTTCGAAAAGTGGAAAGGGGACAACGTGCCGGCTTAGCGTCTACACATGCAGTAATGAATGGCTGGCAGAACAGTGAGACGAGCTGACCCTTCATTCCTCAGCCGCCCGATACGCTCATGCAGAAACGGTGTGAAATAGTGACTTCATCGGCCAGCCAGAGATTAGAATCACACGAGTGATTAATTGAGCCGGCACGCTGTTGGGTGACCTCTGAGCGTTCAACCAAGTGCAAGTCTTCGTCAATCTGCACAGCGTTGAAGCGGGGCGCTGTCTGCTGGAAAGCGCGGAACTCGTCATCCGTTTGGCATGACATGTCCACGGGTAAGCGCGCGCCGGGAGATGACAGTGATCGTCGTTTACACGCGACGGACGTCGCGGCGGCGGAACCCGACCAGCCCGGCGGTGAGTACCGCCGCGACGACCAGCGGCCAGACTAGGGGCGCGGCGAACACCTCGCTGATCAGAACCTTCGGCGCGTGGGTGAACAATGTGGAAGACACGTGTCGTAACGTCGCAGCAGTTCACTAATCGACATCCACACTTCGCTGCGACGCAATCGGAGCAGATGCCGCTGCCGCAGGCTTGCCGTGTTGAATGTCCAGATCAGCATCCACGTATAGAA
>DASSFZ010000521.1:0-19439 GCA_035693785.1 Anaerolineae bacterium | reverse complement strand
GCTGTGGCTCATACGGCTGAGTTCATTGAAGGGCTTGGCGTCCAGAAACGAATAGGAACACAAGCCGCGACGGAACAGGAGTGCCTAACCCGTCGTTCCCAAGAAACCCCGAACTACATTGGGTTGACGAGGAAATTCGAGGCTTTCTCGCAACAGAGGCTGCATCTTTTGCTCAACCGCGTAACCAACCACAGTCCGACGATCTACGCTCGCTCGTCAGGCGGACAGAGGCACACGCCTGTGACGTTACATCGGCAGCGCCCATGCCCAAAGGTGAAACGTATCTTCCTAAGTGGGGTCGCCACACGGGTGATCACCAGCCCGCAAGCGGCTGAATTCGAGGCCGATAGTCCATCCATGGAGTCCCTGATCTGATGGGAGTCATGTCGATAGGCGATTCTCAATTCATGCAGCGGGCGATTGAACTTGCTCGGTTGGCGGAGGGGGAAGGCAATCTGCCGGTCGGCGCTGTTATGGCCCTCAATGGTGAATTGATCGCAGAAGGAAGGAGCGCCATCTGGGTGCCTGTCTTCAATCCCAATCGGCACGCTGAGATTGAAGCAATACGCGCAGTTCCCCCGGCGTATTGGGATAAGTCCAGCCAGATGACCCTCTACACGACACTTGAACCATGTCTTATGTGCTTTGGCGCGATCCTTCTTCATCGCGTTGGCCGGGTCGTTTTTGGATCTTCGGATGGCTATGGTGGCGCCGGTTCGATTTTGGGTCACCTTCCACCTTATTTCCAACAGCGGATTCAAAACACGCAATGGCTGGGACCCGTCATGCCAGGCGAGTGCGATCCATTGTTTGAACGGCTAATGGAATTGGTCGAAGCTCGAAACCAAGACGGGAATGAGGATGCCTGACAACTCGCTAGGCTGTGTGAAAACCCTATCCAGAAAACACACGTCACGTTTAGCTTGACTCCAGTCGATTCCGATGTACACTGTTATACAGACCTCCCGTGTCGTGGCCCCCGGAGGCCCACCAGCGGACACGGGTTACCGTATCCCTGTTATGGCGTTGATCATGCAGCACGCTTTGTGTGATCAATCCGTCGCCCCCAGACCGCTGGATTGATCACGCGAAGCGGAGCGGGAGCATGTGCGAAAAACAAGCTTAAGAAAGGAGAGTATAGCGAGACTAATCTTCTCTAATGCATCCACGAACGGACAAATGCATTCCAACCATGAAGGAGACAATCATGAGGAAGATGGGCTTTGCTTTGGTCTTGATTGTGGCGCTGGTGATGATCGTCGCAGGCGTCGCCTACGCCATCACGAACGGTGAGCCAGATGCGGGGAGGCATCCCTACGTCGGCCTCGTGGTATTCGATGTCAACGGCGTGCCCACATGGCGCTGCTCCGCGGCGCTGCTGTCACCCACCGTGCTCCTAACGGCTGGGCACTGCACAGACGGGGCAGATGCTGCCCGGGTGTGGTTCGACGAGGTGGTGCAAGGAAATCCTGAATATCCGTTCAGCGGCAAAACGTCTTATGACGGCGTTCCTTACACTAACCCTGGCTTCTGTATTGGGTGCGGAGGCGGCCTGCCGGGGTTCGCTCTCCGGGATGTAGGTGTCGTGGTCCTGAAGGAGAGAGTGCCGACGAAGGTCGTCGAGGAGTATGCCCGGTTGCCGGCCGCTGGACTCATAGACACGCTGGCGAACAAGACTCCTGTTGACCTCGTCGGTTACGGCGTGCAAGAGCAGATTCACGGCGGAGGGCCGCCGGTGTGGGCCGGGTTGAGGGTGCGTCTGTTCGCGCCGAGCGAACTCGTCTCGGGCGAGTTTACCCACAGTGATGAGTTCATGCGCATCGCAATGAATCCTGGCGGAGAGTCGGGCGGCACCTGCTTTGGCGACTCGGGCGGACCCGATCTGCTGGGCGGCACGGATACCGTGCTGGCAGTGAACTCCTACGTGACCAGCTCCAACTGCAGCGGCGTGGGCTACTCCAGCCGCGTAGATATCCCGGAAGTTCTTGACTGGGTTCGTAGCTTTCTGAAGTGAGCTGGGGAATGACCCCGCGTGAAGGAACAATAGACCTGCCAACCGGCAGGTCTATTGTCTCTTGGAACATTCGGGTCCGAGGCGCTGCCTGTATCCGTTCATTTCGGCCAGGCACGACAACGAATTGGGGAAGCAACGAATTCGTTTTATCCCGAATTCGTTGTCGTGTCTTCGCGCTGATCCGCCGGCTCTCCTGTTCCAGGTCAACGACACGAACCTGGTGCACTTCTCGTACGAGCGTTATCTGGAGAACCAGATTCGCGCGGCTTATCCGTTCACGGGCACGCCGCTGCGGTTGAGTTTCAGGACGCGCACTCGGGGCCGCGAGTGACACCAAACGCAGCTAAGCCGGCGTCTATTCCGTTGAGGACAACATAAGGAACTAAAGGGCCTTGCCATGAGATTCAAACTGACATAGAATGTGGGCAGTGCCAGGAGAGACAGTATGGTCGTCGAAGGAACCTTACTCAAGGCCGAAGACCTGCTCAATATGCCGGAAGATGGGTATCGTTACGAGCTGGTGGAAGGAGAACTCGTCCGGATGACTCCCACGGGCGGCCAGCATGGCACGGTCGCGGGCCGGCTGCACACGTTTCTCGGCCATTTCGTTCTCACGAATCAACTGGGCGAGGTGCTGGCCGCGGAGACGGGATACAAACTGGCGAGCGATCCCGATACGGTGCGAGCGCCCGATGTATCTTTCATTGCCAAGGGCAGGCTGCCGGCCGGACAGGCGCCTGAGGGATACTTGCCCTTCGCACCCGATCTCGCGGTTGAAGTCGTCTCGCCGTCAGACACCTCGCAAGATGTTCAGGCAAAGGTGAGCGAGTATCTGAGCGCGGGGACGCGCCTGGTATGGGTGATGTACCCGAAGACACGCAACGTCGTGGAGTACCGCCCCGGCGGCGAAGCGCGCGTGTTATCGGAAGAGGATTTCCTCGACGGCGGAGACGTGGTACCCGGCTTTCGTTGCCGCATCCGTGATCTGTTCTGAGTGGATATATCGACCCCTACGGGCGCAGGAGACATCCTCCTGCGCTCGTTTCATTTCGGCCAAGCACGACAACGAATTGGGGAAGCGACGAATTCGTTTTATCCCGAATTCGTTGTCGTGTCTTCGCGCTGATCCGCCGGCTCTCCTGTTCCACGTCAACGATACGAACCTGGTGCACTTCTCGTACGAGCGCTATCTGGAAAACCAGATCCGCAAGGCGTACAGTTTCCTCGGCACACCGCTGAGACTGAGTTTCCGGCCGCGCAGTCGAGCCAGGGCATGAACAGGTATAGTACCCCGTTTTCCTCCTCGCGTCAGTCCGAGAACGCGACAGCGTGAGTGAACTTGTTAATACGCAAGGCTGACGCGGCTTCTTTGCTTAACGGCATGACTGCGACCTGAAACTCCTTGACCGGGCTGAGTTGGGCCGTATCGAGCGGGATAACTGAGACGGTATCCACCAACCGCACGGCGGAGTGCCAGAACTCGCCCGGCAGGTCAATGACTATGCTCCGATCCACGATCGGCACCAGTTGCACGTATTCCAGACCGGTCGGATTGCATAGTTGGATCAGCAGATAGAGGATCGTCCCCCATTGTGTATATGAGTTGCGGAAGAGGTTAAGCGGTGAGGTGGAGTCGGCGGGATCTTTGACAAAGGTCGCGAAATCACAACCGCCTAGCACCTGTGCCTGCGTTGGAGCAATTACCGACGCCGACGGCGGATCTGGCTGCTGTTCCGCATATGCCCACACCATTTGCGAGCCGGGTTCCAGGCGTCTGGGTTCGTTGTGGGCGAGGACCAGGAAAGTCAGCAGATCGCCAGGACTTGCCAGCATCCGAGTTGACAAGAATACCATTGTTTTAGGTGGAAGCGCGACCTCCCATACGTCGATCTCTAGGGTACAGCCAACTTGCGCGCCGTTGCGGAGACAGAGCACGTTCGGCCGGTTAATGTTCGATCCTGGGTTCGCTATCCCTATTTGTACTTCGGCATAACCATCGGACAGCTTTACAATCAATGGGTTTTGGTCAGGCTTGGTGGGCTCCAAGATCACTGACGAAGCATAGGCCATCTCGGGAAGTGATTCTGGCACCGTCGCCGCGAAGGCTTCCAAGTAGGCGCGGCTATCAGGATGTAGTTTCGGCAACATTACTTCTAACGGTTGTGCATCCAGGTGAGCGGTTTTCACGACGCGATTCAGCACGCTCGGTGAAGCGTTCGGCGCATGGTTGACGGCACACGCCGAACTTACCACAGCACAGAGCGTAGCTACTAAAAGGGAGCGGACGAACCGTCGCCCGCTCCCCGGCTCGAACGATCTGGTCATCACTACTGTGTCCAGTAAACCCAATCTATGCATCCATCACAAGTGCTATCCCTTGTTCCGTTTATCCAGATATCAAAATAATGGCCCGAGACGATATACCACCCTCGCCCTGGCGACGACTGGAACCATGGTGATGAGCACGATTGTGCAGTCGCGTTATTTATTATACTCTGTGCACAGGGATCCGTAATGAAGTCGAAGACACTTGGACTCTCGAGGGTAGTACCATCGAGCAGCGCGGCATGAGCTTCCGCTTGGTAAGAGGCTGTGCCTGCGATTCTCGCTGTACGTGCATAGGAGTGCCGAACGTACGTCCCGCCACAGCAATCCCAGCCCTGCGCCGCAGCGTTTGAATATTTGATAGTGACGCTCCCAACAGTTCTTGTAGTGGAAGCGTCTATCTCGTCTCTGCCCCCTCGTATCTTAACAGACGTCTCGTTCGTGACCTCGCGCTGGCGTACAATCACAATAGATTCATCAGCCTGCACAGCTGGAGGATTATCATCATCCGCGAAGGTTGTAGATACCGGCAGTAGCAGTAGAATCACCGCGAGCAAATTAACCAAGCGTTTCATTGTGGTGTCCTCCTTAGGAAAATTCCTCAAGCCACTTGGCATTGTATAACAATGTTATAGGCGATGGGTGACCGTTCAGCGACCAGTCAGTGGCAATTCGGTGACCATTCGGTGGCAATTTTGCCACTCATGATGAGCGCGTGGCTTCTTCCCACTGCGTCTGGTTGCGAAGACGATAGCCTACCTTCTCGATGTTGATGATATACTGCGGATGGTACGGGTCGGGTTCGATCTCCTGCCGCAGCCGTTTCACGCAAGTCCTCAGTTGCTCGAGTGTTCCACCCGCATCCGGCGCGTACCGCCAGACTTCGTCCAGCAGCTTGTCGTAGCTGACGACCTGCCCGATGTGTTCAGCCAGGCAGGCCAGCAGCCGGAACTCAAGCGGCGCAAGTTTGATCACGCGACTGCCGCGTTTTACTCTCCAGGCCACCAAATCAATCTCCAGTTCGCCAACGCAGGCGATGTTTACCGAAGTTGACATGATGTCCTCCCTCAGCGCGTATCTCGTTGCTATAGAGGCACGCACCTAATAAAAGCGCCCCAAAGTTTCAACCTTTGGGGGAACGGGGGCGTAATACAATTAACCTTTTCGTTCAGTTGTGAATAAAAGCATATGACAGTGTGGATGATTGTCAACTCACGCAGCGAGGGTGTGAAATCGCTACTAACACAACGAGCGCAGGGCACTCGCCTGCGCTCGTTCAACGCCCTTACTCCCATACATGCACACTCAAAACGCCGCCAGCTCCCGTATATCCGCAAACGGCCCATCCTCGGAGGTCGTCGTGCGCACGACGAGCGTCATGAGCGGCACGCGCGTCTCGCTCCCGTCGCTGCCGCGCAAGACGATATGACCCTGCTCCCGCTCGCGGAACGAGTAGTGCGTCTTGATGCCTTCGTCGAAGCGGCGGCGCAGCTCGCCGCGCAGGTCGGACAGCGCGCCCAGTGACGTGATCATCACGAAGTTGTCGTCGCCGGAGTGGCCCAGGAAGTCGTCGGAAGAGCCGTAGGCGTCCATCACTTCGCCGAACAAGCGGCCCGAGAAGCGCAGCACCTCTTCGCCGGCGAGAAAGCCGTAGACGTCGGTGAAGGGCTTGAAGCCGCGCAGGCTCAGCCGCATCAACGCCCACGCCGACTCGGCCTTGAGCAGCTCGCGCAGCCGCTCTTCGATCAAGTATGTCCCCGGCAGGCCGGTGATCGGGTTGACCAGGTTCTGATACGCGGCGCGGCGCAGCGCGTTGCGAATGCGCAGCTCGAGCTCCTCGACGTCGATGGGCTTGACGACGAACTCGTCGACGCCCGCCGCCAGGGCCGACAGCCGCACGTCGCGCCCCGTCTGAGGCGCGATCAGGGTGAGGTGAATGTGCCGGGTGCGCGGCGTCGTCCGCAAACCGTTGGCGACGGTCGCCACGTCCAGCCCGGGCACTTCGCTGTCCAGGACGATCGCCTCCGGCAGGTCGCGCCGGGAGATGTCCAGCGCTTCGGCGGCGCTCTGCGCGAAGCGCAGGTCGTAGCCGGCCTGGCGGAAATGGTCGTGGAGCAGCACAGTCGACTCGGCGTCGGCGGAGACCATCAGAATGGTGCGGAGCGTCATAGCCTGTCCTCCTGCAGGGGATTATGGCATAGCCTGAAAGTACGGTCAAGCAGTTGTTGCCCGGCTTCATGAGATGGAGTATAATCTTTTGGAACGCACGAATAGGAGTAACCGTTGGAATTTCCTGTTGAAACGCCGGCGCCACCGGCGGATTCGTCTGCCGAACAACCGCCGGTTCAGGCGCCTTCGCGCCGATCGCACCTGGTGCGCGAAATTGTCGAGACGGCCCTGCTGACGGCCATCATCTTTCTCCTGGTCAATGCCGCGACAGGCCGCTTCAAGATCGACGGCTCGAGCATGGAGCCGAACCTGCACAACGACGAATACGTGATCGTCGACAAGGTGACGTATCTATTCGGCAAGCCACAGCGCGGCGACGTGGTTGTGTTCTACCTCGAAGGCCAGCCCAAGGATTACATCAAGCGTGTCATCGGCTTGCCCGGCGAAACGATCGAGGTATCCAATGGGACCGTCTTCGTCGACGGCCGGCCGCTGAACGAGCCTTACGTGACGCCCTCTAACGTGACGTACCCACAGTATCAGTTGGGCGAAGACGAGTATTTCGTGCTAGGCGACAACCGGGGCAACTCCAGCGATTCGCGTAGCTTCGGGCCGATCCACGTGAGCAACATTGTCGGCCGCGCCTGGATCGTGTATTGGCCGCCGACAGACTGGGCGATCGTTCCCCACCATACGTATGCGGCCGCCAACGCGCCATAGCCCCCCTGGCATCTCCGGCCGGCGCGAGCGCGTCGATCGCCGCCCGGCGTTCCCCAAGTCTGTAGGCGCGCCAGGCCCTGGGTTATGGACCATGTTGGAAACGCCGCTTCAGGCGCCCACTCGGTCAGCCGAGTCGTCCTCGCCGGAGTCTGCGCCGCCCGCGCGGCGGTCGCGCTGGCTGCGCGAGGTTAGCCTGGATTTTGCACCCGCTCCCACCGCTGCTCGAAGGCGCGCCAAGTCCGGCGGCTGGGGTGCGGATTTGCCAATCCACGCCGAGCAATGCGAAATATGGGCTTAGGCGCGGGAGCGCACGGGAGGGTATGTGTCGGCGCAAGAAGCACACATCCGCGACGTCGTGCGGCGGGTGCTGCATCGCACTCTGGGCCTGAGCGATCGCCCATCCGGACGCGACGCGCCTTCCGCGAGCGCCTCGACGCTGATCACCGAGCAGGCCGTCGCCGGCGTCGAGCGCGGCGGGCGGATCAGCGTGCCACCCGGCGCGCTCGTCACGCCGCTGGCGCGGCAGATCGCCCTCGAACGTAACATCGCGCTCGTCGAAACCCCCTCGCCGCGGAGACAGGCGATTGCCCGTCCGGCAACCGCGCCGGAGCGCCGCACCGTGGCGATCGGGGCCGATCACGGCGGTTTTGCGCTCAAAGAGACACTCAAGGCTTTTCTTGAAGAAATGGGTTATACTTCGGTCGATTGCGGCACCCATTCGAGCGACCCGGTCGACTACCCTGATTACGCCCTGGCCGTCGCCGAGCTGGTGTCGAGCGGTCGCGCCTGGCGCGGCATCGTCGTCGACGGGGCCGGCATCGGGTCGTGTATGGCGGCGAACAAGGTGCCGGGCGTGCGCGCCGCAATGTGCTATGATCAGGCGACTGCGGTGAACAGCCGCGAGCACAACGACGCAAACGTGCTGACGCTGGGCGCCGGCTTGATCGGCGCCACGCTGGCGAAGCAGATCGCCAAGACCTGGCTGGAGACGGATTTCGGCGGCGGCCGCCACGCCCGTCGCGTGGACAAGATCGCCGCTATTGAAAAGCGGTTCTCAAAATAAATTGAAGGAGGCGGCTCTCGGAGACCCCTAAAGCAGAGCGGAGGGGGCTGTCGCCGACACAGGACACATCGCTATGGCTGTTCAAGTAGAATCTCAAACGAAGACGCACGGCGTGACCTACGCCGATTACGCGGCAATGCCGGACGACGGGCATCGCTATCAGGTGATCCATGGAGAACTGGTCATGACACCTGCGCCGAATGAACCTCATCAGCGCTCTCTTCTGAACCTGGCCTCACTGATTCGTGAGCACGCCCGTACCGCCGCGCTGGGCAAGGTGTATATTGCTCCTTTCGATGTCGTACTGTCCGAGGATAATGTCGTTCAACCCGATCTGCTCTTCATCTCTAAGGAGCGGCTGAACATCATTACCGATGCCAACGTGCAAGGCGCGCCCGATCTGGTGGTCGAATTCCTCTCGCCCGGTACGGCCCATCTCGACAGAACTCAGAAGCGTGATCTGTACGCGCGCTTCGGCGTGCGCGAATACTGGCTGGTGAGCCCGGAGGCAGGCACCATCGAGGTACTGGTGTTGCGCGGAGGCAAGTTCGAACGACTGGGCCTATTCGGCGCGGGCGATTCCGTGAAGTCGGAAGTGTTGAGCGGTCTCTCGTTTAAGACCGACGTCGTGTTTGAAGCGTAAGCGGCATCTCAAAAATTCACGCAACCCTGCAACAGACGGCGGGGCAGACGGCGCAAAGCACGTCAAGAATATAAGCGAATGCAAGTCGATACGGCCACTATCGAGAGACTCGTCGAACAGATCACGCGCGAAGTGTTGCTGTCGCTGAGCGAGCAGCAGGCCAAAGCCGCCGGCTCGTTGTCTGACGTATGCCAGTGCAAGGACGGCGAATGCTCGCGCGACTGCGCCGATCGCGTTCGCGAAGTCGTGGCGGCGGGCGCAGTGCGCATCACCTCCGGCCTGGGGGTGGTGCCCTCCGACGCCGGTATCGCCGCCCTGATCGATCACACCCTGCTCAAACCCGATGCGACCGAGGCGCAGATTGCCCAGTTGTGCCACGAAGCGCGCAAATACAACTTCGCCGCTGTGTGCGTCAATCCGGCAAACGTCAAATTGTGCGCGCAGTTGCTGAAGGGCAGCGCCGTGCGCGTGTGCACCGTGGTGGGGTTCCCGCTGGGCGCCACGCCGACCGAGGTTAAAGCCTACGAGACGCAACAGGCGATCGACGACGGCGCGACCGAGATCGACATGGTGATCAATATCGGCGCGCTGAAGAGCAAGGATTACGTGCTGGCGGCGCGCGATGTCGCGACTGTGGTCGCCACGGCTCACGCAGGCGGTGCGATCGTCAAGGTGATCATCGAAGCGGCGCTGCTCACCGACGAAGAGAAAGTGGTCGCCAGCAAGTTGTGCAAGGAAGCGGGCGCCGACTTCGTGAAGACCTCGACCGGCTTCGCGTCAGGCGGGGCGACGGCCCACGACGTGGCGCTCATTCGGCGCGCCGTAGGCCCGAGCATAGGCGTGAAGGCGGCGGGAGGCATTCGCACCTACGCCGACGCGCAGCAGATGATCGAAGCCGGCGCGACGCGCATCGGCGCCAGCGCCAGCGTCAAGATCATACAGGAGGCCGGCGCGCGCTGACCGGCGCTGCTTCTCCGATCAAATCAAACATCGCGATGAACGACGACGATCCCGGGACATGCCCGGCCTGCCATATCGGCACACTCCAGCGCAAGTCGGCGCCGTACGCGGCCTGGCACGACGACGAGTTCGTCGTCTTTTCGTCGATGGCGATCTGGATCTGCGACGTATGCGGTGAGCGCATCGACGACGAGAGCCTGCTCGATCGGTTGTTCGCCCTGGCCGGCCCGGCCCTGTCCGTGCTCGACGCGGGCGGCTCGACCGGCGCCTCCCTGCCCGCCGATCCGTCCGCATCAAACGACGGTCCCCGGACGCGTAGGAGAGCCTGACCTTGACTGATTTGAGATCGTACGTCTTCCTGGACTCGCTGCAGCCCCAGCACGCCGCCTTTCTAGGCACCGTCGCGCAGGGGTTCCTGCCGCTGCCCGGCGACGCCTCGCTGTGGATCGAAATCGCGCCCGGCATCGAGATCAATCGCATCACCGACGTGGCGCTCAAGGCCACCCGCGTGCGGCCCGGCATGCAAATCATCGAGCGGCTGTATGGGCTGCTCGAAGTACACTCCGAGTCGCAAGCCGAGGTGCGCGCGGCCGGCGCGGCGATTTTGGAGGCGCTCGATCTCACGGAAGAAGACCGCTGGAGGCCGCGCATCCTGTCCAGCCAGGTGATTCGAAACGTCGATCCGCATCACACGCAGTTAATCAACCGCATGCGCCACGGGCACATGCTGCTGGCCGGTCACACCCTGTACGTCCTGGAGGTGGAGCCGGCGGCCTACGCGGCGATCGCTGCGAACGAGGCCGAGAAGCGCGCCGAGATCAACATCCTGGAAGTGCGCGCCTTTGGCTCGTTTGGCCGCGTGTACCTGGGCGGTGAAGAGCGGGACATCATGGCCGGCTACCAGGCGGCGGTCGACGCGGTCGAGGGCATCCGGGGCAAAGAGGCCACCGGTCGTAAAGAGTAGGGAGTAGTAATCAGTTATCAGTAATCAGTTATCAGTAGTCAGTTATCAGTAATCAGTGCTTGTATTCCACTCTCTACTGATCACTCACACGAGGAGGGAAGCGAATGGCTGAAGCATTGGGCATGATCGAGTGCAAGAGCTTCGCGGCGATGGTCGAGGCGTCCGATGCGATGGTCAAGGCAGCCAAGGTCGAGCTGGTGGGCTACGAGAAGACCGGCGGCGGCTTCGTGACGGCGATCGTGCGCGGCGACGTGGCGGCAGTGAAGGCCGCCGTCGAAGCCGGCGTGCGCAACGCCGAAAAGGTCGGCGAAGTCGTGTCCGTCCACGTCATCCCGCGCCCGCACCTCAACGTCGATCTGGTGCTGCCGCTGGGCCGCGAAGCCGAGGCCAAGCAGGAAATGCAGGGCGGCTGATGCAACTCGCTCGTGTGATTGGGACACTCGTCGCCACGCGCAAAGACGAGAAAATGGAGGGCATGAAGTTCCTGATCGTCCGGCCGATCAACCCGGACGGCCAGGAGATCGCCAGCGCGGTGGTCGCGGTGGACGCCGTAGGGGCCGGCGTCGGAGAGGTCGTGATGATCGCCACCGGCTCTTCGGCGCGGCAGACGGTGCTGACCGACCGCCGGCCGTGCGACGCCGTCATCATGGCTATCGTCGACACGTGGGAAGTGGGTGGCGAGGTGAAGTACCGCAAGGAATAGTCGTCCCTCGTAGGGGCCGGCGCGAAGCGTGCCCCTGCCCCAAGGAAGTGTCGTCGAATGAAGCACACGCTCGACATGCCACCATCGATCGAGGAAACGCTCAAGCGGCGCGAGGCGCAGTTGCGCCGGGTGCGCGAGGCGTCGCTGGCGATCTCGGCTTCGCTCGACCTCGAGCGCGTTCTGGCCGAGATTGTGGATCGCTGCGCGCGGATGCTGGAAGGCGCGTCTGTCCTGATCTACCTGATGAACAGCAGCATCGACCTGCTGGAGCGGGTCATCGGCAGCCATGTGCCGGCTTCCCCCCTCTCCCTCCCCCCGTCAGAACGGGGGGAGCCGGAGGGGGGAGGCGCGGGCGAGATCCTCACCTTTGGCGAGGGGCCGGCCGCGCAGGCTGCCGACTCCGGCCAAACGATCCGGATCGACGCCGTCGCGGAGGGGAGCGCGCCGCTCGACCGGTTTGGGCCGAGGCGCAGCGTCAACAGCCTGGTCGCCGTGCCCCTGGCTTACGGCGGCGACGTGCTTGGCGTGCTCGAAGTCGGCTTCCCCGGCAGCCCGGTCGCGCAGCCGGACGTCGAGCTGCTGGAGCTGATGGCCCCGCACGCCGCCATGGCTATCGCGCACGCCAGGCTCTTCGAGCGCAGCTACGAGATGCTCAACATGCTGCAGGGCGTCAACGATCGCACCGCCGCGGTCAGCAGCGTCGCCCAGGCTATCCTGGACGCCCGCTTCGATCTGCACCGCATGCTGGCCGACGCGCTTCAGCGCGCGATGTCCCTCCTCGGGCTTAAAGCCGGCTCGATTCTGCTCGCCAGCCCGGCGGGCAGCCACCTGCACGTCGTCGTTCACTATCGGTTCCCGCAGGACGACGCCGTCCTGGCTCCGCAACAGTCGATCCGCCCCGGCCAGCCCGGCCTGGCCGCGCGCGCCGCGCTGGAACGCCGGACGGTCGTCGTGCCCGATGTCGAGCGCGACCTGCTCACGAAGCCGGCGCTCGAGCAATTCCGCCGGTTCGGTATCGCGTCCGTGGCGGCGCTGCCGATGATCGCCGGCGATAGCGTCGTCGGGGTGCTGCAGGTCGCCACCGGCAGCGATAAGGCGCTCGACGCCGGCACGCTCGATACGCTTCATCTCATCGCCACCGAGCTGGCCCAGGGCGCTACCGCCGCGCGCCAGTTCAGCCGTGTGCGCTCCGATCAGGAGCAATTCACAGCCGTCATCAGCAGCAGCGGCGAGGTCGTGCTCAGCCTGGATCGCCAGGGGCGCCTCACGCTGGCGAACGAGGCGGCGCAGCGCGCCTTCGGCTTTGACGCCCAGGAAGCCGTCGGCCATCCTTTGGCCAAAGCCACGACGAACGTCGCGCTGAATCGCGCCGTCGAGCAGGCCGTGCGCACCGGGATGCGCGAGCGCATCGGATTCGAGGTGCCGCTGGCCGACGAGTCCATCCTGTTCTGCAACCTCTCGCCGATTGCCGACGAAAACGCGCAGGTCATGGGCTGGGTCGCGGTGATGCAAGACGTCACGCGCTTCAAGGAAACCGAGCGCATGAAAAGCGACATGATCCTCACCGCCTCGCACGACCTGCGCAACCCGGTTAATTTGACGCTCGGCGCGCTGGACATGTTGCGCCAGAACACGGCCAATTGGACGGACACCCAGCGCGAAGTGCTCGATCTCGCCCTCATCGGCGTGCGCCGTATGGAGGCGCTGATTTCGGATTTGCTCGACCTGGAGCGCGTCGAGAGGCGCGTCGGGCTGAACTTGCGCGAGTGCGACGTGGTCGCGATCGCTGGGGCTGTCGTTACTGAGACACGCATGCTGGCGCAATCCAAACAGCAGACGCTCGAAGCTCACGTGCCGGAGCGCCTGCCGCCGGTGTGGGGCGATTCACAGCGACTGTACCAGGTCGTCGCCAACCTGGTCAGTAATGCCATCAAATACACGCCTGCCGGCGGCCAGATTGGGCTGGCGCTGCGACGGGAAGACGATCATATCTTGCTGGAAGTGAGTGACACGGGACGGGGAATCCCGCAGGAAGCGCAGGCCCGCATCTTCGAGCGATTCTTCCGCGTCGCCGGATCGTCCTCGATCGACCCGACCGGCACGGGGTTGGGTCTGGCGCTCGTCAAATCCATCGTCGACCAGCACGGCGGCCGCGTATGGGTGACCAGTCAAGTCGGCCGTGGCTCCACCTTTCGCGTCAGCCTGCCGATATGGCGCTCGCCGGCCGGCGCCGACCCCGCTGGGCGGGGCGCAAGCAGCGAGCAGGCCGGCATGGTAGGGGCGGGGCTTGCCCCTGCCCCAGAGAAATGATCGTGATGACGGCCAAGATTCTTGCCGCCGAAGATGCGCCCGACGAAGCGCGCGTGCTGATCGACTTTCTGGGAGCGCAGGGCTATACCGTGATCCAGGCCGCCGATGGCGAGGAAGCCGTCATCAAAGCGCGCGTCGAGCGACCCGATCTCCTGCTCCTGGACGTGCGCATGCCCGGCCTCGACGGCTTCCAGGTGTGCGAGCGGCTCAAGTCCGATCCGGCTACCGCCGACATTCCGATCTTCATGCTGACCGGCGCCGGCGCTATCGACGATCGCGTGCGCGGGCTGGGCCTGGGCGCGGAAGATTACCTGACGAAGCCCTACGATTTTGAAGAGCTGGCGGCGCGCATTGCTGCGCGCATGCGCAACAAGCGCTCGACCGATGCCCTGCGCGAGGCGCAGCAGCGCATCCTCGACACGTTCCAGCGCTACGTCGCGCCGCAGGTTGTGGAAAAACTTCTGGCCGATCCGCACGCGGCCCAATTGGGCGGGGTGCGCCAGACGGTCACCATTCTGCACGCCGATTTTCGGGGATATGCCATGCTCGCTGAGACGATTCCGCCCGAGCGCCTCGTCGACGTGCTCAACAATCATCTTGGCGTGGCGGCCCGATCGATTCTTCGATACCAGGGCACGTTGGACAAATTCATGGGGAGTGCGGTTATGGCCGTCTTCAACGCGCCGCTGCCGCAGGCGGATCATGCGCTGCGCGCCGTGCATGCCGCCGCCGATCTGCAGGACGCGCTGCTCAAACTCCAAACTCCAAACTCCAAACTCCAAACTCCGGGGGTGCGGCTGCCTTGTTCTGTGGGAATCTGCACCGGCGACGCGGTAGTAGGCAACATCGGCGCAGCCGAGATCGTCAATTACACGGCTATCGGCGACGTCGTGAACCTGGCGCAGCGCGTCGAAGCGGACGCGGAAGACGGCCAGATCGTGTTCAACGACACGACGTACCGCCGCGTTTCGGATTTTGTCGAGTGCGAGCCGCTCGGCCCGCGCACGGTGCGCGGCCGATCCGGCATCGTCGACCTGTTCCGCTTCGCCGGGTTCAAGCAGATGTGACCCTGATGGGGTGGGTCTCTTCACGTTTTACGCTTTACGTTGACCCGCCTCTCCCACCAGGAGGGGGAAGGGGGTGAGGAATGGCCGCCGAGCCAGCCATCATCGACGAGACGCGTATCCAACAAATCGTGGCGGAGGCCATCGCCGAGCTGCGCGGAGAGGCCCTCTCCAAGACGGGGCTTACCTCTCCCCCGCATTCGGGGGAGGGGCAAGGGGCGGGGGGCGTGTTTCCCGATGTGGATAGCGCCGTCGCCGCCGCGAGCGCCGCCTTCCGGCAGTTTCGCCGCATGCCGCTCGAATTGCGCGCGAAGCTGATCGCCGCGATGCGGCGCGGCGCCGAAGAAGCTGCCGCCGCCCTGGCACATGAGGCGTGGCAGGAAACCGGCCTGGGCCGGTATGAAGATAAGATCGAAAAAAACCTGCTTAACGCGCGCAAGACGCCGGGCACGGAAGATCTGCCCACGGCCGCGTGGAGCGGCGATCACGGCCTGACCATCGTCGAATGGGCGCCCTTCGGGGTGGTTGCTTCCATCACACCCAGCACCAATCCCACCGCGACCGTGATCGGCAACTCGATCGGGAATATCGCCGCCGGGAACGTCGTCGTCTTCAACGCGCACCCGTCGGCCAAGCGCTGCTCGGCCAGCACGGTTCGCATGTTCAATCGCGCGATCCAGGCCGCCGGCGGGCCGGCCAATCTGATCACGTGCGTCGCCGAACCGACGATCGAAACGGCGCAGGCGCTGATGCGTCACAGAGGCGTGCGCGTCGTGCTGGTTACGGGAGGCATGGCCGTCGTGCGTGAAGCGCTGCAGACTGGCAAGCGCGCCATCTGCGCCGGGCCGGGAAATCCGCCGGTCGTCGTCGACGAGACGGCCGATCTCGACGTCGCCGGCAAAGGCATCGTCAAGGGCGCGTCGTTCGACAACAACGTGATCTGCACCGACGAGAAAGAGGTCATCGCCGTGGACGCCATCGCCGACGACCTCAAGCGCAGCCTGTCGGCGCACGGCGCGGTCGAGATCTCTTCCTGGCAGCTCGGACGCCTGTGCAAGGCGATCTTCGAGGAAGACCGCGGCCCGGGCAAACCGGGCGTGATGAACAAGAAGTTCGTCGGCAAAGACGCCAGCGTGCTGCTCGCCGAGATCGGGGTCAGCGCCGGGAAGGAAGCTCGCCTGATCTTCGCCGACGTCCCGCGTGAGCATCCGTTGGTGTGGAGCGAACAGTTGATGCCCATCATCCCGTTGGTGCGCGTGCGGGACGCCGGTGAGGCGATCGATCTGGCGGTGCAGGCCGAGCACGGATTCCGGCACACGGCCGTGATGTATTCCAGGCACATCGATCATCTGGATCGGATGGCGCGCGAGATCGACTGCTCGATCTTCGTCAAGAACGGGCCGAGCCTGGCCGGCCTGGGATACAACGGGGAAGGCTACTGCTCGTTCTCTATCGCCGGCACGACGGGCGAGGGCATGACCCGCCCCAGCACGTTCTGCCGCCCGCGCCGCTGCACGCTGGTCGATTCGTTCAGGATCGTGTGAGGAAAACCGATGTCGCCTGCACAAGTCGGCTCGCGCCGGCTGGCCGTAGATTTCTTCACCCACAGCCACCGCATCTCGACGCAGTTCCTGGTGCGCGGCCGGCCGCTGATCGCCACGCTGAACGACCACACCTTGTCGTATATCGAGCTGGATGTCGCCTATATATCTCGCATCGACAAGCCGGGCGATCTGGTGGCCGACTATGCCATCTCGATCCTGCGCAAAGAGAACGTCTCGTTTTGCGTCGTCGCCGCGCAGGTCGAGCTGGCGCTCAAAGCGGTGCCGCAGGCGCAGTATCTGTCGCGGCGCAGCCGGCCTGTCTTCTGCACCGTTCCGTCCTTCGAGATCGAAGGCCAGATCGACATCCCGGGCGCGCTTGACCTGCACCAGATGATGGCGATCGGGACCGAACGCTTCATGCCGATCCACAACGGCACGGCGACGATCTCGCTGCTGCAGTCGGTGAGCTTCACCGGCGAGCTGATCCTGGTGAATAAGGAGCGCATTCAAGTCTTCTGCGTGAGCGACGCGCCGGCGGCTGCCCCTCGAGGGAGCCGGTAATGGCCCACATTCTCGTCATCGACGACGACTTCGACCTTCTCAACATGCTGCAATTGATGCTCGAGCGCGGCGGCCACACGGTGACGACGACGGCCGACGGCGCCGACGGGTTGGCCAAAGCGCGCGAGCTGCAGCCCGACCTGGCTATCGTCGACGTGATGATGCCCGGCATGCACGGCTATCAGGTCTGCCGCGCGCTGCGCGACGACCCGGCCACGGCCAGCATCGTGGTCCTGATTCTAACCGCGCGCGCCCAGCCGGTCGACCGCGAAACGGCGCTGGCGGCCAGGGCCGACGACTACATGGCGAAGCCGGTCTCGCCGGTCGAGCTGATCCGGAAAGTCGACGAGCTGCTGGAGAACAGGAAAAAGACGGGTCTGTCGCCGTCTCGCATCCTCACGTTGATGTCGCTGCGCGGCGGCGTCGGGGTAAGCTCCATCGCCGTCAATGTGGCGCTCCGCGAGCAGCGGGCAGGCGCCAGCGCCTGCCTGGTCGATCTGTCGCCGGCTTCGGGACACGCCGCGCTGCAGCTTCGGCTCAACCCCAAGATCTCGTGGGGCGAGTGGCTGCACGCGCCGGCCGATCTGAATCGGCAAGCGGCCGGCAAGTACTTGTTGGCGCACGAGTCCGGCCTATACGTGCTGGCTGCGCCGTTCCTGCCGCCGATTGACGAGCCATCCCCCGTCGAGCCGTTTGCCGAGATGCTGCGGCTGCTGCGGGAAAGATTCCAGCGCGTGGTCGTCGACGCGCCTCCGGTTCTCAACGGCGCGGCGCGCGCGGCGCTGCAGCTCGCCGACGAGGTCTGGCTGGTGCTGGCGCCAGAGGTCGCCTCGCTGCAATCGACGGTGGCGGCGCTGCGCGCGCTCAAGACCCTCGGCGTCGGCGACGACAAAGTCGCCCTGGTGGTCAACCAGGTGATGCCGCGCGCCAGCCTGTCGCGACAGGCGATTGAGAAGGCGCTGGGCCGGCCCGTGGCGGCCGCGCTGCCCTACGACGAAGCCCAGCCGGCTGCCTTCGGGCACGGCGCCCCGCTGTTGATCAGCCAGCCCGATTCGCTCCTGGCGGCTGCCATACGCGAGATGGCGTAGCCTTTTGGTCATTGGAGATTAGGGATTGGAGATTGCGGTTGAGACGGTTGCACTCGCACTGGTCGAGTTCGGCAGCATTGCGGCAGGCATGCATGCCGGCGACGCGATGGCCAAGAAAGCGCCGATCGCGCGCCTGGTGGCCGGCACGGTGCACCCGGGAAAATACCTCGTCTTGATCAGCGGCGCGGTCGCCGACGTCGAGGAATCGCTGAAGGCAGGACGCGACGCCGGCGCGAGCCACGTGGTCGACTTCGTGTTTCTGCCGCAGGTGCATCCCTCAGTCGTGACGGCCATTGCGGCGAGCGCCGCGCCGGGAGGCGAGGGCGAGCGCGCGCCGCGCGGCCCGTCGCTCGGGATCATCGAGACGAGCACGGTGGCGGCGGCGATTCACGCCGCCGATGCGGGCGTCAAGGGCGCGGAGGTTTCGCTGCTCGAGCTGCGGCTTGCCGACGGCTTGCACGGCAAGGGACTCGTGCTGTACACCGGCGAAGTGCCCGACGTAGAGGCGGCGGTCGAGATTGGCGCACGGGCGATCGATTCCAGCCTGATCGTCAATCAGATCGTCATCCCGCAACTGCACGGCGAGATGGGCGCGAACATCGTCGCCCGCACGCGCTTTGGCCCGAATGTTGAGTCGGGGTGGTCAGGTGGTCAGATGGTCGGGTAGTCAGGCTCAGACTCCGACGGTCGATGGTGGTAAAGATTGTCAGTTGGTATCCCCCCGCTTGGCATTATGGAGGTGTTTCAATGGGAAAGATACTGCGCGAGAAGTTTCCAATAGTTTACGAAGCTGGCAAGCCGCAGGCTGTCATTGTCGATGTTGAGACGTTTGATCGCATCTTGCAGGCTCTGGAACATCTCCGGCAACTGGCGGAGGATCCTGAGGAGACACGCTGGATACTAGAGGTCATTGAACAGGCGCGGGCATATCGGGAAGCGCACCCTGAGGAAGTGTGGACCTATGATTCTCCCGAAGCCGTGATGGCAGCGTTGGACGAGGCGGACTCCGAGTGAGTCTCTACCGTGTCACCTTTGACAAGGCCCTTAAGCGGCAAGTTGCAGGGCTGCCTGGAAAGTTGCGTCAGGAAGCCAAGCGTCGTATTGCGGATCTCGCGCGTGATCCGCGCCCGCCAGACGCGGTCGAGTTGAAAGGCTACGCGGGCATTTACCGGCTGTGACTGCAGGATGCTCGTTACCGCCTCATTTGGGAAGTGTTTGAGGACGAAACACGCGTCGAGGTGTACTACGTCGGCATCAAGCCAGACTATGATGGGCTATTGAAACAGAAGACTGCATCGAAACCGGGTTGAA
>DASSFZ010000520.1:0-8895 GCA_035693785.1 Anaerolineae bacterium | reverse complement strand
GGGACAATGCCCCTTGGGTCACTCCTGACCTTTGCACCAGCCGGATTTGTGCGAAGCGTCCCACCGTTGGGTCGTACCGCTTTGCGCCGCAAATCCGCCGAGAGCGAAGACTGCTACTCCAACCCCGCCTCCCTCGGCTGCTGATTCGTCGCGTCGTACAAATAGAGTATCACCTGCCAGATCTCGTCTTCGGAGAGCGTCCCTTCCCAGGCGGGCATCGCGCTGTTCCATCCCTTGCCTTCCGGCGGCAGGCCCGGGCCGCCCTTGGCGATACGCCAGAACAGGTAGGTCTCCTGCAGTTGCGCAATCGTGCCCGGATCGGTGAAGTTGGCCGGGCGCGGACGAAGCGCATCGGCGAACAGCCCGTCGCCGCTCAGCGCGTCGCCGTGGCAGAAGACGCAATGCTGCGCATAGATGGCTTTGCCCTCGGCGAGCGCGCCTGGGTCAGATCCCCCACTCGCGTCGCGGAAGGGATTGATCGTCGTCTGCAAGTCGATCAGCTTGCCGTCGAACGTAATCGAGGCCGGCGGCGCCGGGTGGACGGAGCGCAGCTCGGCCGGCGGACTGACGCCAGACTGCAGCGAGAGGAACACAGCCAGCCCGACGAGCAAAGGCAAAGCGACCAGGATGGCACGGCGCAGCGTGACGACCTGGCGCCGCTCGCGTTCGACCAGCAGCGTCCGCAACGGAGCCTTGAATTCGCGCCACGCCGCCTCGTTCGCTGAAACGTACAGCAGCATAACCAGCCCGAGTATCGGCATGAAGATCGTCCACAGCAAGTGAGACGGAACGGGCGCTGCGACGCCGGTCAGCGCGCGCGACAGCGCCGGAATGCCGAATTGAAAGACCAGGTACCCAACCACGAGCACCAGGATGAACTGGGTCAGCTTGTGTTTCAACAGGGAAGCGAGACTGGGCACAGGTATTTCCCGGTTCTTGGTAATTGGTTATTGGTTATTGGAGGCTGGAGATTGGCAGCGGCTCACGTCTACCCATTACCAATCCCTAATTACCTCTCTCTATTTAAGACCACTCAAGAACGTCACCAGCGTTTCCAGTTGAATCGCGCTCAGTCGATTGCCGAAGTCTTTCGGCATCACGCCCGGTGGACACGCACCGCTCGGGCACTTCTCGGCGATGACGGCGTCGGGCGTGAGGATCGACTGGCGAATCTCTTCCAGCGCGAGCCGCGCGCCGACCTGCGACAGGTTCGGCCCGACCTGGCCCGCCGCGCCAACCGCGTCGATCTGATGGCACGCGACGCAGCCTGCACCGGCGACAATCTCTTCGGCAGTCGCGCCGGCTACACCGCCGGTGCTTCCGCCACTCGTGGCTGTTCCGCCGGCGGCTTCCTCGGCCGTCAGGCGGACGGTGACCTCACCGCCCTGGCTTTGCAGGAACGCAATCAGCGCGGTGATCTTGGCCGGGCCGAGCGTCTGCAACAAGGTCTTAGGCATAATACAGTCGTAGCCCTCGACGACGGAGGCGCACGGATCGACGAGCGACTCGCGGATGTATTCTTCGGTCGATTTGCCAGGGATGCGTTCGGCTGCCCGGCTGCCAATGCCTGCCAGATCGGGCGCGCGCAATCCTTCTCGGCCAAGCCCATGGCAGGTGAGACAGCCCGCCTCGGCGCTCTCGAACACGGATCGGCCCAACTCAGCCAGTTCCGTGCCAGACAATTCGCCGGAGATGTCGAGCGTTTCGGGCGCAGGCGACTCGAGCTGCGGGATCAACGTGGCAAAGCCCGCGATCAAGGCGACTACGGCGATGACGAAGATCGAAACGGACAGTGTCGTTTTCATTTCGTGCTTGCGAGGGCTGGCCCCGGTTCGAGCGCGCCGGGCGCGGAGACGACTTGCGCCTCGGCCGGCGGCGATTCGCCGGCTGCTTTCTGTTCGCCAAGCCTGCCGAGCCAGAAGATGAACGCGATCAACGCCAGAAACAGCAGCACGCACCCCGAAATCACCAGCGCGGCGAAACCGAGCGTCGGCGAGAAGGCATCCGGCGACGTGTCCTGCACCACCTGGTAGACGTGCCAGTGCTGCCGGATCGCGTTGCGGGCGTAGCCCATCAGGCCCATCAGCCACGTAAATGTGACGGCCAGCAGAATGAGGATGTACTGGGAACGCACGGGCATTCGGCCCCATTGAATCGCGCCCAGGCTCGGCGCGCCGCGAAACAGGAACACGTCGATCGCCGTCACCGAGATGAGCGCGGTTAGCACCGCCAAAACTTGATACACCGAAAAGCCAATGCGGATGGTCGCCTCGACAACGTAGCCGTACACACCGAAGAAGACGACGACAAAGGCAGCCGATCCCAGGATCAGCCATTGGCCGAGCTTGCCCCGGTCGCGAAAGGTCAGAACCGCTGCGGCGACGATGACCAGACCGTGCAAGACCATCAGGCCAACACGCGCGACTCTGGAGAACTCGGTCAATCCTTCTCGAAACACAGCGAGAGCCGGCCACGCCGCCAGCAACACACAAATCCCGGCGGCGACGACGAGGGCAATGCGCGCCGATCGACCCTGGCTGGCGAAGGGAAGTGGATCGCCTTTGCCCGCGCGTCGATAGAACAGGAAGCTGAGGAAAGTCGTCAGGATCATGATGTTCACGGCGGTGTTCTTGGCTGACATCACGCCGAGCACGCCCAGCAGCGGATGGAATGCGCCGCCGATCAACGCCTGCTCGGCAGGCGTGACGACTGGGTTGTGCGGCGTGGCCCACACCAGCACGCACAGGGTCAGTGTGGCGAGCAGCCACTTGATGTGGCCTGCGTAGCGCTGGCCGCCCTCGATGCGTCCCATGCCGATCCACAGGTAGTAATTGGCCGACAGGAAAATCAACGCGATGAGCATTGCCTGAAGAATCCACAGCCACGACAGGAACCCGCCCATCATCGTCACGCCCATTTGCTGGCTAAAGGCGTACACTTCCCGGCCAAGATAATATCCGGCGAAGGGCAATGGGATCAACCCGATCACGGCAATGAAGTTGCCGACGTAGCCCATCCAGTCGTAGTGAGCGCGGTCGGCCTGCGCGCGCGCATTCAGGAAGCGCATGGCCGCGTACATGCCGACGACCGCGCCGCCGAAGGCGACGTTGGCGATAATCCGGTGGATGTTGATCGGCCACCAGGTCGCGTTATTAATCGCCTGCCCAAGCGTGCCCGTGAAATTGCCCGCCGAATCGTACAGCGACTGGCCCCCGGACGAGGGACTGATGGCAAACGTCAGCCAGGCGTTAGCGATGAACATCAGAACCGTGCCGAACACGTTCAGCATAAGGCCGATCAGCAGATGCCAGCGTTTGCCTCCAGGCGTGTTCAGCCGATCCCACGAATACCAGTACAGATAGAGCGAGAAGATTTCACCGAGGAAGAGCAGCGGGTAGAGAATCATAGTCGGCAGGAAGACGCCGGTCAGCCGACTCATGTAGTTGGGATACAGCGCAAAGAGGAGAAACGTGAGGAGCGCCCCGAAGGCGGCCGTCGTCGAGGCGGCGACGAGGATGAGCTTGGTGAATTCGCGGGCCAGATCGTCGTAGCGCCGCTCTCGCGTGCGCATGCCGACGTACTCGACGACCAGGGCGAACATCGGCACGCCGAGCATGAAGGCGGCGAACATCAAGTGGACTTCGGCTGCGATCCAGACGGCGACCCGGCTGCCGATGAGGGGAAATTCACGATAGGCGGGCGGCTCAGCGTCTTGCGCAAGCACAACACCCGCCGTCAACGCAAGCCCCATGACAGCCAGCGCCACACTGACGAGGATCGTACCGGTTCGTGGACGGATCCAAGCGAGCAAGGCACCCTCCCTTGGCTATTGTGCCATTGCTAAGCTCAGCCTGCCGGTCATGCTGACAGGCGGGGACCGCGGCTCACTTAATCAGTCGATATGCGGTTATCAACTAAGAGCCTATCCGAATACACAGTGTAGCCCTTCGTGGGCGGCGAGCACAAGGCTCCGGGTTACAGGGTTTTCGGGTAGGTCTGAGACATGGGCTTAGTGTATCAAATTCGCAGGTAAAGTCAAGCGCGAATTTTGTTGACAAAGGGTCTATAATATCTAATAGCCAAGGAAATGGGAGGGGGATCATGTCTCAGGTCAAGCCTGACTCGCCACGGGTGGCGGCGGAACGCGCCGAACGATCCGTGCCAGAATGGGTATATCCATACAAGGCGGGCGTGGTCGGCGGCGCGCTGGGGGGGCTGGTCATGGTTGCCGTCGCGCTGGCCTACGGCATCTGGAGCGGGCGCGGCGTGTGGCTGCCGGTTAACCTGATCGGCGCCACGATCGTGCGCGACTTGCAGAGCGCATCAATCGACACGCTGTCGCAGTTCAACCTGGCCGCGCTGATCGCCGGACTCGTGCTGCATTTCACACTCTCGATAGGATTGGGCTTTGTTTTCGCGCTCCTGCTGCCGACGTTTCCCGGTCCGCCTATCATCTGGTCACTCACCGTCGGCCCGCTGCTGTGGGCGATCGCCAGCCTGCTCGCCCTGCCCATAATCAACCCGATCATGGCCGAGAACGTCGAGGTGTCGTCCTTTTTCATCGCGCACCTCGCCTATGGGCTGGTTCTGGGTTGGTACGTGAGGCGTCAGCCAAAGATTCACGTGAGTTAGTGAGACAAGACAAAGGGGCGCCGGCTAACACCTCGACGCCCCTCTCCATCGATTCCACCCAACACTGGCATCACGTCTCCAACGTGAGTGCGGAATCGCGTCCCTGCGTGAGTGCGGCTTCAAGCCGCGACTCAGGCTCGTAGAGCCGCGCGCTTCCACTGACGTGGCGCGACGCACAGGTTATTGATGATGCGCCGGACACCTCTCTGCCGGCGCACGACTTCTTCTGCCATGCGGCGAGCTTCCTCCGACAGCACGGTTCCCGACAGAGTCACCACGCCACGTTCGTGGTTGACTTCTATCAGAGACGCGCTGGCGTGTGGATCATTCAGCAGAGCCGCAATCACACGCGCTGTTATCTCGGAGTCGATCCAGGTCATGGTTCTTGCCTCAGGGCCACGCCTTGAACGGTCAAAGCGGCTTCCATGCCGGCCTCTTGGTGGCCCTCCATATCGCACACGATGGTGTAGGCGCCGCCTTCCACCGGCACGATCTTCACGCTCTCAACCGCCCCAACGGCAATGCTGGTGCGGGCCAGCTCGTCGCCGGCTGGATCGAGCACGACAAAGTTGTGCTCAAGGGTGCCGTTGTTCGTGATCTCGAAGGTGAGCTCTTCGCCGACTTGGGCGGTAAAGGTGCTGGGCGTAAAGGCGAATTCGGTCGCCTCGACCGAGATCGTGCTAGCCGACGGAGCCGGCGTCACTTCACCTCCTGGCGTCACTTCAACTCCTCCTGCTCCGGTGCACGCGCTCAGCGCCAGTACCGTGACCAGCGCAATGAGAATGGTTGCCACATTACGGCGAATCATCGGATACCTCCTCTCTTGACCGATGTTCTGAACCGGATTGCACGTATACCTCGTTGCGTCCATACCCTGTAAGCGCTAGGTAGTGCAATCTGTGTCTTGAAACGTGACGGACACACGCAGGCAGCGTGGTCAGCGCACTGCGCGCAAAATCACCAGTATGATCACGGCGCCAACGAATGCAGTGACAATGCTGCCTAAAAGACCTGTTCCCACGGCGATCCCTAATTGGGCAAACAACCAGGACCCGATCAGACCGCCCAGGATACCCACAATAATGGCGCCTAAACAGCCCACCCGAACGCCGCCGACCACCGCGTCGGCCACTGCCCCGGCGATGCCACCGATGAACACTGAGACGAGTACCTGCTCTGCTGTCATGGCCTAATCCCTCCTCTGGATAAACGGTGTCTATCGTGCGCATTGGCTTGAACCGGCCCTGGTGAGGCATCGATTGCCAGTCGCATCACCTCACACGCCCGTCCGGGATCAGTGTTGATCCAAAGCGCTGACAGTGCTTCCCTCATCAGGCGGATAGGCAATCAAGGCGATGACCTTCAAGACGGTCCAGGTCAGCAGCAGATAGACGAACATGGCGACGAGCGAATAGGTCTCCAGCACGAAGTTGCCGGCGGTAGGCGCCTCCGTCAGCCCGAAAAACGGGAACAGGAACGGATCAGTCAAGCTATAGATGAATTGGGCAAACGGCGCGGCTGGATTGGCGCCCAACAACTTCAGTAACACGCGCAGCCCGATAAGACCCTCCAGGATGCCGAGGATCAACCAGATCCAATGCGTGAGTCTCAGGGCGAAGCGTTTACGCCCCAGGATGCTGATGGGATAGGGTTGTGCGGTCACCTTCATGCTCTCACGCTGTGTGGCCATCGTTATGCTTTCACCTTGATGGGTACCGTTTCGTCATCATCAAGCAGCGCGCCCGATCGCTCATCGTGCGATGCAACATCGAGATCGTTGATCACGGTGATCACACCCTTCTGTCGGCGGGCGATGTCCTCAGCGGCCTGCCGGATGCCTTCCGAGGAAACCCGTCCCGACAACGTCAAGGCGCCGCCTGCGCTACTCACGTCGATGGCTGCTTCCCACGTGCGAGGATCTCTGAGCAGTGCTTCCATCACCCGGGTGGCCAAGGTAGAATCAACCTGGTGCATGGTTCTAGCTCCTTCGTTCTTGCGTCTCTTTCGGTTATCAGGCCGTTTACTCATAGCGCTGGCCTCCGATTGCGTTATACCCAGAAACGAAGTGGTCGCTGATTCTGGGATGGTTTGGGTTGGTCCGAGCCGGTCAAGGGATTCTTAACCGGCTCGGAGTAGGTGCAGGAACAAAGTCGAACCATCTCGATGCTTGGACATTCCCGACGGTGTGTTCGATTGTTCCTGCACGTCAAGGATACGTCCTTTCGAGGGATCAATCAATGGGGGATTCGCCTTCCCGGGATGAGGGATATGCCGGATCACGGTAGGGAAATCCCTACCCTGTGACGCGTTTATGCGTAGACATGCCGCCGGGGCCGGAAGCTACCGCGCAGCAACACTGCCACGATCGCCCCGGCCACAAACCCACCAATGTGCGCCCAGACGGCCACGCCGCCGGTCTGCGCGGTGCCCTCGGTGATGGCCGCAATCCCGTTGAGAAACTGCAGGAGAAACCACATACCCAACATCAGCAGCGCGCTTACGCGCGCCGTGAAAAAAAACAGGATGGGCAAGAGCACATGCACCTGTCGCCGTGGAAACCAGACCAGGTAAGCGCCCAACACGCCGGCAATGGCTCCACTGGCGCCCACGCTCGGCGTTGTGTCGCCGGGGCCGCTTAAGACGATGTGCGTCAGCGAGGCCGTGATGCCGGCGGCCAGATAGAACAGCAGATACCTCACGGCGCCCATCGCGTCTTCAATGTCGTCCCCGAACACTCGCAGATAGGCCATGTTGACGATCAGGTGCAGCCAGCCGCCATGGATGAACATGGAGGTAATCAGTTGAATCCACAGCGGGGTCGGCCCGGGCGGGGGCACATCCTGCCCGGTGAGAATCTCGCGCGGCACCGCTCCATAAGTGCGGATGAGACCCTCGACTTCCGCGCCCAACGTCACCTCGTACACAAGGACCAGCACGTTGATCGCGATCAAGCCCAGCGTCACGAGAGCCGGGCCGCTGCCCCTCCTTCGAGGTTCATCACTAAGTGGAAACACACTCGTCCTCCCAGTCGATCACAGGACATCCTGTTTTCGCGCGACCTTGGCTGCAGCCCGTGGACTGAGCCACTTCTCTCCGCGCGATACGCTGCGCACGGCCTCGACGATCGTCTTCGGCGCGTCATCTTTGACAAGATATCCTGTGACTCCCTCTGCCAGGAATCCCAGGATGAAGTGCGTGTCCTCATAGGCGCTCAAGGCCAGGATGTGGACAGGCGATTGCGCCGCGTGCAGGCGCCGGGTCACTTCAAAGCCGTTCAGGCGAGACGTATCGATATCCCATACCAGCACATCTGGCTTTAATTCCTCGACAAGGCGGAGTGCTTCGACGACGTCGCGGGCTTCTCCGATCACCTCGATGTCCATTGTCCCGTTCAAGAGGCCACGGAGACTCGCTCGAACCGCATCATGAACAACGACCAGTACGACACGCGTTCTCGCCATGTGTTTGCTTGTCGATCCTTTACCGTCTTCTCGCCTATCAGGGACAGCAGTTCATGGGGGCTTCCTTATCTATTACTATAAACACCTGAGCACGATACGACAATGGGGGATGTTCCTTTTCCATATACGGCAGTCCCCGACCTATGAGGTAGGGCTTTCCCTATCTGATAGGGTTGTCCCCATGTACTCTCACTTCAGGTGTGTCAGGTCCGGAAGGAGGCAAAGCGCAATTATCCAAGGGCCACGCCAACAGGCATGGCCCTCTGAATCCCGCGCGGCGGGCAACTGACCTGCCCTCGCGTAGTGGGGGTGCGCCCACGGAGGCCCCCGAAGCGAGAGGCGCTCCACGAGGCGCAGGTAGCAGCGGGCTAGGCGGCGTAGCGGCTCCAGTGAGCGATGAGCCGCAGGCACGTTGATCGACGACGAGGCAGACGGCCTATCGCCCAATCAGGATCAAGGCCCCGGCCGCGATGGCCAGAATAGCCATCAGCGTGCCTAAGCCCGAAAAGCTTAGGCTGAGCAGAGGGACAAGTCCGGTCACGATGAGCCAGATAGCGAGCAGCAGCATGCCCAAATTCCTGGTCAGTCTCATGGGAACACTCCTTCTTCTCCGAAGCATAGTGGTTTCTCCGCATCACAGCGGTTGATAAAGCCGTTCGCCTGTTACATGCCCGCTCGGATTGGCCGAGGGCTACAGGCGACCTCGCCCCAGGAAGCCAATCACGGCGACGAACAACGCCGATCCGATGATCGACCAAATGATCGGGAAATTCGTTCCCCCGATGTTGACCACGAGCAGCTC
>DASSFZ010000519.1:0-2744 GCA_035693785.1 Anaerolineae bacterium | reverse complement strand
ACAGGCGGCGCACATGCACGGCTCGCCCGACGGGCCATGGTTCTTCATCGTCGCCCGTTCGAAGCCCGACGAGGGTGCCTCGGAGTTGATCGGCATCACCGATACGTCGATGCTTCGTCCGCAGGTGTTTGCATTATTCGAGAATGAGGGTGCCATCGAATCTGCAACGAACCCCGCGGAGCGGGGCGCAAGCAGTCAACGAATCAGCGAATCGGCGAGCCGGCAAGCCGGTGAATCAGCCGACCGACCAACCAACCCGCGCGTCCAGATCGGGCTTATCGCGTCTGAACGGCAAGCGATTAACGCGTGCTTGAGATCGCTGGCGTCAGAAGACGAACGATTTCAACCGATCGCGGACAAGTATTGGGTGGCGCGCGGCGGGTCTCACACCGACGGCGGATCGTTCCGTTTCGCCGTGTCGCGAGGCGGCGGCATGTCGTGCGTGAACAAGTTCGGCGTTCCGGTCGCGCTCGACGCCGCGCGGCGTCACGTCGATCGGGCGGCGCTCGACGTCGAAAGCGCGCGCCAGGAGTTCAAGCGCGAGACGGAGCGGCGCGCACTGCGTGCATTCGACGATGGCGGGTCGCCGACGCTGTTCGAATGGGCAAGCCGGGCGCTGCAATCGGCGGATTGGAATGAGGCGGCCTATCTCACAGGCTGGCTGCGCGGGTTTGCGGCGAGGGGGGATGCTGAGCGGGCCTTCGCGCTCGAGACACTCGCCCTGCTGCGCGATCGCCGTTACGATCCGGGCGACAAGAAGCGCGCCTCGCTCCTGGCCATCGTCGACGAGGCGATCCGGTCTACCCTGAGTGATGTCTCGTTGCTTGATGAGCGAGCCAGCGAGTCGACGAGCAGGGCAGGTTTCCATACCTGTCCCTTGCGGCGGCTGACCCGGGATACCCGAACGGCGCTGCGTGCTCCACTGCCAGGCGAATCGACGCTAGTCATTGATACGGCCGGCTTCCCGCACGAAGGAGAGGAGAGCGCGGCGCGCTGGATTGTGCGCGCGGCCGAGATGGGCTGGCGACGGTTCATCACCTTCGCCTGGCATGGCGACCGGTTCGCCGCCTGTGGCCTCGGGCCTGGGACAGACGGCATGCGGCTCGATCTGTATGGCGACGTCGGCGACTATGCCGCGTCCGGCCTCGACGGCGCGGAAGTCCACATTCACGGCGACGCCCAGGATCAGGTCGGGCAAATCCTCAAGTCCGGCAAGCTGGTCATTCACGGCGACGTGGGCCAGACATTCCTGTACGGCGCGAAAGGCGGCGAGATCTACGTGCTGGGATCGGCGGCGGGCCGTCCCTTGATCAACGCGGTGGGCAGGCCGCGTGCGGTCATCAACGGCACGTGCCTGGACTATCTGGCCGAGTCGTTTATGGCTGGCGACCCACACGACGGTGGAGGCTTCGTGGTGCTCAACGGTGTGGCGTTCGACGAGGCGGGGCAGCTCGTGGAGCTGGAGTCGCCGTATCCGGGCGGCAACCTATTCTCGCTCGCCTCGGGCGGCGCGATATTCGTTCGCGATCCGCATCGCAGGGTGGTCGACGACCAACTGAACGGCGGCCGGCTCTCCGAGTTGGTCGAGGCCGATTGGCGGTTAATCGAGCCGTACCTGCGCGAGAATGAGCGGCTATTCGGCATTCGCGTCGACGATCTGCTCACGGTTGACGGCATGAAGTGCGATCCGTGCCAGGTGTACCGCAAGGTCGAGGTGGGTGGGCTGGAGGTGCTGAAAGAGACCGAGAACCGTTGAAAGGAGAATGAACCATGTCTCAAGAACCTGGCGCCCTACCTGCCTCGGAGCCTGGCAGGTCGCTGTCGTGGAGTGAAGCCTGGCTGGCCGCGCTCACCCGGCCGTCGGTGGAAGCGTATGAGGAACTCGCGCGCGATCCCAACGCCACGACGAACCGGGCATACCTCTGGATCATTGTCAGTACGCTGCTTGGCGCCCTTATTCAAGGGCTCGTGTTTCTCGTTAACCCTGACGCGGACTTTGCAGGCTTGGGCCTGACTACATTGGTTTGTGTCGCCGTCGTGGGAGGTGTGATCGGATTCTTTATTTGGAGCATTGTCACGCAAGGGATTGCGCGCATATTGGATGGACAGGGGACATATTCCCAACTGGCCTACGCTCTGGCAGCTTATAGCGCGCCACTGTACATCGTCAACGAGATTTAAGGACCTGCCGCTGCTGGTCCCCGCCCTCGTCGTCTGGATGGGGGCTTTTTGTTGTGTGCGTGTGTTATACTGCCCGTATTTGACAATCCCCAGCCTTAGACCTGGCAGGTCTTGTCTGCCGGTGTGAGCCGCAGGCTGGATCGCGAAGACCTGCCAGGTCTACTCAGATGAGAGGTGGAGGATGCTCAACGACGTTCGCATCGCCTTCGTCGGCTCGGGCGTGATGGCTGAGGCGATGATCAAAGGCTTGATCACGGTTGCCGGCGTCCAACCGGAGCAGGTGGTGGCAAGCGGACCGCGTGTCGAGCGGGGCGCGGAGCTCCTGTCCCGATACGGTGTGCAGCACACGACAGACAACGTCGCCGCGATCCAGGGCGCGCAGCTCGTCGTGCTGTCCGTCAAGCCGCAGGTGCTGCACGGCGTGATGGAGCAACTCGCCGGACGCATCGCGCCGGACGCGCTCGTGCTGTCGATCGTCGCGGGCGCGCGCATCGAGGCTATCGCCCACACGCTCCTGCATACCGCCGTGGCGCGCGCCATGCCCAACACGCCGGCGCAGATCG
>DASSFZ010000518.1:0-2866 GCA_035693785.1 Anaerolineae bacterium | reverse complement strand
AATGCCCGCGATTTGCCGTGGCGGCGCAGGCGCACGCCCTATCGCGTCTGGCTCAGTGAGATGATGCTGCAGCAGACGCAGGTCGATACGGTGATCCCTTATTTCAGGCGATTCACGAAGCGCTTCCCGACCGTCAGGGCTTTGGCGGATGCGCCGCTCGACCAGGTGCTGAAGCTGTGGGAGGGCCTGGGCTACTATGCGCGCGCGCGTAACCTGCATCGCGCGGCGCGGATCGTCGCCGGTGAATTCAAGGGCCGGTTCCCGAAGACCGTCGAAGGCTTGATGCAATTGCCCGGCGTCGGCCGTTACAGCGCCGGGGCGATCGCCAGCCTGGCCTTCGGCGTCGACGCGCCCGCGCTCGACGGCAACGTGGCGCGCGTGCTGTGCCGCGTCTTCGCCATCCGGCGCGATCCGCGTGAAACCCAAACGCGCGACGAATTGTGGTCGCTGGCTGGATCGCTCCTGCCGAAGGGGCAGGCGGGGAAGTTCAACGAGGCGCTGATGGAGCTTGGCGCGACACTATGCACGCCTCGCGCGCCGCAGTGCGAGATCTGCCCGATTGCGGCTCACTGTGAAGCACGGCAGCGCGGCATCCAGGAGCAGCTTCCCGTCAAGCGCGCCCGCAGGTTGACGCCGCATTACGAAGAGACGGCGGCCGTCATCCGGCGCAACGGCCGCGTGCTCATCGCGCAGCGTCCGCACGACGGGATGCTGGGCGGGCTGTGGGAGTTCCCCGGCGGCAAGCGCGAGACGGGAGAGTCGCTAGAGGAGTGCCTGAGGCGCGAGATTCGGGAGGAGTTGAGATTAGAGATCGAGGTGGGCGAGCCGCTTGCAGTCGTGAATCACGCCTACACACACTTCAGGATCACACTGCATGCGTTCGAGTGCCGCGTCCTGTCCGGCAAGGCCCGGGCCATCGGCGTGGCCGATTTCAAGTGGGTGCGGATGAGCGAGCTTGATCGATACGCGTTCGCCGTGACTGATCGCAAGATTATTCAGGCGTTGGGGGAGGCATGAGGCGTGAACCGTGAAGCGTGAAACGTAAAACGTGATGCGTGATACGTGATGCGTGATTACTGACCACTGACGACTGATTACTGATCACTGACTACTGATCACTGATTACTGATCACTGTCCACCGAGGAGGTCGAACAAAATGAGCACACTCAGGCACACACTGATTCTGGTCTGTGCAGTGCTGATCGGCGCGTGCACGGGCGCGGCGCCGGCTGCAGCGCCCGCCACCCAGTCGATGCCGCCGACAACAGCGCTCGAAGCGACGCAGCCGCCAACCGCCGGGCCGGTCGTAGAGATCGGCCCGCGCCCGGTCTCGTTCCAAACCGAGGACGGCGTCACGCTGAGCGGGACGCTGTTCGGCGTGGGGGGCGTCGGCGTCGTCCTCTCGCACATGCGCCCGGTCGATCAGACCTCGTGGCACGCTTTCGCGCAGACGCTCGCCGGCAACGGCTACCTGGCGCTGGCCTACGACTTCCGAGGGTACGGCAAATCGGAAGGGAAGCAGGAACTGGGCAAGATAGACCGCGACGTCCGCGCGGCAGTCGATTTTCTCAGGTCGCAGGGTGCGCGGCAGGTCGTGCTGATCGGCGCGAGCATGGGCGGCACGGCGTCGGCCAAAGTCGCCGCTGTCGTCGGCGCCGATGGGTTGGTCGTCCTTTCCGGCCCGCAGTCGTTCGAGGGATTGAACGTCGCGCCGGAGGACCTCCAACTGGGCGGCATGCCGTCGCTGTGGATTACCAGCCGGGGCGATCCGGTCACGCCGGGCATGCAGGCGATGCACGACGCGGCAAGCGAGCCGAGGACGCTGCACATTTACGAAGGTGACGCGCACGGGACGTTCATCTTCGACACGGCGGACGGGGCCGACCTGGCGCGGCGGATCATGGAGTTCCTGACGGCCAACATCCCTCCAGACAGATAGTCCCTGTCGGGAAACGCCGCAGAACGGCATCCCCATGCCGTTCGGATAAGGCCGGCATTGGGACGCGGCTGAACGCGGATATTGTTGGCGTTTGCCTCGCGTGAGTGCTATACTTTCCGGCGAGGAGAGAGCGATGGATACGACAAGAATTTCGATCAGCGGCCCGGCGATAGCGGAGCCTCAGCGCTTAAGCATTACCATCGAAATTGAAGCCAACGTGCGCGTGTCGGCCAGGGAAGCGCAGCGTAATGCGACCTCCTGGCTGCTGGACAATGTGGGTCATCTGGCAATGGCCGATCCCCCACGCTTGATCCTCGGCACTCGGACGGCGTGGCGCGTCCCGGTGATGTTGTCCTCGCCGAGCCATCCGCCCATTGGTCCTATCGGTGTCATCGACGTTGACGTTCAAACCGGCGAGGTGCTGGCCTCGCCCGAGACCGCCGAGAAGCTGATCAGCAATGGCCGCGCCTTTAGCCGTCCCGTTTCACCCGCAGGAGACTGACGCCGCTTGCGTGCTGGCCTGTGCGCAGATGGCGCTCGGCTATCTGGGCGTCACTCAGTCCCAAACTGAACTGGCGCACATTCTCGGCGCAGATCCGGAGTTTGGAACGCCAGGGCCGCGACTGACACGCCTCAACTCATCCGAATTAGAAGTGATATATGCGGAAGGTGAAATGGACGCCGTCGGCAACTGGCTCGCACAGCGACTTCCCGTCCTGCTGTTCGTTCAGACTGAACAATTGGACTATTGGCAAAGTTGGCGATCACAGCACGCGGTGATGGTGGTCGCCCTCGATGAATCCAGCGCCACGCTGCTCGACCCGGCATTTCCGGCTTCCGAAAACCCAAAGCAAGTTGCACGCCTTGAACTGCAAATTGCATCCGATTGGATGAGCAACCGTTATGCCGTGATTCGGCGGCGATGA
>DASSFZ010000517.1:0-17397 GCA_035693785.1 Anaerolineae bacterium | reverse complement strand
GGCGCTGCGCGCCGACATCATCAACGTGATGAAGTTCTGGCTCGATCTGGGCATCGACGGCTTCCGTGCCGACGCCGTGCCCTACCTGTTCGAGCGCGACGGAACGAACTGCGAGAACCTTCCCGAAACGCATGCCTTCCTCAAAGAACTGCGCCGCTTCATCGACGCCAGCTATCCGGGGCGGCTCCTGCTGTGCGAGGCAAACCAGTGGCCCGAAGACGTGCGTCCCTACTTCGGCGACGGCGACGAGTTCCACATGGGCTTCCACTTCCCGATCATGCCGCGCCTGTTCATGGCCCTGCGCCGGGGCAATCGCTCTCCGTTGACCTGGATCATGAGTCGCACACCGCCAATCCCAGAGGCCTGCCAGTGGGGCATCTTCCTGCGCAATCACGACGAGTTGACGCTGGAGATGGTCACCGAAGAAGAGCGGCAGTGGATGTGGCAGGTGTACGCGCCCGAGCCGCGCATGCGCCTGAACCTGGGCATTCGCCGCCGGTTGGCCCCACTGCTCGACAACGATCGGCGCAAGATCGAGCTGGCTCACTCGCTGCTGCTCACTCTGCCTGGCTCGCCGATCATTTACTACGGCGACGAGATCGGTATGGGCGACAACATCTGGCTGCCGGATCGCAACGGCGTGCTCACGCCGATGCAGTGGACGGACGGGCCGAACGCGGGAGTCTCGACCGCGAAACCCGGTGCGCTGTACGCGCCGCTCATCGACGACGCCGTCTACGGATTTCATCGCATCAACGTCGAGGCTCAGCACGCCGATCCCGATTCCCTACTCAACTGGGTGCGGGCCGCGCTGCGCATCCGTCGCCAGCATGCGGCGTTCGGGCGCGGCGATCTGCGGCTGCTTGCGCCCGATAATCCGACCATTCTGGCCTACCTGCGCGCGCACTCCACGGAAACGCTGTTGATCGTCAATAACCTGTCTTCAGAGCCTCAGGCGCTATCACTGGCATTGTCCGGTTATCAGAGGCGCCAACTCATCGATCTCTTCGGCGGGGAGAATCTGAGGGTGCCGTCATCGGACGCACTGCGCCTGCACATAGCCGGCTGCGGCTTTCACTGGTTCTGGCTGGACTGATGCCTTGACGAGGGCAAAGCACAAAGTGTATGCCTGACGCAATCGCGATCGGCGAGCTCCTGATTGACTTCGTTCCGACGGTCTCTGGCGTCACGCTGATCGAGGCGCCGGCCTTCATTAAAGCGCCCGGCGGCGCGCCGGCCAACGTCGCGGTCGGGCTGGCCCGCCTGGGTGTATCCAGCGGTTTCCTGGGTCAGGTTGGCGATGAAGCCTTCGGCCACTTCCTTGCCCAGACGCTGCGCGACAACGGCGTCGACGTGTCCCATCTCAAGTACTCGAGCGCAGCGCGCACGATGCTCGCCTTCGTCTCGCTGCACGCCGACGGCGAGCGCGAGTTCATGTTCTACCGCCATCCCAGCGCCGATATGCTGTACCACCCCGAGGACGTCGACCCGGAATACGTGCGCACGGCCAGAATCTTGCACTTTGGCTCCATCAGTCTCATCGGCGAGCCGTCACGCAGCGCGACGCTGCGCGCGATCTCGATCGCACTCGCCGCCGGCGCGCTCATCTCCTTTGATCCCAATCTGCGGCTCGATCTGTGGTCCGACGCCGAGGCGGCCCGCGAGGGCATTCGGATCGGCTGGCCGCTGGCGCACGTCGTCAAGATAGGCGAGGAAGAGCTGAGGTTCATCGCCAACGCCGACGACACGGCTGAGGCGGCGCGCGCTGTATGGCATCCCGGTCTGCGCCTGATGATCGTCACCGGCGGCGCGCGTGGCAGCCGCTACATCACGCCCACATTTGCCGGCGACGTGGCGGGATTCAAGGTCGAGCCGGTTGATACGACCGGCGCGGGGGATGGTTTCGTCGCCGGACTGCTCAAAGGACTGCTCGATCACCCCGACGCCTTCGGCGACGAAGCTCAACTGCGCGCTATCTGTCGTTACGCCAACGCCGTCGGCGCGCTGACTACGACCCGGCGCGGCGCGATTCCCGCCCTACCCACGGCCAATCAAGTCGACGAGTTCCTTCGTCATGCTCGATGAACCAGTGCTCGCGCTCGTGCAACCCGCTGCTGATGGCGCTGCTGTGGAACATGCTGGCGACGCGCAAAGTGCGCCTGGGGCAACTGCGTGTGCTGCTCATGCCTCATCATCTACCTCGTCCGCCTCTTCCTCGTCAGCAGTCGTCGCCGGCTCGCCCTGCAGCGCTGCATCGATCTCGCCGACCAATTCGCCGTAAACCTGTTCCGAGATAATGCCGTCACTTAATAGCGTCGTCAGCCGTGCGCGTCCGGCGCGCAGTCCCTCGCGCCGTGCATCGTCGAGCTCCTCTGCCTTCAGCGAAGGTTGCTCGCGCAGCAGTTCATACTGCGCGTCGAGCGACTTCTGAATCTGATCGTCCAACTCGGGCGCCAGTTGCTCCCAGGTTGTCATGGAGATCGTGCCGTGGCGGTGCAACTGCTCCAATCGCTCGCGCGCCGCCCGAGCGGCCATCAGCCGCGCCTGTCGTCGCTCGTATTCGAGTTCCGCTTCAACTCGCTCGACCAGGCCGAGTCTGCGCAGCAGCAGTTGCATCGTCGTGCCCTGGGCCAGCAGTGTGAAGAGCACCACGCCGAAAGCCATCACCCGCAGCAGCTCGCGGTCGGCCAGGCTGGCCGGCAGGCTCAGGGCCAGCGCCAGGCCGATCGCGCCGCGCAGTGCGCCCCAGAGCAACACGTGCCGATAAACGCGCGGCGTCTTTGGCCCGCGCAGGCCGGTGAGCCAGGTGAGGCCGTACACCACGAGCGCGCGGCTGGCCAGCACGGCCAGCACCGCGATCGCGATCGGCCCGATGTTAGCCGCAATCTGCGGAATGTTCACATCCAGCCCGATGAGGAGAAACACGAGCGAGTTGGCGACGAACGCGAGGTACTCCCAGAAGTTGAACAACACGATGCGCGTCGTCGGCGACATGCCGCGAGGCCCGATGTTGCCGTTGACGATGCCCGCGCCGACGACGGCCAGCACGCCGCTGAAGTGCAGCCGCTCGGCGACCAGGTACGCGCCGAAAGCGAGCACCGTCGTCAGCGTGGTCTCGATCAGGTAATCGTCGAGCCGGGCGATCAACTGCGAAGCCAGCCAGCCCAGCCCGATCCCCACGCCGATACCCCCGGCCGACACACGGATGAACTCGACGGCGGCCGCCAGCAGGTCGAAACCTGCGCCGCGAGACGCCCCGGCGCCGGGCAGCGCAGCGGCGAGCACCAGGTTGAACACGACGATCGCCGTGCCGTCGTTGAACAGGCTCTCACCTTCGACGAGGACGCCCAGTCGCCTGGGAACGCCCAGCGCACGGAACACCGCGACGACGGCGACCGGGTCAGTCGCCGAGATCAGCGCCCCGAACACCAGCGCCGTCGACAGCGGCAGGTTCACACCGGCCGAGACGATCAGGCCAACGAGAGCCGTCGTCAGCATGACGCCGGGGACGGCCAGCACCAGGAGCGGTACGAGACTGTCGCGGAGGCGGCGTAAGTCGATGTGGAAAGCGGCCTCGAAAACGAGCGGCGGCACGAACAGCGCCAGGATCAGCTCGGGCGTCAGGTTGATCTCGATCGGCTGTTGGAACGTAATGACCAGGCCCACGACGACGAGCGCGACCGTGTACGGGATGCGCAGTCGCCGCACGACGATGGCGACGAGCGACACGATCAGCAGAAGCTCGATGATCAGCGTCTCGGTAGCGAGGAATTGCTCCATCTCAAATCACGACGCCGTTCGATGCCTTGATCGCCAGGTCGATAAACACGGCCGAGGTCCAGCCGAAGATCGGCGCGGCCTTCGGCGGATGATCGCCCGTCTCGGGATGATAGTATTCGAAGATGTCGTCGCGCTGCATGACCAGGTCGAGCGTGCGGTCGCGGAGTTCGGCTGCCAGATCATTCCGCCCGCAGCGCTGCAAGCCTTCGATAAACAGGTAGTTGACGTTCACCCACGTTGGCCCGCGCCACATCTGAACCGGATCATAGTGTGGATCGGATCTGGCGACGGTCGGTAGTGGATAGCGTGTCCAGAACTCGTCCGGATCGGTCAAATGCTCAATCAATCGCGCCGTGATGTGCTGCGGCAGGCGTCCCGTCCACAGCGGGTATAGACTGAACGGCGTAAGGATGCGAATCGGCTGCTTGTCTCGTAACGCCCAGAACACGCCGGCCTCCTCGTCCCACATCTTGTCGATCAGGCGCTGCGCCATCGCGTCGGCGCGGTGCGCCCACACGCGCGCGTCGTCATGCAGGCCGATCGCGCCGGCGATGCGCGCGAGCGATTCCTGCTGCAGGCACAGGTACGTGTTGAGATCGGGCGACTCGACCGGCATGCCGCCGTCCCACAGCGGGCTGTCGTCGAGGCCGGACGAGAAGGGATGATTGTACTGGCACAGCCCGTCGCGATCGTCGTCGCTATGCTCGAACCACCAGTCATGCCAGCGCACCAGCGGCTCGTACACTTCTTCGAGAAACTCGCGATTGCCCGACTTCTCATACAGTCGCCACACGGTCCAGGCGGCGAGAGGCGGCTTGGTGACCTCACCGGGCACCGGATGGCTGAGGCGCGTGACGAGGCCCTCGTCGTGCACGGCATCGGGGAGCATGCCATCGTCGCGCTGGTGGTCGAACACCAGCCGCACCTGATCCTCGGCAAGTCTCGCGTCGACGTGGCGATACGCGAGCGCGTGGAAGAAGGCGTCCCACTGCCACACGCCGACGTAGTGAATCTTGCTGGGCGTCATGCCTTCGCGCGTCATGTAGTAGCGCGGGCTGATCAGCCCGGCGCGCATGATCCACCAGGCGTAGTAGTATTGGCGCTGGTAGCGCGCCTCGACCGGCGGCGCAGCAGCGAACCACGCTTGCCAACGGGCAGCGGCGGCGTCGAGGGCGGCAGCCGGAACGGGCATCGTGCGGTTGAAGCCGAGACGCGGCGTAATGTTCAGCAACAAGCCTGCGCCGCCTGCACTCTCGGCGACGAAGGCGGCTTGCAGTGTCGAGTCGTCGATCGAAGCGATCTCGTTGCTCACCAGCGTCGCATTCGTCGTGTAAGCCACGTTGCGTGTGCCGCGAAACACGCCACCACGCCGATCGACCCGTCCGCTCGCCGCATGAACACGAAAGCGCATCCCGATCGGGCCGGGCGGCAGTGTGAAAAATAGCGTCTCGGTGTCGGCGAAGCACATCCGAACCCGGCCGGCAGGCGTATCGAAGATCACTTCGTGCGGATAGGTGGTCAGCTCGAACGGCAGTGGATTCCCGTTCGCGTCGATGAAAACGAATCCCTCGATGACCGGCCGGCGCTGGCGATAATGCCCGACCTGCGCCTGCTGCTTCTCCCAGCGCTCGGCCAGGCGGATGGTGAAGAAGTTGGCGGGCCGATCGCCAGGCTCGGGGGGCCTGTCGCCACGGAAAAACATGATGCGCGCGCTGCGATCGCTGAACGGAATGCGCGACAGGTCGATACGATCTTTGAGAAGAGCGGCGAAATCCAAAGGCATTCTCTCCGACAGATAGGTTGGTGCGCGAGCGGCTGCCGGCGCAGCGCCGTTATACCCCGTATCCGCTCTGAGATCAACCTGGCAGGCGCTGGCCGGGTCGTGCGTAAGGCGGCTTTCCATAGCCGCCATCTTAGAGACTGTCTTAAGACCCCCGTGTTAAGACCCGCGTGCTAAGACACCGTGGTTGACGCATCCCTATGCGCCAACAGCGGGCATAATTGGGTAGCCCGCCGCCAATCGAGATACAATTGAGCGAGCCATGGAGCACGGCTCCCAGGTGAGAGAGGAATCAAACTGGTGGATGAGGCAAATCATGACCGAACTGGAGACATTCCGCAAAGAGAAGGACAAGTTTTTCGCGAGAGACCCGCACAGCCCGCTGACGCCGGAGCAAAAGAAGAACTTCCACGGCCTCGACTACTTCCCGGAGAATCCTGCGCTGTGCCTTGAGGCGCCCATCGAGGAATTCCCCCAAAAGGAACAGATCGTCATGCAGACCTCGACGGGCGACACGCAGACATACGTCCGCTACGGGCGCTTCAAGTTCAGCGTAGACGGGCAGCCCGCCGAGCTGACGATCTACGCCAGCCCGCACGGCTTCTTCCTGCCCTTCGTCGACGCGCTCGCCGGGAAGGAGACCTACGGCGCAGGGCGTTATCTCGATCCGGAGACGCTCCCGAACGGGAAGTTCCTGATCGACTTCAACCTGGCCTACAACCCGTATTGCGCGTACAACGAGAACTGGTCGTGCCCCTTGACCCCTTTCGAGAACCGGCTGAAGGTGCCGATTCGGGCGGGGGAGAAGATCTTCCACGAATGAGCAGCGAAGTAGCTCAGGTGCGTGAAGTGTCCCCGCCCTCGCAAGCGTTTGTCCAGTGACTTGAGGTTGACATGGCTACAGACTCCATTCGCGTCATCCTCGTCGACGATCACGCGGTCGTGCGCAAAGGCATCCGCGAGTTCTTGACTGAATCGGCCGATATCGAGGTCGTCGCCGAAGCGTCGGACGGCGATGAGGCTATCGCGCTGATCGAGCAGCACCGGCCGGACGTGGCCGTGCTAGATATTCAGATGCCCAAGCGAAGCGGCATCGACGTGTGCCGCCACGTGCGCGCGCAGCAGTGGCCGGTCGGCGTGCTGATCCTGACCGCTTTCGACGACGATCCCTACGTCATGGCCGCCCTGCAGGCCGGCGCGAACGGCTACGTGCTCAAGACGGCGGACGCGGACGACATCATCCAAGCAGTACACGACGTGCACGAAGGCAAGTCGGCGCTCGATCCGGCCGTCGCGCGCAAACTGATGGCGCAACTCACCGGTCGCAGATCCGACCGGCCCATCGAATCGCTCACGCCACGCGAGCTGGACGTATTGAGGCTGGCCGCGCGCGGGTATACGAACAAGGCCATCGGCGCTCAGCTCAGCATCAGCGACCGCACGGTGCAAGGCCACCTGGCGAACGTCTTCGACAAGCTGCACGTCGCCACCCGCACCGAGGCCGTCATGCGCGCGGTCTCACTCGGCTGGATCCCGCCTGCGTTGAGCGAGTTGGACCAGGAATAACCTCTGCTTCCCGATGCTTCTGGAGAATCGCACCAGCCTATGGCCGGCTCTTCGAAAACTCGGCAACTGCTTTCGGGTCTGCGCCTGCGCGGCTTGACGCTTCAACTCTTCGTGTTCATCATCCTGCCGCTGGCGGCGCTGCTGATTGCCATCCCACTCGGTAGTTTGACGGTGCACCAGCGCGCCATGCGCGGCCTGGTGGGGGAGCGAGACGAGCGCGCGGCGCGAGCCACCGCCGATTCGATCACCGAGCAGATCAATCACCGCGCCGCAGCCGTACGCGGTTTGGCACTGCGCGCCGCCGATTCCGTCTCGCCCGAACAAGTCGTGGCCGACTACGCCTTTCTTTTGCCGGACTTTGAAGGCGGGCTGGCGTTATTTGGCCCCGATGGCGATGTGCTCGCGGCTTCGAACACGCCCGGCGCCTGGCCATCGCGGCCCGTCGCCGATCTCCTGGCTCGAGCGCGGAGCCAGACTGAGCCACCCTTCTCGGATGTCTTCATCGACGCCGTGAGCAGTGAGCCGATGATGCTGGTCGCCTCTGCTGCGGCGGATGGCACGGCTGCGGTCGGCGGCTTCTTCCCGGCCAGCCTCGCCCGTCGCGTCCTGACCCATGCGTTTCCGCCTGACAGTCAGGTGTCGGTCCTGATCGTGGATAGCCAGGCGCGCCTGCTCTATCAGTGGGACGATTCGCTACGAGAAACCGACCCCGCCCAACATCCCGGCGTCGCCGAAGCGCTGCGCGGCGAGAGCGGCACGCTCTATCGACAGGTCGAGGGGAGCGAGCACGTCGTGGCGTTCAGTCCGGTGCCGCCCGTCGGTTGGGCGTTGGTGATCGAGGAGCCTTGGGAGATCGTCTATAGCCCGCTGCTGCGAACGACGCTGGCGGCTCCTCTCATTCTGATTCCTGTGCTGCTCTTCGCGCTGGTGGCGCTGGGATTTGGCATCCGGCAGATCGTTCAGCCCCTGCGGGCGCTGGAGCAGAAGACGACTCAACTGGCCGGAGGGCAATTCGACGCCGTCGAGTCGCCGGTGGGCGGCATCGCCGAGATTCGCAGCCTGCAAGACAGCCTGATCCAGATGGCTCGGAAGCTGAAGACGGCCCAGCAACGCCTGCGCGATTATGCCGCCGCCATCCTGCGCAGCCAGGAAGACGAGCGATCGCGCCTGGCGCGCGAGTTGCACGACGAGTCGGTGCAGGCGCTGGTTGCGCTGAATCAGCGTGTGCAGATGGCCGAACGAGCGCTGGCGCGCGATCCACAGGCCGCCCCGGCCCGGCTGGCCGAGTTGCGCACGATGACGGCCGCGGCGCTCGAAGATGTCCGGCGCGTCATTCGGGCGCTTCGCCCGATCTACCTGGACGATCTCGGGCTGCTGCCGGCACTGGAGACGTTAACTCAAACCATCGGCCGCGAGGGCGGACTGATCACGACCTTCGAGGTCGAGGGCGAGTCGCGCCGGCTCACGCCAGAGCGCGAGTTGGCGCTCTACCGTATCGTGCAGGAGGCGCTTCACAACGTCGCCCGGCATGCGAAGGCCAAACACGTGCAGGTCAAGTTGAGATACGACCACGCGCTGTGCGTGTCGGTCGCCGACGACGGGATCGGGTTCGACGTGCCCGAGCGGGTCGATGCGATGGTCGACCTCGCGCATTTCGGGCTGGTCGGCATGCGCGAACGCGCCGAGGTCGTTGGTGCTCGTCTTGAGATTCGATCTGCGCCGGGCAGCGGCACGACCGTCGAACTCTACCTGCCACTGTAGCTGCGCTCCTGCGCCGCAAGCCCGCCATTATCGGCGGGCTTTTCGTTTTCCGGCGAATTCGCCTGTGCTCACCCCCGCCAAACAGCGTGGGGCAAAACGGGCCGTTTGGCGCTGGAATCGGCGGAGGGGTGAGCGTATAGTTGCTCGTAGGGCGGCCGCCGGGTTCGTATTCATTCGCCTCCACAGGTGCGTCAATATGAAAAAGAAATCCGCATCCAGACTCGTCACCGATCCGGTGTGCAACATGGAGCTGCCAGCCAGCGAGGCTGCGGCCACGTTGAAGTTCAACGGCCGGACGTATTACTTCTGCCACGTCGCTTGCCAGCGGCTGTTCGAGGCTGATCCGCTGGCATACATCACCGATGTTCAGGTAGGGAACGACACAACGCCCTTGGGCAAGGCCGGATGGGATTCTGGTTGATGCGCAGCCAGTGAAAGGGCGTCTGTGAGTGGCCCGGCAGGTGTTCGAGCGAGGAGGCGCGATGTTCAAGTGGCTCGATACTCACTTCGACCAGATGGCGCTGACCATCGTCGTGTGGCTGTGCAGTCTGCCGCTGATCGTGCTCATCGTCCTTCCTCTGTTTGGTCTACAGGTGGCCGTGGTCGCCGCGCTGGTGTTGTTGTTCGTCATGCTGGCCGTGTGCTGGGGCATCTGCGCCTGGAAGACCGTTAAGGGCTGAAGAGGTGAGTGTGATCGGCAGTGTACCGGCGACCCATTCCACCCGGCAAGCGTCGCTCGCCGGTGAACAGCAAGTCGTCGCCCGCCTGGTTCAGGCGGCCGCCGAGGCCGGTGTACGGGCCGACCCGGTTTCAATCGTCAACGTCTACGTGGCGCTCAAGTCCACACCACTGGTGATCCTGACCGGCCCGGCACGGTCTGGAAAGATCGCGCTGGTGCACAGCCTCGGGCACGTGCTGGCGGGCAACGATCCTTTCCGCTGCCAGATTATGCACGGCCACGCCTGGTGGGCGGAACAGTGCCGCGATGTCGCCTTTTTCAACGAGATGCAGACACGGCTCAATGCCGACAAAATCCTCGCGCTCATCGACGAGGCCTGGCAGCCGGAGAACACGAAGTGTGTCTTCATGGCCTGCCTGACTCGCATCAGCCGGGCGGAACTGACAGGCTTTTTCTCCGAGGTGGCGTTTCAACTTCGGCACGGGCAAATCATGCGTCTGCCGAGCGCTCACCTGACTGAACCGATCCCGTATCCACCAAACTTGTTTCTCATCGGAACGATGGACGACATTCGCCCGAATGGTCTGGACGCCGGCTTGCTCTCCGGAGCAAGTGTCATTCCCTGGCCGGCAGCAGAGACCAGATCGGTGACCGGCCGTACTCAAACAGTGCCGATCCCAGGCGGCGAAAGCCTATTCCTCCATTCATGCATTCGCAATGCGGCGGCCGCCCGCCTGAAACTCGATTACATCCTGGGCCGTCGAACGCACGTCATCCGGCCACTGCTTCTGGTGGCAGAATTGTTTCAGCAACATGCCGTGCCGATGTCGGACTCGGTGATAGGCAAATCCATCATCTATCTTGCCAACGCGTGGTCCAACGAGGGGGTCGGACTTTTCGATCGGGTATCTTCCCACAACTTTGTGATCGCCACCGACCTGGCGATTGCCCAGACGATTCTGCCGTCTACGGGAGAGGCGATACGACGCTCGGCAGCGCTGCATGGCCAGTTGAAAGCGGCGTTGAATGGCCGGTTCCCACGCGCGTCGGCCCTTCTGGACAGTCTCAACGAATAATAGGGCAGAGGCAAGTCGATGGCCAGCAAAGCAAGTGAGACGGTAGGATGCAAGTACATAGAGCAGGAAGGTGCAAGAAGAATCGCTCGGTCTGGCCCGGCTTGTTCTTGGCTGGCGTGATACTGGTCGTCACGATAGCCAGCGTGGCTCGAATCGGCTGGATCGCGCTCGCCCCGTTCGGCTTTGCTGCGCTTATTCTCGCCATCCTGCTGTGGCTTATGCGCGCGACGGATCGCGCTGCGAAATGATCGTCTATCCGTGTGTTAATTCTATCGATGAAAGGAGGTGAGGCTCACATGGTCAAGGATCTGGTCTGCGGCATGGAAGTCGATCCGAAGACAGCCGCCGGCGAATCCGAGTACAAGGGGCAGACCTACTACTTCTGCTCTCCCGGCTGCAAGAAGGCGTTCGACAAGGACCCGGAGAAGTACGTCCACGCGTTGCACGAGCACAGCGGCCATCACTAGGCGACTTACCGCGGGGCGGCTGAGCCGCTGTCGGTCGCCCCTGCGACTCTCATTTCGGAAAGGTTCAGTGGATGATTACCATCAGCATCGATCCCGTCATCTTCGGCATCGGTCACATCGTGATTCGGTGGTATAGCGTCATCGTGACACTGGCCATCGCCGTTGGCACGGGAATCGTCTGGCGTGAGGCGAAGCGTCGCGGACTTGCCGAGAAGCATTTCAGCGACGCCATACTCTGGGTGATCATCGCCGGACTGATCGGCGCGCGGCTCTTTCACGTGCTCGATCACTGGACGCACGAGTATGCTGCGTACCCAATTCGGGCCTTGTACATCTGGGAGGGCGGTCTGGCGATTTGGGGCGCGCTGATCGGCGGAGGAATCGCCGTCGCCGTATTCGCGTGGCTGCGCAAATTGCCGTTGGGGCGATTGTTCGACATCGCCGCGCCGGGCCTCGTGCTGGGGCAAGCCATCGGGCGCGTGGCATGCGTCATCACCGGCGATGCGATGGGCAAGCCGACGACCGGCCCGTTCGGCTTCGCCTACACCAATCCCGGCGCGATGGTGCCGGAGTTGGGTGTGTACTACATTCCCATGCCGGTGTACGAGATGATCGCGAACCTGAGCATCTTCGCGCTGCTGTGGCAGTTGCGCAAGCGCAACTGGCCCAACGGGCTGTTGTTCCTGGTCTATCTAAGCCTATACAGCGTTGAGCGCTTCTTGCTCGCGTTCACCAGTTCGTATCAGATCATCGCGTTGGGGCTGACGCAATCGCAGATCGTTGCGCTCATCTCGCTGGCCGTCGCGTTGCCCCTCATGGCGAGAATGCGGGCACGCGCACACCCCACGTATCAAATCTGAGCGCCCACATACATGGAGTTTCCTGAATGAAGACCAAACACCTGCTCATTATGCTCGCCTGCTGCCTGGTTCCGCTGGCAGCACTGGCCGCCATCGCCGTGTTCAATCTTCCGGCCAACACGGTGATCACCTTCGGCATCCTGCTGTTGTGCCCGCTGCTGCACTTCGCGATGATGCGCAACATGGGCCACCCCCATGATGAACACGATGGGCACCACCTGACGGCGAAGACACCGCAGTTGACCAGGGGCGAGGACAAGGAGTTGACCCGGTAACTGCGCCTGCAGGATTGACCTTCCTCATAGGTAGTTTCGCCTATCCCGCAACGCGCCACTTTGCGCTTATCTCCAATATTCCCACGTGCTATCCTACAACTGATGATGTTTCTGGCCACCGCGCCCTTTGCGCGCGGAAAGATGACCGGCACAGGAGGCGGTATGGCGCAGCACAGCCTGATCGAAATCCACGACCTCAAAAAGGTGTACACCCGCGGCCGCGAGACCGTCGAGGCGCTGCGCGGCGTCAGCCTCGACATCGCGCCGGGCGAGTTCGTCAGCGTGATGGGGCCGTCGGGCTGCGGCAAGTCCACGCTCCTACACGTGATCGGCGGGATCGACCGGCCCACCGGCGGATCCGTGCGTGTGAACGGTGCCGACCTCGCCGCAGCGAGCGAGGACGAGCTGACGCGCTTCCGGCGCGATCACGTCGGCTTCGTTTTCCAGTTCTACAACCTGCTGCCCACGTTGTCGGCGTCGGAGAATGTCGAGTTGCCGCTGGTCGCGTTGAAGTATCCCCGGCTGTCCCGCCGCAAGATGGCGCGCGCCGCGCTCGGCCTGGTTGGGCTGGCCGACCGCGCGACGCACCGCCCCGCCGAGCTGTCGGGTGGGCAACAACAGCGCGTCGCCATTGCCCGCGCGCTGGTCTCCAATCCCAAAGTGATTCTGGCCGACGAGCCGACCGGCGACCTGGACACGGCCTCAGCGCACATGGTTGTGGACATCATGCGCGAACTCAATCGCGATCTGGGTTTGACCTTCGTCGTCGTGACGCACAACCCGGAGGTGGGCGCGGCCGGCTCGCGCATCATCCATTTGCGCGATGGGCAGGTGGTCGGAGACGAAAGGGTAAGCCCTGACTCGCACGCGGCGGGTGGCCGGGCGAGTTGAAGTCGTTCGGTCAAGACCGAGCGTGCATAGCAGGAGGATGCAACTATGAAAAAGCGCATCATTTTCGGTGTACTGATCGGCGTGTTGATCATCGGGGCATGGTTGGGCTACAGCCGGTTGCGCGCCGAGGCAGTTGACGCCGCCGTGGCCACGCCCGTGGCGGCCGGGTCAGACATAGCACTCGGCGTGTCTGCTTCGGGGAAGGTGGTCCCGGCGCGCTGGGCGCAGTTGAGCGTCCAGATCGGCGGCCCGATCGAGATGCTGGTCGAAGAAGGACAGTTTGTCGAAGCCGGTCACATAGTCGCTCGGTTGGACGGCGCGGAGTTGCAGCACGCCGTTCACGAAGCGCGCGCGGCACGGGCGCTGGCCGAAGCGGATCTCGCGCGGCTGAAGGCCGGCGCGCGCAGCGAGGATATCGCTTCTGCGGAAGCTGCGGTGCGCGCAGCGCAGGCCGAACTGACCGCCGCCGTCGCCGGCCGCGATCGGCTCAACAAGGGTGCCCAGGCAGCGGACGTGGCCGCCGCGGAAGCCGCTTTGAGCGAGACCGAGGCCAATCTCAAGATCGCGCAAGACACCTACGACCGGATTGCGATGTACGGCACGGTCGAGGAACAGATGCGCGCGCAACTGGCCGCTGCGCGGCAGGCCCGCGACGCAGCCCAGGCGCGGTTGAACCAACTTCTGGCCGGGGCTGGCGACGAACTTAAGGCAGCCAGTGCAGGCGTGGCTCTGGCGCTGGCGCAGCGCGACGCTGCACAGGCGGCATTCGACAAGGCACAAGCGGGCGCGACGCGTGAAGAGATCGCGGCGGCCGAAGCGCGCGTGGAGATGGCACGCGCGGCGGTAGAACGCGCGCAAGTCACGCTGGATCGCGCCACGCTCGGCGCGCCGTTCGCTGGAACGATCGCGCGGGTACTCGTGCGCACCGGCGAGCTGGTTGGGTCGGGCCAGCCGGTGTTAGTACTCGGCGACTTATCGCGCTGGCAGATCGAGACCGACGATCTGAGCGAAGAAGATGTCGCGCGCGTCTCCGCCGGCCAACCGGTCGCCATCACCTTCGACGCACTGCCTAACCTGACGCTGCACGGCCGCGTGACGCGCATCGCGCCGATGGCAACGCCCGGCCAGGGCGGGACGAACTATACCATCGTCATTGCGGTCGACGAGGCGGACGCCAGGTTGCGCTGGGGCATGACCGCCTATCCCGCCTTCGAGGACTGACGATGAACCCGTTTCGCTTCTCGCACCTTGCCTGGAACGACCTGCGGTATGGCCGATGGCGCGCGCTGCTGATGATCGCCGGCGTGGGCGTGGTGGTGGCTGTGTTCTTCACGCTATCTTCGATTGCCGGCGGGTTGGGCAGCGTGGTCTCGGCCACCCCGGCCTCAGAGCGCAACCTGGTGCTCATCGACAAAGGCGCGACGGATTACTGCCAGGGCCAGATTCCAGAGGCGATCGTGGAAACGCTGCGGCGCTACCCGGGCGTGGCAGGCGTCGTGCCGATGCTGCACACCGCCTTGCGCTGGAAAGGGCAGATGGTGTTGATCCGCGCGATTGAGCCGGAAGAATACGGCGGGATGGCCGGCCTGCGTATCATGGAGGGCAAGTTGTCGAAGCGAGCGAACTCGGTCATCGCCGGCGAGCAACTGGCGCGGCAGAATGGCTGGCGGGTGGGCGACACGCTGGAGATCGGCGGGCAGGAACTGAAACTCACCGGCATCTTTCAGGCCGGCGGCACGCTGAACTCGGAACTGTGGACAAGCCTGGAAGACGGCCAGCGCCTGTTGAGCCGGGGCGATTCGTACTCGGCGATCGTGGTGCAGGCCGCGCCGGACGCCGACGTGCGCACACTGCAAAACCGAATGGCAGGCGCGACCGTGCTGGCGCGTGAGACCGACATCGACACCGAGCCGGAAGTCTATGAAACCATGAATCGCTCGTTCGGGCAGGTGACGCGCGTGATGAACGCGATCTCCGCGCTGGCCTTGATCGCCATCGCCTTCGGCGTGTACAACGTGGTGGGGATGACCGTCGCGGAGAAGGCGCACGAAATCGCCGTGCTCAAATCGGTCGGACTGTCGGCCAACCAGGTGATCGGCATCTTCGTGCAGGAAGGGCTGATCCAGGCCGGGCTGGGGTTTGCCGTGGGGCTGGCGGCAGGTGTGGCTGCCCTGGCCTACCTGAACGCGACATCGGCCGTGTCGTTTCTGTCAGTGCCGCTGACGCTGAGCCTGGCGCCGCAGACGGTGCTCGTGGGGGGCGCGCTGACGGCGGCGTTGACACTCGCCTCGGCGTGGCTGGCAGCCCGGCGCGTGGCAGCCATGCCTGTGGCAGAAGTCTTGCGAGGCGTGTGAGTTCCCAAAGTTCCTTCAATTCCTTTTCTGATAAGAAACTGAGGGAACTGAAGGAACTCGGAGGCTGAGATGGTCAAGATCGCGTGGAGAGAGTTGGTGTCGCGCCGCCGCGCGACGATCGGGCTGATCCTCGGCGTGGGCGTCGTGCTGTTGGTGTTTTTCGCGATCGAGGGGCTGTGGGCCGGGGTCGGACGCACACTGTCGGTGCAGGACACCGAGGCGCTGGTGGTGCTGCCCAAAGATTCGCTCGGCCTCTCCGGCAGCCTGATGCCGATCGGCCTGAAGACGACGCTGCGCGGCATGGGCGCCGAGGTCGTCGCGCCGCAACTGTTCACGACCCGGCAGATTAGACCCGGCGAGCCAGTCCTGTTGCGCGGGATCGCGCTCGACAATGGATCGACAGGGCTGGCACGCATCGTCGCGTTCGAGATGACCGCAGGTGCGCCACTCGAACGCGGCGATCGGGACAAGGTAATGATCGGCGCGGAAGTGGCGCGCTCGAAGGGACTCGCGCCGGGCGACCGGTTCAGGGTGCTGGGCAAGACGTTCATCGTCAAGGGAGTATTCGCCACCGGCAGCATCTCCGATAGCGAAGTGTGGCTGGATTTAGGCGAAGCACAGCGACTCGTGCGCTCGCGGGGATTTGCCTCGATGTTTTCGGTGATCGGCCCGCCGGGGTTAGCCGAGCGCATCGCGCAGCGTCTCGACGTAGATGTGGTCAAAGAGAAAGAAGTATGGGAGTCGCTCACCGGCGCGATCGCCAGCCTGGACGGCGTGATGAAAGTAGCATCGGTCATCGTCGCAGCGGCGGCTGTGCTCGGTGTGATGAACACAATCTTCACCGTCGTGCAGCAGCGGCGGCGCGAGATCGCCATCCTGCGAAGCATGGGATTCGGTCGCAGCGCCGTGCTGGCGTACGTGTTGAGCCAGTCGCTGCTGATCGCGCTAGGGGGATTTGTGATCGCGCTCGCTGCGGCGGCGCTTCTTCTGCGGCTGATGCGGATGGAGGCGGTCGGCATGACGATTACGCCCGTCCTTACGACTGCAGGCATCCTGCGCGGGCTGGGGCTGACGCTCGTCATCGGCGTGCTGGCCGGGCTGTATCCGGCGCTGCGTGCGGCGCGGCTCAACATCGCGCAGACGCTGAGAGGGGAATGAGATGACTATCCAAATCATGTTGAAATTGAGATTCTCATGAGCGCGGTCAGGCCGGTCGACTCACCCGCGAAAATGCCATCTGCCGACGAACGGCGGTGCGTCAGGGCAACGCGGCTCGTGGTGTGGGGCATGGTCTGTCCCAACTGCGCCACTCGCATTCACGGATGCCTGGCCGCGCTTGCCGGTGTCGTGGAAGTCCAGGTCGATCACAACGTGGGCATGGCGTACGTCACGTACGATGTGACCCTGATTACTGTTCCGGCGCTGATCGATGCCGTGCAGCGGGCCGGGTCTGATAGATGGCACACCTATGGGGCAACTGAGAGCGATGTTCCGTACTCCGGTCTGCGTCGTCACACACAGAGAAGGTGAGACGTCTATGCTGAGATGATCCGTTATAATCTTCCACACACAATTACAGGAGGCATACTTGTCTACACGAAAAGTTCGCGTGGCCGTCAACGGCTACGGCGTCATCGGCAAGCGCATCGCCGACGCGGTTGCCGCGCAGGATGACATGGAATTGGTCGGCGTGGCCGATGTGGTCAGCGATTGGCGCATCAAGGTCGCAGTCGAGAAAGGCTATCCGGTGTATGCGGCAACGCCGCAGGCCACCGAGCAAATGCGCGCAGCCGGTATTCCCCTCGTCGGAAATCTGGACGAGCTGCTCGGCTGGGTCGATGTCGTCGCCGATGCCACACCTAAGAAGGTCGCTGCGGCCAACCTGGAGAAATATCGCGCGGCAGGCGT
>DASSFZ010000516.1:0-2453 GCA_035693785.1 Anaerolineae bacterium | reverse complement strand
GATAGATTCGTCAGCGACGCGGTCAGGATCGACGTGTCGGTCAGGTAGATGGCATACCAATCGAAATCGCGTGGGTGGCTGAGGAATGAGGTGTAGACCACGCGGGCGCGAATCGGGTAGGCGTCTTCGGGCCTATCGTTTGGCTCAAAGTTGTCGAACCCGGCGCCGGATGGAAGTCTGAGCAGTGTGACCTGTACCGCGAGCGCATCGTTGACCAGGCTGCGCACGACGGCGCTGCCTCTGAAATTGTGCAGCGCCGCATCATGCGGCGGGTCCGCTGTACGGATGCGGGCCGTTCCGAGCAGGTTCAGGTTGGAGATGATGTGCCTGTAGACCAGGGCCCCGTCGTCGTCGAAGAACGCGACCTCGACCGGGCCGCCCTGGCCGGCGCTGGCGCCGATGACCAGTTCCGTTTCAATGGATGCGTCGTTGACGACCAGCGGCACGTGCACGTCGCCGAAAGCCAGACTTGGCCTGTCGAACCAGTTCACGCCGACCTGGGCGTTTCCGCGCTGGTTGACTGTGTGTCCAAACCCCCACGGGCTGAAGCTGATCGTCCCGATGAAGGGATCATCCCACACGGCCGTGTCGTCGACGACGAGATGGCGCAGCGTGCCCGTCGGCGGGAGCGCAGCCCGGAACTCGCTGTTGAGCGTGCCGCTGGGCGAGTAATAGCTGAGTGTGAGGTTTTGAGCGACCGGCACAACGCTGCGGATCCACAGATCGGATTTGACGCCAAATGGTTGGTTGAACAGCGGCAGCAAAAGGAATTCCGATCCTTCAAAGAGGCCCGGCCAGGCCTCGGTGGCGTACGTGTCACCGAAGTCGTTGGTGTTGATCGTCAACCCGACAAGGCCGGCCCCCGTGCTTTCGATCAGGGCTACACCGGAGAAATTGACGAGATTGGGATTGAGCGCCGAATCGATCGTGAGAAGGGCGTTGGGTGGGATCAGGTAGAGACTCGTGGCGGCTGGCAAATAGCTCCCCGTCTCGTCGAAATAACGAACGATGACTGATGCGCTGGCGACATTATCCGCGTTCTGGACGGCGATGATCGTGTGGCGATGATCCGGTGACCCCTCGCCATCACTGTCGATCGGCGCCCACAGCCGGCTGAAAGCTGTCCCGGCCGGAATGGCATCATAGGCGAAGAATGCATCGCCGGGCTGCGCCGCCGAGCGGACCAGCGCGGCCCCGACCAGGCTGCCGCCGCCCGGAGGTGCGTCAAGTGTGGCCGAACCGATGAAGTTGTCAGGCAACTGCGCCATAAATGCCAGATCGAAGATGTGTGAGCCATTGCCGGCCAGCATCGCCGTCGCGGTCAACTGCAACGCGCCACCGTGAATGGTCAGAGTGACCGGCACCGGCACCGACAGCATGTTGCGCGCAGCCAGCATCGACGTCCAACCGTTTCCAGCATTGCGGGCAACGTAGGGGTAGTGGAGCCGGTCGCCGCCCGCCAGCGCGTAAGCCGTGTAGCCGGCGGCCCGCACGGGAGGAGTCAGTGTGGGCGCATATGGGGCGAAGTAAAGGTCATCGATGGATTCCGACAGTGCCGTGACTCCGTAATCGAGCGAGACGCTCGCAATACGCCCCTCTGGGTCGTAGATACCGATGAATTCCGTGTGCGGCTCCGGCACCGGGGCATTGCTCACCTGGCAGATGACCGCATTGAATGCGTCGTAGGCGGTCATCAGCCCGATGGGACCCAGGGTGTCCCCGTTGCCCATCCAGAAACCCACGTGAGTCTTGGGCCGGTCGAAGAAGATGCGCATCGACACGCCGCTGCTGGTGTTGGGGAAGACCGCGTTGTTGGAGGCAACGTTTGGCGGCGATTGCGCCTGCGCAGGTTCATTGCCATAGACGATGGCCTGCGTTGTGCTGTTGCTCTCGAAGGTGACACCGTAGGCGGCCCGGTAATGGTCGCCGATGATCGCCGCATTGGCCAGATCGTCGAAGTTAATGAGGCCCGGCGCGGGAATATCCGTGGGTTTGAACAGCTCCTGGCAAGTCTGCTGCTGGCTCACGAGCGGGGCAGCCGAGAAACCCGCTCCCTCGGAGAAACCAGGTTTCTGGGGACGACTCAAGGCCAGCTCGAAGGAAAGCCATAATGCGCTCACGGCGATGACGCAGATAAAGACGGTGCGGCGGATGCGAGTGGACATGGTGGATTCCTCCCAGAAATCTACCCTTCGGCTGGCCTCATTCCGACACGCAGAGAGGACGTCTCCTCCGATCACTTTTCAGGAGCCTTGGGCACGTGCGATCAGGGCTTCCGCGCCGACCGACTCGTAAGTCTCGATGGCTGCCGCGACCAGCCGGCGCGCGGCTTCCGGCTGCCCCTGACGCCAGCGCACATGCGCCAACGTCAGGCGCGTGGTGGCCGCCCTCATTCGACTACCGAGACTCTCAAGCAAATCCAGACTTGCCTGGAGTTCGCGTTCAGCCCCAAT
>DASSFZ010000515.1:0-7822 GCA_035693785.1 Anaerolineae bacterium | reverse complement strand
GCTGTGACCTTCGGCCAGGAAGCGATCGCAGAGATGTGAGCCGAGGAAGCCGGCGCCGCCGGTGATGAGGACGCGCATACATGCTCCGTGTCAGTGATCAGTGACCAGTGATCAGTGACCAGTGATCAGTGATGCACCAATCAGTGATATTCAGAACGGCGGAAGTATACCACACGCGGGAGTGCGAGGAGTTTGGGAGCGGCAGTTTGTCATGCGGAGGCGGCTCCCACGCCGCCGGATAGCCGGGCATGGGAGCCTGGCCCGCTATTTCAAGTCAGTCACAGCAGCCGGGGCTGGCGATCTTCTCCGGCGGGGAGCTGCCGTCCCGCGCCGACGTTGTGCGCCCAACGCGTCGGTTCCGGCAGGCGATACTGCGTGACGCAGTCGAGGACGAAGCGGACGCTGTGCTCGGGATCGATGAGATGGCCCGGCGAGACGTACAGCGGTGTCGTGCCCGGGCGGGAGCGCAGGACGGCGCCGATGACCTGCTTCGGGTTGCGCTCGTGGTAGAGGGGCACGTGATCGCCCTTGCCGGGGCCTGGCTCGGCGTGCGTGCCGTACAGCCGCGACTTGGCGACGCCGATCGTCGGGCGCTCGATCCACAGGCCCAGATGCGACGCGATACCCATCCCGCGCGGATGCGCGATGCCCTGCCCGTCGACCATCACCAGGTCGGGCTTCGGCGTCAACTTTTCCCACGCGGCGAGGACGGCGGGTATCTCGCGGAAGGCAAGCAGGCCGGGGATGTAGGGGAAGGTGAGCGGCACGTCCGCCGTGGCGGATGCCAGCGGCGCCAGGTCGGGATAACGCAAGACGACGATCGCCGCGCGGGCGGTATCACCTTTGATCGAAACGTCGACACCACCGACGGTGGCGACAGAGCGATTATCCCACTTGAGCACGAGACGGCTACGCAGCTCTTTTTGAAGCGCGATGGCTGCGTCGGGGGAGAGGGTCCAGGGGTGGAGCATTCTCGTTACACCCACAACATTCTGACTTCGCCCTCGACCTGTTTGAACTCCTGGTCGCCGGTCACCAGATCGGCCTTATTCTCCTTGGCGAGCGCGGCGGCGAAGCAGTCAGCAAAGGACATCTTGTTCTTAGACTTGAAGCGGGCCGCCTCATTCGCCAATTTCCAGTCGGCGTCGACGAACTCGATGCCCAACTGCCTGAGTTCCGCTATGCTGCTGTCTGCTTCCGCGGGCGACATGCGGCGTGCCAAGATGTACCACACCTCTCCAATGTTCACTACAGTCATCTTCGTCGGAATGCCGTTCTCACGCGCGTCGGCAATGATATCGGCGACTTTCTCGCCGGCAGGCTCATCTTCAAAGTAGGCCAGGACTGACCAGGAATCGAAGACGATCTCTTTCGGCTTGCGCGGCATCAAAGTTCCCTTTCACGCTTTTTCTCTTCCATCAGTGCTTTGAGCAGGCCCTTGCCTTTGTATTTGCCGCGCAGGCTGTGGATGTATTCGCGCGTGATCGGCGTCAGGATGATGCGCTGTGTTTTCTCGTCAACTTCGATCTGGATGCGCGTGCCTTCCTTAATGCCAAGTCTCCGCCTGACCTTCGACGGAATCACAATCTGGCCTTTAACCGTCGCATAAGTCTCCATGGTTTCTCCTTCACTTGGAGGAGTATAACATAGTGCCAAAAGTAAGTCAAATCCAGAAAGTATCACTTTCGTAACAGGTCGGAAAGTTTGCGAAAAATAGACATCAGGCGAGATGCTTCGCGGCGCTCAGCATGACCTATCAGCGTACGCCTTTGTGTTCACAATCATTCTGAAGCGCACGAAGCTCATCTGTCGAGATTGCCGCCGCCGATCTGCAGTAGTATTGTGCCCAGCATGGTGACCGTGGAGAGGTGCCGAATGATAAAAACACAAAGCTGCGCGCAGCCTGGCTGTGGCCCGCCGAGAAGTTCATTTCCGTGCGTGAGGCATTAAAGGAGATGGGAATAAGTAGTATTTAGGCGGCGCTTCTTTGCTTGCGTTACAGCTAATCCGTCCCCCAACGGTTATAGACCATTCGACTATTCGGCAATTCAGCCGATCTGACTGTGGCCCTGAGTCGGGGTCGTCGTGCCCGAGTGGCTGCTAACGCCGGGTACAATGTGAAAGGTCAGGTACATGTTCGGGACAGGATTGAGCATAATCAAGACATTATAGCGACGTCACAGAACATCTGGTCAAACAGTGTTCCAATCGTATGGCAATCGTCAGAGAAAGAGGATTTGGGGGATTGACACGCACGGCGATCCGGGTATATACTTTTTACAGATTGGGCAGGGGGAACCGCCGTTGCACGACGCAAGCAGCCGGTCCAAACTGAATACCTCGTGACAAAAGCACGATCGTCCTTACGGATGTCGTGCTTTTTTGTCCATACCAGCTACAAAGGAGAAACGAATGGGATCGTCGACCATCAGCAAGATCGAGAAAGCCATCCTGTATGCACGCGAACCCGATCGCTTCGAATTTCAGGACTTCACGGTGAAGCTGCGCGGCATGCACAGCACGCACACCGTTATGTACCGTGGCGGCAAGCTGACTTGTGACTGTGAGCACTTTATTGGGCACGGCGACTGCAGCCATACGATTGCCTGCGAGAAGAGACTGGGCGAGATGCTGCCCGGCGGCATCCCCCTGCTGGTGAACTGACATTACAACTGAATAGGAGATGAGCGCGGGCGAGGGAACCCTCGCCCGTTTTGTTGCGGCGTGGTACAATTAAATACCGGCGAGGCGAAAGCCTCGCCGATGTTCTCTCGGTGGCGATACGCGTGTTCCGACGCTGGCAGTTCTGGTTGAGCCTGATCGTGAGCGCAGCCTTCCTGTGGCTGGCGCTGCGCCAACTGAAACTCGAGGAAGTCTTCGACATTCTTCGCGCGGCGAACTACGCCTGGCTGCTTCCAGGCGTGGCCGTGTACTTTGTGGCCGTCGTCGCCCGGGCCTGGCGCTGGCAGACGCTGCTCAAGCCCCTGAAAGTCGTCTCCGCCCGAAGGTTGTTCCCCGTCGTCGTGATCGGCTACATGGGCAACAACATCTATCCCGCTCGCATCGGCGAGCTGCTGCGGGCCTACGTGTTGAGGCGCAACGAGAAGATCAGCATCAGTTCTTCACTCGCCACCGTTATCGTCGAGCGCCTGTTCGATGGGCTGGTGGTGCTTTTGTTCGTCTTCCTGGTGCTGCCCTCGGCGCAGGCTCAGTGGGATTTGCCGGAACCGATGCGAGCCTTGATCGCGGCCGGCAGTCTCCTGTTTTTCGCGGCTTTGGTCGTGTTCCTGGCGCTGGCTGCGCGCCCCGACATGGCATCCCGGGTCTACGGCTTCCTGATCGTGCGCCTGCTTCCACACCGCCTGCGGGCGCCAGTTGGCGGGCTGCTCGATCGATTCGTGACGGGCCTGTCTGCACTGCGCGACTTCCGCCAGGTGCTGGTCATTTTCCTGATCACGCTGGTCGTGTGGCTGGTAGAGACCACCACGTACTGGCTGGTGATGCATGCCTTCCCGTTTGAAGTCCCGTTCGCGACGCTGATGCTGATGAACGGCGTAGCCAATCTGGTGACGACGATTCCGGCGCTGCCAGGATACGTGGGCACGTTTGACCTGCCCGGCATTGCCGTCCTGGTGGCCTTCGGCGTCGATCCAGAGATCGCCACTTCCTACACGCTCGTGCTGCACGCCGTGCTGTGGCTGCCGATCACTCTGCTGGGACTCTTCTACATGGTGCGCCAGAGCCTGCGCTGGAGCGACATCAGGAAGGCCGCCGACTGGCAGGACGCCAGGGCAGCCGCGCCATGAAGGTGGCCATCATCGGAGCCGGGGCGGCCGGCCTGGCGGCCGCCTATGACCTGTCTCGCCGGCGTCACAGCGTCACGGTTTACGAAGCCGCAGCCGAAGTCGGCGGGCTGGCAGCCGGTTTCAAGACCCCGCACTGGGACTGGACGCTCGAAAAGTTCTATCACCATTGGTTTGCGTCGGACAAGCACATCCTTGGCCTGATAAAAGAATTGGGCTGGAGCGACCAGGTTCTCTTCCCCCGCCCATACACGGTCATCTACTACGAGGGGCGATTTCATCCCTTCGATTCGATCTTCACCAACATCCCACTGTTCATCCTGCGACACTTCCCGTTGATCGACTTTATCCGCTTCGGGCTGGTCGGCGCATACTTACGCTTCTGGCCGCGCTGGCAGTCCCTGGAAAAGGTGACCGCCGTGGAGTGGACACGCCGCTACTTTGGTGAGCGGATTTACCGTGTGATGTGGAAGCCTCTGCTGGTCAGCAAGTTTGGCGAAGAGAACTTGAATGTCGTGAACATGGCCTGGATGTGGGCGCGCCTGCACAGCCGCACGACGCGGCTGGGCACTTTCAAGGGAGGATTCCAGGTCTTTCTCGACAGGCTGGCCGGCGTCGTGCGATCGCACGGCGCGGCGATTCGGCTGAGCACACCCGTGACCGGCATCCGGCGAAACGCCGACGGCACGCTGAGCGTGCAGACCGCCGCCGACCAGTCGAGTTTCGACGCCGTGATGTCCACTTCCTCGCCCGCGCTCATGGCGCGGCTCGCCCCCGACCTGCCCGCCGCGTACTCAGAGCGGCTGCGCGGCTTGAAGTCGATGGGCGCAGTCGTGCTGATCCTGGCGCTGGATCGCCCCCTGACGAAATACTACTGGCATAACCTGCCCAAAGAGGCAGGGTTTCCTTTCCTGTCGCTGGTCGAGCACACCAACTACGTCAGCCCCGAGCATTATGGCGGCGACCACCTGGTGTACTGCGGCGACTACCTCGATCCTGATCACGAATACTTCAGGCTGGGCAAAGACGAATTGCTCGAACGATTTCTGCCCGCGCTGAAACGATTCAACCCGGCCTTTGAACGGAACTGGTTAAGGGAGACCTGGCTGTGGAAGACGCCTTATGCCCAACCGGTTCCGCCCCTCAACCACTCGCTCAGCGTTCCGGACATTCGCACACCATTGCGGGGTCTGTACTTCGCCTCGATGTCGCAGGTGTATCCGTGGGATCGCGGCACCAACTATGCAGTCGAGATCGGCCGGCGCGCTGCGCGCATGATCATGGCAGACGCCGAATCGGTGTAGAATTGGGCCTGTGCTGCACCATCAAATTCACTTTCTGAGGATTGCACCATGAAAAACATCGCTGTCGTCGGCGTCGGATACGTCGGCCTCGTCACCGGCACCTGCCTGGCCGACCTCGGCAATTGCGTCACCTGCCTCGACATCAGCCAGGAACGCATCGAGAATCTCAAGCAAGGCATGCTGCCGATTTTCGAGCCGGGTCTGGAAGAAGTCGTCCGGCGCAACGTCAAGGCCGGGCGCCTGTGGTTCACGACGAGCTACGCCGATGCGATCAACGGTGGGAACGGCATGCAGCCGGCCGAATTCGCTTTCATCGCCGTCGGCACGCCGAGTGCGGTCGACGGCGCGGCCGATCTGGAATACGTTCGAGCCGCGGCCGAGTCGATCGCGGAGGTGATGGACCATCCGCTCATCATCGTCAACAAATCGACCGTGCCGGTTGGCACCGGCGACTGGGTCGCCGACATCGTCAAGACCAGGCAGAAAAAGCCCGTCTCGTTCAGCGTCGTCTCCAACCCGGAGTTTCTGCGCGAAGGCTCGGCGATCCACGACTTCATGAATCCCGACCGCGTCGTGCTCGGCTCGCTCGACCGGGAGGCCGCCGAGAAGGTGGCGCAACTGCACCTGCCGCTGCGCACCACACTGGTGATCACCGACCTGCGCACGGCGGAAATGATCAAGTATGCGTCCAACGCCTTCCTGGCGACCAAGATCAGCTTCATCAACGAGATCGCCAACATTTGCGAAGAATTGGGCGCGGATATAAAAGAGGTCGCCGCCGGCATGGGCTTCGATAAGCGCATTGGCCGTGCCTTTCTCGATGCGGGTATAGGATACGGTGGGAGCTGTTTTCCCAAAGACGTTCTGGCGCTGGCGCACATGGCCGCGGTCAAAGGGCGCCATCCTCAGTTGCTGCAAGCGGTGATGGACATTAACGGCGATCAGCGCAGGAGCATTCTGCGCAAGGTGAGCGCTCTGCTCGGCGGCGAGCTAAAAGGCAAGACGGTTGGTCTGCTGGGACTGGCCTTCAAGGAGAATACGGACGACATGCGCGACGCGCCGTCGATCGACCTGGCGCGCTGGCTCGTCGAACAGGGCGCGAAAGTAAAAGGATATGATCCCGTGGCCATGACGACCGCCGCCTCGATGATGCCGCCCGGAATGAAGTTCGCCGAAGACCCGTATGAGCTTGCCGCCGACTGCGATGCCGTCATCCTGGTGACCCCGTGGAACGAGTTCAAGCAGCTCGACCTCGAACGCATCAAGCAGTCGATGAAGATGCCGGTGCTCGTCGACGGCCGCAATGTCTACGATCCGGAGCTGATGCGCGCGCTGGGATTTATCTATCGCGGCGTCGGGCGCGGCTACAATGACCGCCAGTGATGAGAGGAGTGGGCCAAGCATGAAGACGAGAAAGGCGGCGCCTCGCCGCACCGCATCCGTCCGCAAGCCGAAGGTTCTGGCGCGAAACGGCGTGCTCAAGGCCGTGCTGGACAACGGGTTGACCGTGATCCTGCGCGAGAACCACAACGCGCCGGTCGCGACGTTTTGGTGCTGGTACAAAGTCGGGTCACGCCACGAGCGATCGGGGATCACCGGCATCAGCCATTGGGTCGAGCACATGCTGTTCAAGGGCACCAAGACGTTCCCCCGGGCGACGGTCGACAAGCTCGTGTCGCGCGAGGGCGGCGTGTGGAACGGATTCACCTGGCTCGACTTCACGACGTACTTCGAGACGCTGCCCGCCGGCAAGATCGACCTGGCGCTCCGCATCGAGGCCGACCGGATGACGAACGCGCTGTTCGCGCCGAAGGAGGTCGAGAGCGAGCGGACGGTCATCATCTCCGAGCGCCAGGGCAGCGAGAACAGCCCGCAGTTCCTGCTCGGCGAAACACTGCAGGCCAGCGTCTTCATGGTGCACGGCTACCACCACGAGACGATCGGTCACCTGTGCGACCTGCAGTCGATGACGCGCGACGACCTGTACGCGCACTACCGGACCTACTACGCGCCCAACAACTGCGTGGCGATCGGCGTCGGCGCGTTCGACGCCAAAGACATGCTGTCTCGCATCGGCAAAGCCTTCGCCCGGATCAAGCCCGGCCCGGCGCTGCCGAAGATCGCGTCGGTCGAGCCTGAGCAAAAGGGCGAGCGGCGCATCACGGTTGAAGGCGAAGGCCTGACGTCGTACGCCGACGTCGCTTATCGTGCGCCCGAGGCGCGGCACGCCGACTTTGCGCCGCTGGTCGTGCTGGACGCGATCCTGACCGGCGCATCGGGGTTATCGCTGTTCGGCGGTGGGACGACGAATGCGTCGTCGCGGCTGTACCGCGCGCTGGTCGATACGGAGCTGGCCACCGATGTATCAGGCAACTTGGTCCCTACGCACGACCCCTACATGTACGCGATCAGCGCCACGGTGCGCCAGGGCCACACACCGGCGGAGGTCGAAGCCGCACTCGACGCCGAGCTGCAGAAGGTCGTCGACCAGCCGCCATCGCAGGAAGAGGTCGACAAGGCCATCCGCCAATCCAGGGCGCAGTTCGCGTACGGCAGCGAGAGCGTCACCAACCAGGGTTTCTGGTATGGCTTCAGCGAGATGTTCGCCGACCATACGTGGTTCGAGCATTACCTCGACCGCCTGGCGCAGGTGACGGTTGACGAGGTTCATCGCGTGGCGAAGGCGTACCTGGTGAAGAGCCGCCGCACGGCGGG
>DASSFZ010000514.1:0-2827 GCA_035693785.1 Anaerolineae bacterium | reverse complement strand
GCCTTCACGCGATAGTAGTACGTGCCCCCCGCCTTGCCGCTGGCCACCCACAGGAGCCCGGAGCCGCTGTAGACTGCCGTCGGGCTGGAGAACGACGAGTTGTCATCCTCCTCCAATGTGTACGAAGTCGCCGTACTGGATGCGCTCCACGTCACATTGTAGGCTCCGTCGCCGTCGGCGTTGTTAATTGCGTTGAGCACGGGCGCAGGCGGAATGGGCGGCCAGTTCCGCATAATCAGCGGCAGGTACACGCGCTCACTCGCTGGCCCCTGAACTAGAAACGTGCGCGCGGCGGTCGTGATCGCGCCATAGGTGGCATGAACGCTGGTCACCGTAAGGCTGTAGTTGCCCGACACGGCAATGTCGGCCGCCGAAATGGTGACGCTCAATTGGGTGCTGCTGAGGACCTGCGTCGCCCGGCTCGATCCGTTCCATTTCGCCGTTGCGCCGCTGGCGAAGTTCGCGCCCGTGATGATCATCGTGAAGGTCGGACCGCCCGTCGTCGCCGTGACCGGACTCGTGCCGGCGATGCGCGGCAGCGTGTTGACCGACGCGCCGGCGTTGACAATGCCCGCGCCGCAAATGGATGTATTGCAGCTACTGCCGACCGGGAAGGCCGTGATGGTAGTCGTCAGAATCCGCCCCACCTGGCCGGGCGTCAGCGATGGGCTGAGCGAATACAACAGCGATGCCACACCGGCCACGTGCGGCGCTGCCATGCTAGTACCTTGATAAAAGACGTAGGTATCGAATGCGGGAACAGTTGTCCCGGTGTTGAGCGTCGAAAGTATGCCGTTCAGGTCGGACACATTGGTCTCGCCGCCCGGCGCGCTGATCTCGACGACCGATCCATAGTTACTGTAGAAGGCGCGGTTGCCGGACCGATCAGTGGCCGCAACAGTGATCACGCCGCTGCAGTTACCTGGGTTGGAGCCGCTGGCATCGGCATTCTCGTTGCCGGCCGCGACGACGACCGTCGAACCGGCGGCAACGATCGCACTGATGGCGCTCTGCTGAGACGAAGTGCATGTGCCTGGCCCGCCCAGGCTCAGGTTGAGCACTTCTGCCGGATAAGCATTGGCCGGCACGCCGGCGACACTCAGCCCGGCCGCCCAGCGCATACCGTCGACGATGTCCGATGTGTAGCCGCCGCACTTGCCCAGCACGCGCACCGGCAGAATCCTCGATGCCCAGTTGACGCCGGCCACGCCCGTGCTGTTGTTGCCGTTCGCGCCGATCGTGCCGGCGACGTGCGTGCCGTGCCAACCGCTGTCGACGACCAGGCAGCCCTGGAAGGGGCCACCGGGAGTGTTGCTTTCGTCAGAAGTGACCCAATCGCCCGGATCGCTTGGGTCACTGTCGCGCCCATTGCCGTCGTTTGCAGTGGGTACGTCGCTGATGAAATCGTAGCCGGGCACGGCTCGACCGCTCAGATCAGCGTGGTTGGTGGCGCCGGTGTCGATCACGGCGACGACGACGTTGTTCGTGCCGGTGGTGATATCCCACGCGGCGGGCGCGTTGATGCCGTACGTTTCGAAGTAGTGCCACTGCGAACCGTACTGCGGATCGTTGGGCGTGAGCAGAGGCTGCAAGATACGGTCCGGCTCGACATACTCCACGCCAGTCATAGCCGCGATGCGCCTGGCGATTTGCTCGACCTGAGCCACCGGCATCCGTTCGGGCAGGCGCAGCACGTGCGCATCGCCCGACATTTCTCGAAAGTACTCCAGGTGGACCCCGGCTGCCGCGCTCAATGCCTGCATCCGGTTCGCGTGCGCCGGCGCATTGATGCCGCTGAGATCAGCGGATGCCTCATATTTGATGATAATCTGATTGGTCGGCACTTCGCCCAGCACGTCACTTTGCTTGATCAGAGGAGCGCCGGCGTCGATGGAAACTCGATCGACGCCGGCGCTTGCCGCTATCGGCTTAAAGATCCGTAGCGAGGCCATAACCAAGAGCGGTGTGACAACTACGAGGAAAAGATACTTTGCAAATCGCAGATGGTTATTCATGTTGGGTTTTCCTTTCCCGAATGTCTACTGCGTACTGAAATGCGGTCTGGGCCGCCGGGCCTCACGAGCCGATGTAGTTCACGATGGTCGCGTCTACTTGATGACCAGAGGAAGAGTGTTCTCGTATACCCGATCGGCGACAACCAGCGTGATCGGAATAGCTGCGGGTGCATTGATCGTATCGACAGGCAGGGCACTCAGCACGATTGTGCCGGTGTACACCCCGACGGGTCTCACGCCGCTCGTCCACACGACGTTTATCGTCTGGGACTCTTCTGGAGCAAGCGTGCCGCTGATCGGTGTGAGAGCCGGGATCAGTGCTGCGCCGGTGTCACTCTGCGCCGACCACGTCATCGTCACCAATCCGGAGTTGCCGATCGCAACTGTCACCGTTCGCGTCTGCGGCTGGTCGGCGGCGGCGATCAGGAGGTGGATCGACACGACCTGTACGTCGAGCCTGGCGGTCGGTAGGAGGCGTTTGGGCATGCCGGTGAGCACAGTTTCGGCAGGATGGTTCGCGACGGCGTAGTACCGCATCTGCTCGCACTCGTCGTACCAGTCGGCCATGTTGAAATCGAGATTGAAGACGAACATGCCACCCATCCAGGACCAATGGGCGTCCGCGTACTCGAACGCGCCGCGCAGATTGCCAGCCTGCTTCTGCTCCGATACGATCTGCCACAGTCGCCCCTGCCACTCCGCCCGACTCTTACAGTACGCAGGTGGATCGGTGATCCAGCCCCATTCCGTGGCCCACACTTGCGTGCTGCTCAGACCATGCGCCTGCATGATTTCGTAAATCTTCTCCACGC
>DASSFZ010000513.1:0-4315 GCA_035693785.1 Anaerolineae bacterium | reverse complement strand
TTCGTAGTTCGAGATCAAGTCGCGGTAGGTCAGCAGCTCTTGGAGTGCGTCTGGCGCATACCATTTCTGGAGATATTCATTCGATTGAGATACGCGCTCTGACTTTCCGTTCGACCCCCAGAGAGAAAGCTGGTATGCACCCGACTGGGTCGCTTGGCGGACTTTTTCTAGGATGTCTAAGATCTCGCGCCGCGTCTTCCTCAGATCATAGCGATTAGTCTTTGCGCGTGACAGTAGGACATTGAAGGCCGAAACGTCAAAGCCCACTGCGTTTACGCCTAATTCATTTGCTTGTACGAGGGTTGTGCCGGAGCCGACGAAAGGATCGAGTACCGTTTGGCCGGGACTGAAATACTTTCTTAGGAATATCTCAACTAACTGGGGAATGAACTTGCCCAGATACGGATGTAGGCGATGAACGTGTTTAGTGCGTTCCCGTTCGGGCAAATCCCGTTCACGCCAATTCAGATTTAGTTCACTGAGCGGCGTATCAGGAGTAACGCAACCCGGGTCCGTAGGTTTTTCCGAAGTCGCGTACAACACTACACGCCGTTCTTCGTTAGTTATCGTCATGGTGGGATTGGTCCGCGACCAGTACATGACCGTTCGCAGCCGCCCAGCACTGCGAACGCATAGTTACACAGCCATATTATAGCGCGGAATCACGGAAAGTTAAGGTGGGAAGTTGCGGCGCAGGTCGGATGCAGGCGATCGAGTCACCAATCGCTCACCGTAGAAAACGCGTTACATCCATCTCAAGAACTTTGACGAGGAAGGCCCATACGTCGGTCTGCTCGTCGATCAGGATCGAGGTCGGTTTGCCGAGGCCATGCCCGGCCTTCACCTGGATGCGGATGAGGGCCGGCGCGTTCCCCGTCTGCGCCGCCTGAAGCGCGGCGGCGAACTTGAACGAGTGCCCCGGCACGACGCGGTCGTCGTGATCGGCCGTCGTGATTAAGGTCGCCGGATAGCGCGCGCCCGGCTCGAGGTTGTGCAGGGGAGAAAAGGCGTACAGCGTCTTGAACTGCTCCGGATCGTCGGACGAGCCATAATCGCTCACCCACGCCCAGCCGATCGTGAACTTGTGGAAGCGCAGCATGTCCATCACGCCGACGGCGGGCAGGACGGCGCCGAAGAGGTCCGGCCGCTGGATCATGCACGCGCCGACGAGCAAACCACCGTTCGAGCCGCCCAGGATCGCCAGCCTGGACGGCGAGGTGATGTTCTCGGCGATCAAGTATTCGGCGCAGGCGATGAAGTCGTCGAACACGTTCTGCTTGTTGTGCAGCGAGCCGGCCTGGTGCCATTCCTCGCCGTACTCGCCGCCGCCGCGCAGGTTGGCGACGGCCAGCACGCCGCCCAGCTCCAGCCAGATCAAACGGCTCACCGCGAAGCCTGGCGTGAGCGAGATGTTGAATCCGCCGTAGCCCCAAAGCAGGGTCGGGTTGCGCCCGTCTTTCACCAGGTCTCGTCTGTGGATCAGGAACATGGGCACGCGCGTGCCGTCTTTGCTCGTCACGAACACCTGCCGCGTCTCGTATGGCTGCGCATCGAAATCGATCGCCGGGGCCGACAGGGTCCGGCTTTCACCCGTGTGGAAGTCGTAGCGGTAGGGCGTGGCCGGATAGACGAACGAGTGAAAAGTGAAGAACATCTCGTCGTGCTTGCGCCGCCCGTTGATGCCCAGGAGAGAGCCGAGCGTGGGCAAGGCAATCTCACCCAACGGCGCGCCGCTCAAGTCGAAGCGGCTGATCCGATGGTAGGCGTCGTGAAGATAGAGCGCCACGAACTGATCATGGACCATTTTCACGCTTTCGAGCACGTCGTCGCTCTCAGGGATCAGTGTCCGCCAGTTCTCGCGCGCGGGAGACGTCGTGTCGATCGCGATCAGCCTTCCGCGCGGCGCGTCGAGATCGGTGCGGAAGTAAAATATCGGCCCGTCGTTGCCCACGAAGTGATACGCCGCTTCCAGTTCGCGGATCAGCTCGACGAATTCCCCACCCGTCCCCAGGTCCTGATAAAACAGCCGGTTGCGCGTATCCGAGCCCTGCCACACAAACAGAATCAGGTATCGACCATCCTCCGTCACGTTGGCGTCGAAGCCCCACTCTTTTTGATCGGGCCGCTCGTAGATCAGCCTGTCCTGCGACTGCGGCTCGCCAAGACGGTGCAGGTAAACCTTGTGATAGGTGTTGACGCCTGCGTGGGCTTGACCAGACTCGGGCGCATCGTATCGAGAATAGTAAAAGCCTGACCCGTCCGGCAGCCACGACGCAGTGGAGAACTTACTCCACTCGATCACATCTGGAAGGTCCTCGCCGGAATCGACATCCCGCACGCGCCACGTCAGCCAGTCCGAGCCGCTTGTACTGATCGCGTAAGCCAGCCGGCGGCCGTCCTCGCTGACCGACCAGTTCGTCACAGCTACCGTGCCGTCAGCCGAGAGCGTGTTGGGATCGAGCAGCACGCGAGCCTCGGCGTCTAGCGCCTCGAGCACGTGCAGCACGTCCTGGTTCTGCAGGCCGCTGTTGCGCAGTTGAAAGTAGCGCTCGCCTCGCTTGAGCGGCGCCCAGGCCTTGGGGAAATCCCACAGCGCGGTGAGGCGTTTTCGGATCGCGTCACGCGCGGGGATGCTTTCCAGGAACGAGAACGTCACCGCGTTTTGTTCTTCGATCCACGCCCGCGTCTCGGGCGAGTCCGTATCCTCCAGCCAGCGATACGGATCGGCGACGAGCGTGCCGTGGTAGTCGTCCACCTGATCGACGGTGTTTGTGGTAGGGTAGACGAGTTCGGCCATCAGTCGTCTAAGCCTCCTTGAAAGGATAATCACCGAGACACTTGCAGCGTGTCATTCCGATCGTTTGGCCGTGTCATTCCGAACGCAGTGAGGAATCTCTCCCTCGACCGGCATGCGCGGCGCGCCGATGTAGAGATGCCTCGTCGTGCCTCCTACCCAGAAACTTGCCACACCATGTCATTCCGAACGCAGTGAGGAATCTCTGCCACAACCGGCTATGACGGCGCGCCATGGTAGAGATGCTTCGCGAAAAGATGCTCAGCATGACACGGCCGGGCGTTTCTGTCCGCACGCATACCGCTAGCGGTATGGACTTCTCGGCATGACACGGCCGACGCCTTGCGGCATGCCATTCATCGTTGGGCGCGAGCAGTCACATTGACAGGCTGCTATTCACCCTAGCGCGTCACGAGTGGGAGATACACACTGTTGTCGACCATCACGAATAGCCACTGCGCCGTGACGGGTCCCCAGTTGCCGGCGGCGTCGCGCCCGCGCACGAACAGGGTATGCCGGCCTGCACTCAGGGCCGTGTCCACCTGCGCGGCGGCCGTCTCGGCAGACGTGTTGAACGCCCCATCGAGCGGTGCCATGCCGATCGGCGTACCGCCTGACCATGGCGGCGCGTCGACGGTGTACTCCACTGCACTGATCACCTGCGCGGCAGGCCGGCCGACGCCGTAGCTGCCATAGGCGTTGTCGTCGACGACGGCGGTGAGCGTGACCGGTGTGCCGGCCGCCGTGTGTGTGACGCTCAGCGAGACGGACAGCGTCGTCGGCCCGAGCGTGTCGGCGTACGGCTGGCGCGCCGACTTGGCGGCATACAGAAACGCGCCGCGCTGCAAGGGCCAAAATGTGCCGTCCTGGCACGAATACTGCGGCGTGAATCCGCTGCATCCGAAGAACTGCGGCCCAACCTCGAAGGTGAAGCCCGGAATGCCCAACACGCCGTAGGCCCAGTCGTCGGTCGTCCCGCTGGCGGCATAGAGCAGCTCGGATCCCTGGCCAGTGTCGTAGCCGTTGTAGTAGCTCATACGGAACGCGAACGAGCGCAAGCCTGCATCGTTCGGCGCTCGCAGGCTGGGCGGGCACGACAGAAAGCACTCGGTCCAGCCCCACGGCAGCAAGACCAGGTTGCCGTAACTGTGCAGCGTGAGCATCGCGCCGGTCGTCGTGAGCGGCGCCGTGTCGGTGATGGCCGCGCCGCGCTGATCGCGGAAAAGGCTGCGCATCAAGTTCTCGAGCGCATCTTCCTCCGGCTCGGATGCGGGGTTTGTGCCCCGGTAAGTCTGGGCACATGGATCGATGCTTGTGCTCGCGCCGCCGTATTGAAAGTCGGCGTTGCGGTTGAGGTCGACGCCGTGATGATTTGAGGCGGTGGGTGGATCGCTGCAATTGCCGAGCGAGTCGTTGGCGTTCTTGCGCTGCAGATAAGGCGAATTGCCGCCCTGCTCGACGATGTGCCTGCCGTCGGGGTTGGCGACCGGGATGATCCACATCTCATTGTAGTCGAGCAGC
>DASSFZ010000512.1:0-9828 GCA_035693785.1 Anaerolineae bacterium | reverse complement strand
GGTGCCATAGGTGTACAACGAATCCGGCTCCTGACCCTGGCAGATGACCAGCGTCTTAGGCCCGGCCGGTGGCGGCTGCGGCGGCGTCGCGGTGACTACCTGCACTTCCGGCGGAGCCGTCACGACGACAGTCTCCGGTGTCGCCGCCGGAGCGGGGCAGGCCGTCAGCAGCAGGGATGCCAGGACCAGCAGGCTGGCGATCATCATTAGACGCTTGTGATGCATGTCTTCATCTCCTCCAAAGATGGTGTTGTTGCTTGCGCGATACGAGCAGACTTCGCCTTCACAGGCAGTGAGTGACATCTCAACTCTCGGTCATCACCTCCTTTCAACCCCTGTAGCCAGGATGGCTGAAGGTCTCCTGACCAAGGCCCTGGAGACCTGCGGTCGACACCCGGCGCGGTCGGAGACCTGCGCCGATCGAGAAGAAACTAATACCCTTGCCAGAACAAACGCACCAGCGTGGACTGCGCGTTCTCGTTGTATTGCATGCTGACAGACAGGCCACGGGTCTTGCCTTCGACTTCCTTCGAGTAGCGCAGCGTCGCGACCGTGCCAAGAATATTCGGCCGGCCGGTCTCCTCCCATCCCTGCGCAGGAAGTTCCGTCTGATAATAATCGAGGACGTCCTGCAGCGGCATCGGCACGCGGTATTCCAGCGTGCCTTCGCTGGCGCGCTCGATCGGGGTGTCCTCGATGATCGGGATGTCGGGCGGCAACACCTCCTCTGTCGCCGCTGGCGCCGGCGCGGTGCCGCCCGTGCCCGGCACACCCGTCTGAGCAGCGGTACCCGCGCCTCCGGCTGCGGGTGTGCCACCTCGACTGCAGGCCGCCAGGAGCGCCACGACCAGCAAAAGAATGATTGCTCTGAGTATCCAGTGATGAAGCGCGCTCCGCGTCACGAATCCTCCCCCTGCTGGACTTTGGCAAGTTCCGCATCTTGGGTCGGAGTCGAGGCTTTAGCCGGTCTTGACCACCAGAACTATCCGCCTAAAGGCTCGACCCCAATGTAGGGCGGCTTTCCATAGCCGCCATTCAAGGGCAGGTATAGAAACCTGCCCTACTGAACGATGCGCAGCGCAATCAGCCGCGCGTGCAGCAACAGCGCCGCGGTAGGTGATTCGGTTGCCGTGCGCGCTTCCCATGGGCGCCACTCTTCGTCCCGCCGATCTTGGATCCGCTCAAAAGAGTACGGGATCGCGGCGCGCTGCCGTTCGGCTGCCGCGCGCAGGAGCGCCTGGCGCGCACCAGCGGACGGTGTCACGGCGCGGACGCCGTCCTTCAGCGCCGTGCGCAGCAGGTCGCCGAGGCCGTCGCCCGCGACATTCGGGCGCTCACGTGAAGTCATAGGACATCTCCAAAACAAGCGCAGCCTGCGGCTCCAGGCTCTGGGCCAACTGGCGGCGCAACGCCTCGCGCCCATAGTGCAGGCGCGACTTGGCCGTGCCGACCGGACAATCCAAAATGTAAGCGATCTCCTTCAAGCTGAGGTCGCTCAGATAGTAGAGGATGATCACAACGCGCTGGTTGAACGGCAGCGCGTCGACGGCGCGTTGGATGCGGGTCTGGAGGTCGCGCGCCTCGAAGTGGCCCTCCGGCGCCACGCGCGGCGGCGCGACGAGACGATCGATCAAAGTTTCCAGCGAGGTGCGCCACTTCGCCTGGCGCGTGGCCCAGGTATAACTCAAGTTCACCGTGACGCGGTACAGCCAGGGCGCCAGCGGAACTCCGAGGTCGATGCGGTTTGCATAAGCATGCACTTTGAGGAAGGCTTCTTGCAAGATGTCTTCGGCCGCCTGCCGATCGCGCGTGACGGCCAGGGCCGTATGGAACACTTGGAGGCGATATTTGTCATACAGCGCGCCGAGCGCCGACAGGTCTCCTTCGCGGATACGAGCGACCAGTTGTCCGTCTTCGTGAACGACCGGCATAATTTTCACTCAGCCTTAGAATGCCCCGTTCTTCTTTAATACGACCCGGTGGTCGAAAAGGTTCAATTCTGGGGCAATGTGCGGGCGTGCGGATTTACTGGTGATTATAATAGATAAGTGCCACTAAACGCAAGTACAATCCAGCGTTCATGTTCCAGATCGGCTTCGGTCAAATGTTCTGTTCGATCCATGGCGCGACTCTCAACCGACAGCATTAGGGCACCCCTCTCGCAGGCTCAAACCGTCGTCCCAGGCGTCTCCCACGAATGCTACGATTCACCACGAAGGCACCAAGACACGAAGTTCTCTTGTAATTGCTCAACCGCGTGCGACGTGTCATTCCGAACGCAGTGAGGAATCTCTCGCCCGACCGGCGAGTGCAGCGTGCCGAGGTAGAGATGCCTCGTCGTGCCTCCTCGGCATGACATCACAGGCGCCAAGCGGCCACCGTGTCATTCCGAACGCAGTGAGGAATCTCGCGCCTGACCGGCGTGGACAGATGGACCCCAGGGGGAGCAGGGCGGTATTCACATCACGGCGAAACAACTGCGCAGCGCTCCACCGTCACGGGACTGATCCCGTGCAGCAAACATTCCACCGCATCGCCGGACGGGGACTCGGCGCGCATCAAGACGTAGCTGCCCCACTGTGCCTCGCGCGTGATGCGCAGCGGCCCACTCAGATCGGCGGGCGGAAGCGTCATGCCTTCGCCCACGCGCAGCGCGCACCCGCGGCAGCCGGCGACGGACTCGCCGGTGAGGAACGCGCGGAACCCCTCCAGGTAGGGCGGGCTGGCATCATAGCAGAACGACAATTGGTCGGCCAGCACCCGGCAGTTGATCCAGGCGCCGTTGTCGAAATGCGCGACGACGATTACCGTCAGGGATTCCACCAGATCGGACTCGCCCACCTGCAGCGTGTAGCGCTCGCTCATCTGGTCGCGCACGCCCGAGATCGCGTTGTAGTTGAGGCTGCTTTCGCGACTCAGCTCGAACAAGTCGCCTTCGTAGGTGCGGCCAGTGCGAATCGCTTCGTTGACCAGTTGCGGCGCGATCCGCAGCGGCGCGTTCACGGCTCCGTCGGCAATCAGGCCGACGCCGAGCGCAGCCGCCAGGTGGAACGCCAGGAGAAATCTTGTCTGAGTGGTCGGGCGATCTCTCGGGCCGAGCGAGCCGCGCAACGCTTCACATCGGATGGCGTGCGTGATACCCAGCAGAAAGAAGAAAAGCATGACGAAGAAAGCCGCGCGCCCGTGCCCAAAGCCGTCGTAGGGATAGATGGGCAGGCCTGCGAAGCGACTGTCCAGCAGCCCGACCAACCCGGTGCGCACCTCGTACGGCGCGCGAGCGATCACGAAGTACGAAACAGCGCCCGTCGCCAGCCAGATGAGCACGTCGATCGCCGCCCGATCGATGCGCGCGCTCAGGCGGCCGGCCAGCGCGCACAGCAGCGCGAGCGCGAGCGCGCCGAGCGCGATACCCGGTAGATTGTCTTGCATCGGCACGTCGAGCCGCGCGACGAAATCCGGCGCCCACGCGCCGAGCGCCAGCCCAAGCCCGATGGCTGCTCCGCAAATCAGCCCCAGCCGGCGATAACTCGCGCGCCCGTGTTCCTGCGTGTCCGCGTCGCGCGAGAGTCGGTAGACATATTCGTCACTCATGGCGAACTTCTCCGGCGCCACAACCACGCGCCGACGACACCGGCCGCCAGAAGGCCGGCTGCCCCTGCTACGACCGCGGTCCAATCGTCCGGCGTGGGTCGCACAGGCACATTGCGTAAACGCGCCTCGTCGAGCGGCTGCGCCGCATTCCACACGCCGTGCTCCCGCGCGAGGAACGCCGTGATCGCAAGGTATTCCTCTTGCTTCAACGAGCCAGGCGCCTGGAATGGCATGGCCGCGCGCATGAACGCGTGCACCTGCCCGAAATTATCGTAGGCTGCCAGGCTGCCTTCGCCGATGAGCGCTGGAACCTTCTCCGGCAGCTTGAAACCGCTCTCGTAGGGCGTCTCGCCGTGGCAGCCCGTGTTCCAACAGTTGCGATCCTCCTCCGGGTACTGCATGCGCCATTCGTCGGTGAGCCCCTGGCCGCGATCGCCGTGGCAGGGCTGGCAGTTCAGCCAGTAAAGATAGGCGCCCTCGTCGGCCTGCGTGGGGGATGCGACGGTCGGGGGCGGGGCGAGTCGGTCGATAGTCGGGGTGGGGTTGGGCGCCTCGAAATGGCTCGTAGTGGCGACTTCAGTCGCTGACACAACGACTGAAGTCGTTACTACCACCTCCGTTACGTGTGAATTCAGTCTGTCAGGAGAAATGCCAGCGACAAAGAGCAAAACCACAACGAGACCCAGTTGCAAATGCACCCTGAGCATGTATCAGTCAACTTTGAATTCCTGCAACCAGCGAACCGTGTTCTTCAGCTCGTCGGCCGAGAGTGTGGCCAACAGCCGCTCTACCTGCTTCAGCAGCTGAGCCGGCGTCAATTGGATGGAGAGAATGACTCCCGCGTGTTCGCGGCCTGCTTCATACCAAAACCGAACCAGCGGTACAAAGTGACGAGCGTTATATGTGAGCAAAGCACGTCCCTGGGCCGCCGCCAGTTCCAATAACGGTTTGTCATCTATACTACGCTGACCTGTGTGAATGATGTGAACGACATCATAACCGCGCTGCGTGAGTGCTTCGGCCAGACCCTCCCAGATATGCTCATCTAGCAGGAGTTTGATTGGCCTGCCGTTCATTTGGCCTGGCCTGTCACTCGCATGTAACCTTCCTCGCCCAGATGTTCGCGCAAATAAGCGCGGCTGTACTCTTCCGTGTTCTCGCGCAGTTCTTGCTCAATTTCGTCCTGATGATCGTGATAGTAACTCAGTGCATCGTAGACCTGGGCCAGCGTCAGATGTGGCAGAATTCTCCCTGTCAACGACTCAGGGGTCTCACCGATACGCAGATAGCCGACGATCACACTCACTGGAATGCGCGTGCCTTTAATCACAGCCTGCGGGCCGGCGATCTTCTGGACAACTTCAACATAGGCGTGCTTCGGCGCGAGCTGCTGGCGCAGCAACTCATCGGCGACCTGATCGGGCGTCTGGGCACTCTCTTGCGCCCTGCGTCGCAGCCATTGATAAGTCGTCTCCGAAAGTGTTACCGTACTCATAGATAACCTCAACGTTCACGCGGCCGTTGGCTCCACAAGATGCTCACGAGCATGCTCGAGGAACGCCTTGCTCGCCAGCGATACTGCTTCAGTGATGGCTTCTTCGTCAATGCTATGGTGACACTGCTCGACGATCGTCTCCCACGCCATTCCGCTGGCAACCATCTCCAAGACCTGCCAGACCATAATGCGCGTGCCGCGAAAGGTGGGCTGGCCGTGGCAAATCCTCGGATCTGCCACAATATAGCGCCCCAGCAATTTGGGTTTCGCGTTTCTTTTCTTGCTGTTCGCACCAGCGCTTTGCTTCACTGCGACAACTCCTTGTCTATTCTCTTGTCTAATTATACCCCACAACAAACAGGCGAGCCGCCGAACCGGTGGCCCGCCCCTCATAGACTGAAACCCAATCACGCTTCACGTTTCACGCTTCACGTTTTACGCTTCGCTCATCACGCTCGCGCCCCGCGCAGCTTCGGATCGAGAATGTCGCGCAGCGCGTCGCCGATCAGGTTCCAGCCCAGGCCGAACAGGATCAGCGCCAGGCCCGGATAGATCACGATCCACCAGTGCTTGTCGAGCGTCAGGATCCAGTTACGCGCGAAGCTGACGATTTGGCCCCAGTCGGCGTATCCAACTTCGGTGCCCACGCCCAGGAAGCTCAGCGCGGCGAACGCCAGCACGATGCTGCCGATGTCGAGCGAGGCCAGCACGAGCGTCGGGAAGATAGCGTTGGGCAAAATATGCCGGCCTAAAATGCGCGAATCCCTCGCGCCGATGACGCGCGCCGCCATCACGTAGTCACGTTCTTTCACGCTCAGGATATCGCTGCGCACCAGACGGGCGTACTGCATCCAGCCGAAGACGATGAGCGCGATCATCGCCGGCCAGATGCCGCGCCCGAACGCCGGCACCAAGATGGACGCCAGCGTCAAGGCAGCCAGAAGGAAGGGAAAAGCCATGAAAATCTCGGTGATGCGCATCAGAACGTCGTCGATCCAACCACCGAAATACGAGGCGACCGATCCGACGATCACGCCGATGATCACCGTGATACCAACGATCACGACGCCGACGAACAGCGCCGTGCGCGCGCCCCAGATGACGCCGTACCAGATATCGAACTGCTGGGCGGTGGTGCCCAGGATGTGCACCCATTGATCCTGGCCCGTCAACGTCGTGTACCAGCCCGGCACCGGCGGCGGATTGGATCGCCAGACCGTGCCCGGCGGTTTAGGCTCGGGACCAAACCCGTCGCGTGGGATCACCGTCGGATCCCGGCCCCTCAACGGCGGCGCCAGCACCGGCGCGGCCAGGGCGACCACTATGAAACCCAGGACGATGATCATCCCGGCGATCGACAGGCGATTCGAAAATAGGCCGTAGATGACGCGGGCCAGCTCCGGCCCGAGCAGTTTCTCCAGGCGGCGCGGCTCGCGCAGCGTCAAGCCTTCGATGTCGATCGAGCCGGGGCGCAATCCGGCCGGCACTGTGCCTGTGGCCATAACTGTCCTCCTCAATATCTGCAAAACCAGCAGAGGCGGCTCCCATGCCGCCGGGCGTGGGAGCCCGGCCCGCTAACCTAACAGTATTGGTCTTAACCCAACCGCACGCGCGGATCGAGCAACGCGTACATCACGTCGACGACCAGGTTGGCGACGATCAGCAGCGTCGCGTTGAACAGCACGAAGCCCAGCACCGTCAGCACGTCCAGGCTGCTCGCCGCTCTGGCGACGGCAGAACCGATGCCGGGGTAGTCGAAGATCGTCTCGGTAATCACCACGCCGTTGAGCAGCGCGACGACCGTCAACCCGCCGATCGTGGCGACCGGGAGCAGCGCGTTGCGCCGGGCGTGGCGGTTGATCACATCGCGCTCGCGCAGCCCCTTGGCGCGCGCCGTCGTCACGTAGTCCTGGCGCAGCGATTCGAGCATCGACGAGCGCGTGATCTTGAGGAGCAGCGCCCAGGACAGGTACGAGAGGGTGACGATCGGCAGCACCATGTGGCGCAGCGCGTCGAGAAGGATGTCGAAACGTCCGTTGAGGAGCCCGTCAATCGTGTTCAGTTGCGTATAACGCACGAAGTCGGACGACTGGACGACGCGCTGTGCCCAGTCGGACAATCGATCGGGCGGGAACCATTCCAGCCGCGCGTAGAAGATCAGCAGCACCAACAGCCCGAAGACGAAGGTGGGGAACGAATAGCCGACGATGGCGAACACGCGCGCGCCCTGGTCGATCGGCTTATTGTGGTTGACGGCCGCCTTCACGCCCAGCCAGATGCCGATGAGGATGATCGGCCCGGCCGCCCACAGCGCCAATTCGATCGTGGCCGGCAGGCGGCGCTGAAGCAGCTCGATGACCTTGCTGTTGCCGGTGCGCGACCAGCCCAGATCGCCGCGCAGCACACCGCCGACGGTCTCGCCCGTGACTCCGTCGACGCGGCCGAAGAGCCAGTTCTTGTACTGCACCAGGAACGGATCGTCCAGCCCATAGCGCCGGATCACCGCATTGATGGCGCCCTCGGTATGAGGAATGTCCCTGATGTACAGCGCGGAGCGTTCGACCGGGCTGAGCAACTGCAGCATGCCGAAAACGAGCAGCGTGACGCCCAGCACGGTGATCGGCAACTGCAGCAGACGGCGGATGATGTAGGCAGTCATGTGCCCTCACTTCCCAGACTTCCGAGGTCTTCTAGACCGCGAAAGTCTCATTAAGATGAGTCACCCTGAGCGCAGCGAAGGGTCTCTGCGCCATAGAGTAGAGACGCTTCGCTGCCCCTTCCCCTTCACTTCGTTCTGGGTCAGAGCTTCGGCTCAGGTAACTACTCAGCCGTCATTGCGAGAATCCCACATCGCCGGGTGGCGATATGCTTGAAGAAAGAAACTTGCGCGCTGCGTCACGGTATAATCTCCGCGTAAGGTCCAGACAGTTAAGACCGTGCGCCCACTGGTGCGTGACAGCCCGTCTGCGAGACTGGTTCCGCTCAGGCGTGATGCGATGAATGGTGGCGGCAAGGCGTGGGCTGCGCCCCGACCCCGTTGGGTAGGTTACTGAAAGTAGACCTGAGTGGGTCTGGGCCGTGCACAATCCTGAGAACGAGGAGGTGCTGAGATGAGTCGTGCCCGAAAAGCTCGCCCAGCCGCCAAGGCCGTGACGCCCGTCGCTGAGGTAGATGCGCTGACGGTCATCCATGCGAATGCGGCCGGCATCGACATTGGTGTAGATGACCTGTGGGTCTCGGTGCGCGCGGATCGAGATGCGGAACCGGTGCGCCGGTTTGGCATGAACACGCCGGACTTGATCACCGTCGCGGACTGGCTGACGGCGTGTGGTGTCGAGACCGTCGCGCTGGAGTCCACGGGGGTGTATTGGATACCCCTGTACGAGGTCTTGGAGGCACGCGGCTTCCAGGTGTATGTGGTGAATGCGCGTCACGCCAAGCATCTGCCGGGGCGCAAGAAGGACGAGACCGACTGTCAGTGGCTGCGCCGCTTGCACACGTTTGGGCTGTTGAACAACTCGTTTCGGCCTGCGGCGGAGATGCGTGCCGTACGGGCGTATATGCGCCATCGCGCCGACTTGATCGAGCATCGGGCGGCTCACATTCAACACATGCAGAAGGCGTTGCACCAGATGAATGTGCGCTTGTCGCCCACCGTCAAGGACATCACGGGGGTCACGGGCATGGCGATCATCCGCGCCATGCTGGCCGGGGAGCGCGACCCGGTGCAGTTGGCGCGCTTGCGCCAGCCGGGGTGTGCCCAGCCCGAAGCGGAGTTCGTTAAGGCCTTGACCGGCAATTATCGCGACGAGCACGTCTTTGCCCTCAAGCAAGCCGTGGCGCTGTATGATGCCTACACCCAGCAGATTCTGGAGTGCGACCAGGAACTGGAACGTAAGTTCAGCGTGCTCAAGCCGGTGCATGACGACGACCTGCCCGCTTGGACACCAGCGACAAACGCAACACCCACAGCAAGAATGCGCCGGCCTATGATGGGCGGAGTTTGCTGTACCAACTGCTGGGCGTCGACCTGGTCGCGGTAGATGGCTTGAACGAGGTGACCGCTCAAATCATCATCTCGGAAATCGGCGCCGACATCAGTCGCTGGCCGGACGAGAAGCATTTCTGTTCCTGGCTAGGTCTGGCACCCCACACCGACATCTCGGGCGGCAAGCGCTTGCGCAGTCGCACGCTCAAGACGCACAATCGCGCCGGTCAAGCCTTCCGCATGGCGGCACAAGCGGTGAGCAAGACGGAGACCGCCTATGGGGCGTTCTATCGGCGCATGCGCGCGATGCATGGTCCCAAGAAGGCCATCGTGGCGACCGCGCACAAGATCGCGCGTGCCGTCTATTTCATGCTCAGAGATCACCAACCCTTTCATGACACCACCGCCGAAGCCTACCGCCAACGTGAACGGGAACGCCAGATCGCGCGATTGACGAAACAGGCGACCAAGCTCGGCTTTACACTTGCCCCCGCATCCGCCTGACCGGTTGGGGCAAGTTTCTGGGTAGGAGCGCCGTTTGCGACGAAGCAGTCTCCGCTTTCCTCAGCGCACATGGCCGTTCGTGTAGGAGATTGCTTCGCAAAAAGCGCTCGCAATGACGCAGGCTGAGCAGTTACTCCCACTCCAGTTCATTCGCCAGGTCCGTCAGCGAGCGCGTGCCCTTTTTCTTTTTGTCGCCTGTCATCGCCTCTGCGCCCTTCTTCGCCACGATGCGCTTCGCAATGATGTCGGC
>DASSFZ010000511.1:0-12716 GCA_035693785.1 Anaerolineae bacterium | reverse complement strand
AACGGCGCTCCGCAAGCCCCTTGGACTCCCGCCTCGGCTTCGCCACTTGTTCAGCGCAGGCCTGCCCTGAGTGCAGCCGAAGGGCCTCCGGCCGCGCCGCTCATCTGACCGCAGGTCTCAAGCTCGCCCTGCGGAAAGCCTGCGGTCGGGCGGCGCCCATGCTATACTCCGGGCAGTAGATTGGCTGGCAGATACGGTGGCAATGGTTGAATATGTAGACTTCGCAGAGTACTACGATTTTGATCACGCGATCGCCTTTGATGTCGAGTTCTACCTCGACTTTGCACGCCGATGCGGTTCGCCGATTCTGGAGCTTGGGTGTGGTACCGGTCGGTTGGCCGTCCCGCTCGCCGAGGCCGGCTTCGAGGTCTATGGGATCGACCTCTCCGAGCATATGCTCGCAGTCTGCCGGCGCAAAGTCCACGAGCAACACCTGGCCGATCGGGTCCATCTGACCCTTGCTCATATGGCACGCTTTGATCTGCCGCGGAAGGGCTTTGCGCTGGCTTACGTTGCGCTTCGTTCCTTCATGCACCTCTTGACGCAGGACGATCAACTCTCCTGTCTGCGATCGGTTTATCAGCATCTTCGGCCGGGGGGATATTTCATTGTCGACGTCATTGCGCCGGATTTCGAGGCCTTGGCGCAAAAACCCGGCGGGCCATTTGTGGTGCGGCGAGAATTCAACCTGTCCAATGGTCACCGTGTGGTTCGCAAGGATCGCCTGGTCGAGCACGATATCGTTCATCAGATTCGGCACTTTGAATTCCGATTTGAGGAATTCGACACCGCCGGAACATTGGTGCGTGAGCGTCTTATCCCGCTGTACACGCGCTACACTTTCCGTTACGAATTGCAACTGCTGCTCGAACGTGCCGGGCTGGCGATCGTGGATGTCTTTAAGGATTACGAAAAGAACGCGTACGACGGGACGGGGGAAATCATTGCGGTGACACGGCGCGTCCGAGCATCTGGTGATGGAGACACAGATGGTGCGGTGGTTCGAGCACAACTGCCGAGTGCAGGCAAAAACCATACGGATGGAAAAGTGGTGGCGTTAGTCGATTGAAATGGGCGTAAACGACAGGCGGCGGTGATGCCCGGTCACCGCCGTCTGCCAGAGGAAAGAGGGGGAATAGGAGGAGATGATGATTTTCGAATATAGCCTATCGCTCAGGCAACGAGCGGCACGTAGCCAAGCAGTGGCTCGAAGCCGTATACTGTATGGGCGAACGCCAGCGCCGTGCGGTAAATCGTCCGGCGGCTGACGCGCTTCATCGGGTACGGTTTCTGGCGATACTCCTCGACGGGCAGCCTCGTGATGCGCGCCTTCGCGACGTTCGGCTCCTCGCGGGGAATGCAGCCGATGGCGAGCTCGGCTAGCCAGCGCTCCATGCGTTCTTCGGTCAGCGTGCCGTCGCGCAGTTCGCGGATCAGGACGACCACTTCCCTCGCTGTGATGGCGTTCATTGGATGTTCCTCCCTGATGCCTCGCCCGGCTGATCCAGCACCGGCCACTCTCAAAACTTGGCAACATCTTACGCTACCACGCGCGGGAACACATCCGCGAAGGGACGGAATGTGACTACGATTTTGGAAAGCAGCGGTGGTGCGCCAATTGGCCGATAGACTACATCAAATGGCCGAGGGCGAGGAGAGATGAATGGCTCAGACCGGGGAAACAAACAGAGCAGAGACGAGCACAGATTCGCCCCTGCTCGTCACAGGCGTCTTCACTCAATCTGCCGCGCTCGATGGCTGTGCCTCGCACGCCCTCAGAAAGCGAATAGCAAGCGCCAGCGTCACCAGCACGAGCGCGGGATATCCGATACTCGCCAGGAGATAGGGGAGCGTCGGGTCTCCCAGGCGAACACTGGGCAGGTTATTGGCGAGTAGCCCGCCCGTCAGCAGGAATCCGATGAACCAGAGCGCGCCCAGCCAGCCTCCCATTTCTGCGACGGACAGTGGCCGCCGCCACCAGGCGAACCCCTCCCGTTCATGCGCCACAGCCGCTGGCTTCGCCGCTTCAGCCCGCCGCTTCAGTGTGAAGAGGTCATAGCTGACGGCGATAACCCCAGCGGCGAAGAGTGATCCAAAGACAAACAGCAGTCCGCGCCAGAACTCCATTGCCGGGCGCACGACCGGCCCGAACCACTCAATGCCCAGCACGCGGTAAATGTAGACCTGGATGGTGCCGCCCAGGGCAAAACTGAGCATCATGCCCAGGATTCCCACCAAGAGGAGCCAGAACGCAGCCCTGGACAACCGATCGTCAAACCGCCGGATGCCCCGAATGGCAGGCACCACGACGTAGGCCGCGCCGAGGACGAGCATCCCGAAGGTGCCGAACAGGGCCAGGTGTGCGTGCGCCGGAGTGACCCACGTGCCATGTTCCCACACGTTCGTCAAGGAGAAGGTCTGGGTGAAGCCCAGGATGCCGGCGCCCACCAGCTCAAGCAGCGCTGAACCGAAGATGAAGTAGAATGCGGCGCGATTAGCCAGCGGCTTGTGACTGCGCTTGGGATGCAGGAAGACGTGCCAGATGCCGAGGATAATCGGCAACGGTTCCAACGCACTGATCAGTGAGCCCCAGAACTGCCAGAAGGCGGGTGTGCCGATCCAGAAGAAATGGTGGCCGTTGCCGATCAGTCCGGTCATCACCACCAGCAGCACGCTCCAGAATACGACAAAGCCGACGACCTTGAGGTCCGCGTCGAATAGTGTGTAGAGCAGGAAGCCCACGATGCTGACGTAGAGGATTTCCCACACGCCCTCGACCCAGTAATGCACCACGAACCAACGGAAGAATTCCCCAAGGTCGAGCGTCGGGACGAAGAACATGCCGAACAGCCAGAAAGTGGCCAGGCCGGCCAGCCCGATGGCTAATCCCCAATGCAGTGAATTCCACTGTCGGATGTTCGGGAAGATGCGCAGGATCAGGTAGCCCAGGATCACGAATCCTATCCACAGGAAGACGTCGGCCAGACGCCCCGCTTCCAGAAACTCCAACCCCTCCTGAAGCCAGGGTTGACCGTAGGCCCAGCCGGCGATCCCCGACTGTGCCAGAACCAGCGTGACCGCGGTCACCAGGACGACTGCCCACAGCGCAATGAGCAGTACACGGGCCAGCCATGGTCGGGCCAGGTCGCGTTTGGCAAGTATCGGGCCGACGAAGAGAAGGGCACCGACGAGGCCGGTCAGAATCCAGATGATGGCCAGGTTCACGTGAGTCGACCGGTTCACGTTGAAGTTCAGGATGCCCTGGAGGAAGTAGGGGTCCACCTGCTGCAGGGCGATCATCAGTCCATAGGTGATTTGCAGCAGAAAGAAAATCAGCATGGTCACGAAGAACGGATACGCCAGGCGTTGAGACGGATACTTTAGCTCCAACATGATCCCTTGCCTCCGTTGAAGTCACCACCGTCACTTCAGGCTCTTGATGTATGCGATCAGGGCGTCGATCTCGGCCGGGGAAACCCGTCCCTCGTAAGCGGGCATTGACCCCGCCGAGAAGCCTTGCCTGATTTTGGCGTTCGGGCCGAGGATAGACTCGCGCAGATACGCTTCATCGACAATCACCGTGCTGCCGTCCTGTAAAGGCACTGTTGCTCCAAAGAGGCCTTTGAAGGTCGGGCCGCTGCGCTGTGTCCCATCAGTGGAATGGCAGGCAAGGCAACCGAGTTCGCCGGCCAACTGCTTACCCTGAACCTCCAACGAAACAGGACTGGCAGGCGTCGGCGCGGTCTCGACAGCCGTCGGCGGTACGACGCCAAACTCAGCCTGGAGCCGTTCTACTACCGCCGCATCGGCCTGGCGCGCGGGCGGCCAGCCTGCCGTATCGATTTCGGCTGCATAGTTGAAAAAGGCGGTCAGCGCCGCGATCTCATCGGGCTTCAACGCGAGGTTCGGCATCACCGTTCGCTTCCCGCCAAACAGCTCGACGGCTTCCAGGACGTGGGGATACTGCTGGTAGTAGGCGTCCGTGGAGGCGACATCTACATCGCCAGACTGCCGGAGCTGCTCAACTCGCAGGTCCACCACCGCTTTGGTCGGCCACGTGCCGGGCGCAGAGAGGAAAGCCTTCAGCCACGCTGCGCCACCATCCTAGTAGATTTTGGTGAGATCGGGCCCGAAATAGGCGCCGTTCCCAAGCATCGTGTGGCAGCCCATGCAGTTGTAGGCCTGAAAGACACGCTTGCCATCCACGGCGCTGTACCCTTGAAAGAGGATCATTTCGGGGTCTGGCCTGCCGCGTTCCTGGACGAAGGACAACCCGCTCAATGCGATAAACACTACGACCACTATGCTGAGGAGGCCTAGCCCGACTTTCCGACGCTTGCTTTCTTGTGCATCGATCATGGGGCCACCTCCTTTTTCTCCTCACCTTCCGCTTCGGCGACGAGACGGCGCCAGTCTTGCAGAAAGTTGAAGAACACGAACACCGCCAGGATAACACCTACCACGATGTACACTACCCAGAGCGCAGTGGACTCTGCCCAGTAGCTGTACGCGAACTGGTAGGGCAGCGAGATCAGAAGGAAGACGAGGACCGCCAGAATGGCGATCACCAGGTCATGGGCTTTCATATCTCTCTCCTTTCGCCCTGCACTCACGTAACGCCGTATCGACGGATAGCCGGGCGGCCATGTTATCTCCGCTGTCGCGCCATCTTCCCCCCGACTTTCCCCGGTCGCATGCCCGGCACTCCTTGCAAGAAGCCCACGAAGACCAGCTCCTCGTCTAGCGCCCGGATCACGTGGTTCTCCCCGGGGTCAAAGATCAGCAGCGTGTTGGGGCCGAGTTTCTGTTCCTGGCCGTCGCCGCCCGCGAACATCCCCTGTCCTCTCAGCACGACGACGTAGAAGGGCGAGCTCGGCGCGCTGTGCTCCGTGATGCTCTGCCCGGGCTTCAGCATGAAGCGCAGCACTCGGCCGTTCTTGTCCACGTGCAGTGGCTCTGCGTTCGGGTTCTTGTCATGGAACTCCAGACCTTCCAGCAAATGCATGGTCTTCATCGTATAAACCTCCTGGGTCTTACTTGCCGAGCCTCAGTCGGAGATACTCGCCGATCAAGATCGTGGTCGGATACGAGACTTCCTCCTCCATCCGCGCGTGCAGCATCAGTTTTTCGGCAAAGTGGGCATACTCCGGCTTGTTTTCTTCCTGTGCTGCCTCTTGGAGCTTCTTGAGCGCGGCGACGATCGCTTGATGCTCTTCGAGCATGTGCGGGAGTTCCGCCTTCAGTTTGTCGGTCAGCGGAAGGACGTCAGCCATCTCTGGCGTAACGATCCCTTCTGCCAGCGCCGGCAATAACCCCAATGGTGGCAGCGCGTATTCTTCCTCACTCCCAAAATGCGGGTGCAATGCCATTGCAACCGCCGTGGCAGCTTCTCCCACTTTGCCACCTGCGGCGATGGCTTGCTTGAGCTCGTTGTGCAGCTCTTCGTGCTCGACTTGCAACGGCTGAGGGATCGCGATTGTCATTGGCACACTCCCTACTGTTTCATGGGGAGATGCTCTTCCTCCAGCATCTCCGTCGGGCTTTTCTCCGCCGGCATGGGCTGCCGAGCGGCTTCCGAATCCGCGGGATCCATGTGGATGACGCAGTAGCCGGAGTCGGTGCCGGCATGCACCCGCTCCTCCACTTCGCGAGCGATGCGATCGGCTTCCTCGATGGGTAGCCCGCGCGGCACCTCGATGTGCAGCCCGGCGTGAACGACGCCCGGCCCGATGGTCTCCGCGCGCACGTCATGCACCCCCACCACGCCTGGCACAGAGCGGGCCAGGCCCTCGAGTCGGGCCAGATACTCCGGCCCCGGCGAACGCCCCAGCAAGAAGGAGGAATTCTCTCGAAACAGGCCGATGGCGTTGATGGCGATGATCGTGGCCACGATGATCGTCGCGATTGGGTCGGCGATGGGCTGCCCCCAGATGATGAATAACGTTCCCAGCAAGGCAGCCAGCAGACCCAATTCGTCGTTGATCGACTCCGTGAGTTGAGCTTTGGCCGCGGGCCCCCGCTCCTTCTGTGTCCACAACTTGATCAGCGGAGCCGCAGCGAGGAGCATCGAGACGATGATCACCCCCAGCGCCAGCTCCAGGTTCTGATAGGTTGCTTCCCCAGACTGAAAGAGCCGGGGGATCGCTTCCTCGTACAGTTTGTAGCTGGTGAACGAAATGAACAGAGTGGCGGCCACCAACGCGGCCACGTTCTGCGCCCGGCCGTAGCCAAACATGTGAGTCTCGTCTGCTTTCTTGCGCGACCAGATAGCCGCTACCAACAGAAAGCCGGAGATGAAGATGTCGCTCAGGGTGTGCAGCGCTTCGGCCAGCAGCGCCATGACACCGGTCATGAAGTACACCACCAGTTTCAAGGCAAGGATAAGGATATACACGCCCAGCGCGAGTTTCAGGCCGCGTATGTCTTCTGATTCCTTCATGATGCGCCCTCCGTATGCCTGGAAGCGTCCAACCGGCGAGCGATGGCCCAGGTCGAGATTGCCGAGCAGAGGCCCTGGACCATCGATGCGCCCGATCGTTTGCCATGATCGGCGAGGTTTACCCCAGCACAACCTCGTAAAACTGGGGAGTGGGATCGCCATCAAACATTGGTTTCACCCGTTCGCCGGCCTCGGCCTGCGTGGAGCTGGTATGCATCGCCATGAAGGTCTCGTAGCTTTCATGCTCGACAAGACCGACGTAGTTGCCACCTTCGCGCGACCTCAAAAGCCAGCGGTGGATAAAGCCCTTGTGCTTGGCGTACTCCTCGTTCGACCAGGCGAACCACTCGCGAAATTCGGCGTCTTTCCCGGCCTTGATCGGCGGGAAGTGGATAATGTTCACAAACATCGCAGACTCCTTCTGATGAGTCTATTCAGCCGGCTGGGGGATTACGTCACCTGCCGGTAGATTCAGTTCGATTGGGTGGCCCGGTTGCCGGACGATATACCACTGTGAGACTTTCGTCGTGTCTATCCGTGATTGTGGACTTCTTCGTGCTCACGGACTTCGGCGTGAGGCTCGGACCGCGCGCACGTGTAGAGCTTGTGCGCCCACACCTGCAGGCCCAACATGGCCTCGACGTATTCGCGCGCCTCGTCTACAGGCCCATCGGCGTGTTTCCTCAGGCGCATCGCGCGATCGAATCGCTTCTGGGCTTCGGCCCTCACGATGTCCGTCAACACCTTCAGCAGATCGTCGGGTGAGCCGGTCTCGATCGCCTTCTCGGCCACCGGAATCACCGGCCCTTCGCTCAGCCCGGCCGGCTTCAGGCCGGTGTACGGAGCGCCTTCGCCCGCTCGATGCACGCGCACGACCGTTTCGAAGAAATACAGGTCGGCGATTTCTCTGGCCCCGTTGGGCTGCTTCCGCACGGACAAGACCTTCTTAAACGCCCTGACGACTTCCTCCTCACCTTGCTTGGGCACGTACGGAAGGATGAGATCGACGTTCTCAGCCTCCAGCGCTTTCCTGCAGGCTATGACAACCGGCCCGTCCATTGAGTCGCAATGGGGTGGCATGACCAAATCTCCTTTCATTTCATGCAGTGTTTGACACGATGATCAGAGAAGCGAAAGCATTCAAGTATGATCGAACCTCCTTATCACGCTTCGATTCGTCAGAGTCTCACGTCGCCGCTTGCGCCGGCTGAGATCTCAGCCACCGCTCGGGCAGGACCAGGCTGAGCACGTTGGACCATCCGAGAGTGCCGATGAGGTTGACCAGGAACAGGACAAACGCCGCGCTCATCAGCAGCCCGCCGATCAGCGCGACTACCATGTACGGTTGGTACTGAGCCGTCGTGTACAGCGTTCGGCGCAGCATGCCCTGCGAGCCGGCCATGCCCATGGCGTAGGCCATCAGCACCGCGCCCACCATCCAACCCCAGAAGTGATAGTTCACCAATCGCTGGCTGCGGATTTGCAGATTGGTCAACAGCGGCACCAGCGCATAGATCACGGCGAACAACAGCATCGCCAAGCCACCCAGGAGCATCATGTGGGCGTGGATGCCGATGACCCACTGCGTATTGTGGAGCACCAGGTTTAGCCCGACATTCGCCTGCGTCAACCCAGCCATGCCGCCCACGATGAACCCGAAGATCGAACCCATGACGAACTTCAGCGCCGGGCTGAACTTCACCGGCCGGGCCAGCCAGATGGTCATCATCACGGTGAAGATCGTCAGGCCCATCGTCAGGAACTCACCCCAGGTGACGAACTGGCCCGAGAGCAGTTGCAAGCCGAACGGCTGAGGTCGATCGGCCAGCAGGTGATGGCTCCACACGAACAGCGACACCAGCAGGTCGGCCAGGATCACCCACCGCACCACGGACTCGCCGTACAGCTTCCGGTTCACGAGCAAGGGGATGAGGAGATACCACGTGCCGGCGGTGTACATGAGCACGTTGCCGTCGGCGATCATGTCCAGCCCCCACCAGAACCAGTTCTTATACAGGAGCGAGTCGATCGCAGCCGAGTCCAGGCGCACGCCCGCGAGCAGCGTCGGCAGGCCGTACACCAGAAGCAGCGCGCCAGCCGACAGCATGACGATGGCGTTGATCGCGGTGTCGATGGAGCCGCGACCCACGGCGACGATGAACACCGGCAGTTCGTCGGGGTGGGGCCGAGCATCGTCGGAAGTCTTTCCGCCTCGTCTGAGCCAGCGCGGTATGCCGATCGCCGAAAACAGCGTTCGCCAGAAGCCGGGGGCATTCGGCTCGCTGCGGGTGAGGACGGTGCTGAACAGGTTGAAGACAAACAGCAACACATTTACTTCGATCAAAACCAGGCCCAAGCCGAAGATAATGCTTCCGATTAGCGGCACGCGGTCGTACGACACCGGCAGCGGCCAGTAGAGCGTGTACAGGCCATTGAACAAGACGAAGAAGCCCGCGCCCCAGGCGATCAGCACACCGGCGATGTGCAGCCAGAAGTTGATCGGAACCAACCGCTTATGCCGGATTTCTTTCTTCAGCAGGAAAGGCACCAGGAAATAAAAGGCGCCCATCACGCACATGTAGGCAAAACCATAGATGCCCACGATTGGGTGGGCCGTCAGCATGGAATAGAACACGTCGGTCGACGAGACCTCGCCGCCGACCAGCCGGACGTTCATCAGCAGCGACTCCATGCCGCGTAGCGCCTCCCGGTCCACCAGTTGCACGCGCATCAGCGCGCCTTCCAGGATCGCCAGCGCCAGGAACAGCAGGCCCACCACAGCGAATCGAAGCGTCCATTTCTCCAGCCAACCGATGCGAGTCATCGCTGCGCCTCCTTCATGGGGTCACACGGATGGCATCCTCGATAAACATCTCGGGGTGTCGGGGGCCTGAGTATTCGGTGGAACGGACATCGTACGTGCCCGGCGTGTCGAACTTCCACACGATCTTGTTCTCACGACCAGGCAGCACCTGCATCTGAAAGACTAGCGTGCCGTCCTGCCGAAACACGCCGAACCCGTAGGTCACGTCTCTGGAAGTCGCCACAAACTCAACGTACTCGTTCGCCTTGACCTCGATACCTTGAGGCGGCAGTCCGAACTCGTAGTTCGCCATCTCGATCGTCACGCGCCGATCGGGCGTCGGCTGGGACCACAGCGACCAGGACTGCCAGGGCACGAGCGGCGAAAGTGTGATGGCGTTGAACAGCACGGCCACCACGATCAGGAAACCGAACCAGCGTCGCTCTTCCCTCGCCATGGCTAATCTCCTCTCTGCCTCACCTTCAGGGTGAACCAGATCATGAACAGCGCGGTTGCGACAATGAACAGCGTATACGACCACCAGATTACGTCGGTGATGTACATGATATGTTACCTCCTCACTTCTCCAACTGGCGCGGATAGGTAGTGAGCACTGTCGGCCCGTCGGCGCCGACCAACACCGTGTCCTCGACACGCACGCCGAAGGGGCCAGGATCGATCCGTATGCCCAATTTGCCCTGTTGGAACTCGTCGATGGCGGCCCGGATGCGATCGAGAGGAACCAGCGCGAGCTTGAGCACCACGTAGTTGACGACACAACTGATGACGAGAGCCGTCACCACCACCAGCATGATCAAATCGATATCGAGGATGTCGGGGAATCGCCCGATGTGCCAGGCCGTGACAAGCGCCGCCGCCACGCCCGCGAGGGCGACCAGCGCGAGGTTGGCCAGAAGGATTTTGTAAAAGAGAAGGATGCGCAGGAGCCGCCGGCCAAGGACGCGGAGTCCGTTCGCTATGCTCTCTGGCATCCGAAACAAAATGCGCCGAACAGAAGGAGTGAATCGACCCTGGCCGGTGCACTGTTCATTCTGGATATTCGGTTGGACGCTACGACTTTCCACGGGTGGCCCCTATCCAAGGCTACCCGGACTGGTTGAGCTGAAGCAGTATTGGATGTGACAGAAAAAGGATAACGAATGTCATACATTTCGCCGCCGCGTCACGCGCACCGAGTTCGTCCTGACCGACCAGGTCGGCCGTGAGGCGTTGCGGCCGTATCTTGAAAAACGAACTGGGTGTACCAGCGCGGACGGTGCAGCACATCGCCCGTCGCGCTCTCCAGCAGCAACCGCGCCAGCCGGCCGGTCACCGTCCGCAGCGATAAGTCTTCGACCAGCGCCACCAGGTCGATCGCGCGGTCGGTGATGTTCTCGATCAGGCGTTGAGCAAGCTCTGGATCGCGGCCTTCGAGCGAAGTCTTGACGACCTTCAGTCGGCCGAATTCGAGTTGCCGAGCGGAAGAGCATCTTCGTGATCTTCGACCTGCCAAAGACGTGATTCGGCGCACTACCCTCGCTTGCCAGTCGTCTTGCACAATGAGGGGTGAATCGCTTGCGCCACAAGCGGCTAACACCTTCCCGTTTCGTGTCGTCGCTGCCGATTTGCTTCCGCGCCTGTGAAGGTGACGAAACGTCCGGGACGCCCGAAACGTCATAACATAGGTGTACAAGTAATATCGGCGTTGGCGACCACGGCCGCGCCATCTGACTTCTGTGATCTCGAATTGCCACGCGAAAGTCATCGTGCGATGGGTCGTGAACTAGGACCCCACAAGCAGTGTCCGCTAACAGTCAGCAACCTATCTCTGGAACCTGTCCAGGATACAAGAATAAGGTTGTCAATCATCCAGGAAAGAGCAGGGCAGAAATGGCTTGCTCTTTCTCATATTGTCTTGCGCTGGTATGGACTTTCGAGTGGAACAGGCGCGGGTTGGTTCGAGAATTGGGGTGCCGATCGCCTATACACTGTTATGTAGGCCTCCTGTAAAGCCGACGTGGTATCGAGACAGGAAATGACAAATGACCGAACGTGAACAACTTGAACAAGCCATGGCTGCCCTAGAGGCACAGCGGGCGATATTAGGCGATACGGTGGTAGACGCCGCGCTGGCGCCAATGCGCGAAAAGTTGGCCGAGCTGAGCACGGGGGCTATACCTACCGAGCAGCGCAAGCAGGTGACAGTCCTCTTCTGCGATTTGGTCGACTTCACACCGTTGGCGGAACGGATGGACCCAGAAGACGTACAGGCGATCCTTCATAGCTACTTTGGACCGTGGCGGGAAGCGATCGCCCGTTGGGGTGGGCAGTTGGAAAAGTTTATCGGCGACGCGGTGATGGCCGTCTTTGGCATCTCCACCGCCAGCGAGCACGATCCAGAGAACGCGATCCGCGCCGCGCTGGCGGTGCGCGATGGGCTGGCGGCATTCAACGCTGGGCTGGAATTGCGCTACGGCGTTCAACTGTCTATGCGGGTGGGTATTCACACCGGCCCGGTCTTGGTGGGTGCGATGGGCCGGATCGGTGATTTCACGGTCACCGGCGACACGGTCAACCTGGCCAGCCGGCTGGAGGGAAAAGCGCCACCCGACGAGATCCTCATCTCCCATGACACTTATCGCCACGTACGCGGGGTATTTGATGTTCTCCCACAAGCACCGCTGACGGTCAAAGGCAAGACCGAGCCGGTGCTAACCTATATCGTGCAACGCGCCAAGCCGCACGCCTTCCGCATGGGCACGCGTGGCATCGAGGGCATCGAGACACGCATGATCGGACGTGAGGCCGAAATGCTCGCACTGCAAAACGCCTATGCCGATGCGATGGATATGGGCGAAACGCGACTGGTAATGGTGGTGGGCGAGGCAGGCGTGGGCAAGAGTCGCTTGCTGTATGAATTTGAGAACTGGATCGAACTGCGCCCAGAGGGGATTTACTATTTCAAAGGCCGCGCTGCGCCAGCGTTGCAGGGCGTCCCGTTTGGCATCATACGCGACATGTTCGCCTATCGCTTTGACATCCTGGAAAGCGACAGCACCGCCACCGCGCTGGACAAATTCCGTACCGGGATGGCGGGCAGCCTGGCACCTGAGCGGGCTGACCTGGTGGGGCATATGATCGGTTTTGATTTTTCGGCCAGTCCGGTGGTGCAGAGCCTGGTTGGGAGCCCCGATTTTGGGAAACTAGCCAAAGCGTATCTGACCAACTATGTGCAGGCTTTGGCCGAACGCCAGCCGATGGTCATGTTCTTGGAGGACCTGCACTGGGCGGACGACAGTTCGCTCGATTTGGTCGAGCACCTGGTCACGTCCGTCCCCAAGGCGCAGTTGCTGATCGTCGGCCTGGCGCGTCCGGCCTTGTTTGAGCGCCGGCCATATTGGGGCGAGGGGGAGGCCGCGTTTGGGCGGCTCGATCTCAAGCTCCTTTCCAGGCGAGCCACCCGAGCTTTGGTAG
>DASSFZ010000510.1:0-4434 GCA_035693785.1 Anaerolineae bacterium | reverse complement strand
GGCAGGTCGTGCTTCGCCGCCAGCTTGAAGATCGTGCTGAGCGCGTCGGGGGTGAGGTTGGCGTCGACGGCCAGCATCGACGCTTCGGCGAACAGGCGGCGGTGGTCGTTGAGATAGCGCGGCGTGATCGATTCGACGATCCCCATATCGCCGATGGCGACGGCCAGGCTGCCGTTCTCGTCGACGATCGCCAGGTACGAGCCGGTTCGCCCGCCGGGCACGACGATCGACGGCGAAGTATCGATGCCGCACTCGCTCGCCTGTTGGAGGATCTGCCGTCCGGCGTTGTCGTCGCCGACGGCGGTGAGCAAGGTCACGTTCACGTCGAGGCGGGCCAGATTTTCGGCGACGTTGCGCGCCACGCCGCCCAGGCTGCGCCGCACACGCCCGGCGTTAGACGTGCCGGGCAGCAAAGGCCCCGACGCCAGGCCCTTGATGTCGAGGCCGGCCGAGCCGATGACAAGGACGGATTGGGAGGTGTGTTTAGTCATGGGGGATGCGCCTCAAGATGGCATCCACCGTGAGCATGAGCATCGAAACCTCTCTGCCGCCGGTGTCTTTTGGGGGTGCGAACCGGAACTGGAAACGGCCGTCGTCAGTACGTCTGAATTCCATGCCAGTAAGATCACCTTTAGCCTCTTCAACCTGTCTTATCAATTGATTCGGATCGTCACCGCGCAGCAGCAAATAATCATCTACTTGATAGCCGGGTTCTCGTGCCATATCAGGGTCAACCTTGACCGCGATGTAGACTGTGTGCGGGTCCAGACGTGGTGGACGTAAGGGGTGTGCGTCAGGACTATTGGGATTGGGGACTGGACGAGCCGTGTACAGAGCGTCGACGATTTCACCCGGTTCGACATTGCCAGACTCTTCGCGCTCAACTTCCTGCTGCATTCGCAGCACAAACATCACCGGCTCCAGGTAGCCCTGATGAGGGGGATCGGTCTTGATCGGATCCAGGGCGCGCAGCCATACAAGCGGCAGTGTATATGGAAGGGCCGGGATCCAGCGGACGCGCCGCGCCTGCTCGCCGAACTCGATCAGAGAGGCCTGGTTCTTCTGTGCTTCTGCCACCTGCCCGTGGGCCAGGGCCTGGCTGGTCAAGCTGTCAAACTCAGCCTGCACCTCTCGGATTGGCTCGATGAACTCGCCGCTAAGTTCCTCCAAGTGCTTCTGGTAGACCATCGCCAGCAGTGCCTTAGCAATGGCGGTGTTGTGCTGGTTCCGCATCTGCTTAGATAAGCCATAACAGTCATCTGCGTGCGCAGTGGCTTCCCGAAAATCCTTCCGTATCGTATATACAGCGGCCAGATAAGCGAAAGCGTACACTTGCATATTGCGATCGTGCCGCTCGGTGCCGTCGCGCAGCGCTTCGCGGGCGTGGTCGGCTGCTTCGAGAAGCTTCCCTTGCTTGAGCAACTCGATCGATCGGGCGCGCACCGAATCCAGACCTTGGCTCGGCTTCTTGAACTCCAAACGGGAGAGTAGATCGATTGGCTCAAGCGGTTTCAGTGGCATACGGCCCAACCCTGTCACGGGTTGACAGTGCGCTGCAGGCGTTCGAGAAGGCGTGCCGCCTTGTCGGCCGGTTCCCCGCCTTTCGATTCTTCAAGCGCTGCCTTCATCGTGCGGCCAACCACCTCGAGCATCTTCAGGGCCACCTCGCGCGACGGCAGGCGCGCACCGCTGAGCGCCAGCATGCGGAAACTCTGCGCTATGGCCTGGATCATATCGGCCTGCGCCTCGGCGCGCACAGTCTGCATGTAGCGCAGTGCCTCCGCTTCGCCTTCGGCCTCGGTGATGTGGGATCTCGACGCCCAGAATGCCTCCCAATATTTACGGCGCTGCTCGTCGACGGCTTTATCGGTCGCTTCCAGCGCGCCGATCGTCATGTCGAGGAGGTCGACGCCACGCTTGCGCAGCGATTCTCGGTTCTCTTTGAAAAGCTTCTCTATCATCTCGTGACGCGGCTTACGGTCAGAATCAGGCGCCCACAACTCGTCAAACATCCGCCTGGGTATCTCGTCGGCGATTCCGGTGGATACGGTGCCTTCCCAGCCCACCCCCGCCGGCAATTCGTATGCGATGGCGCGCACAGCCTGCGGCGAGGCGGGCAGTCCCTCAGGCGGCGCGGGCGGTCTCGTCGTGACCGGCCTGAATCCAAGCCACAATGTGATTTCGCGCCACCACGACATAGGCCAATGCCACAGCGACTTGAGCCACCGCCACCACGACTCAAGCAAGCGCAACTGCAGGCCCCCTCCGAGCCACAAAGAGAGTTGCTGCCGTGACGATATGCGCGGCTGAGGCTGCGGGATGTGCTCGCCGTCTTTCTGCTTCATCAGCCTGAACGTGATCGTGGTCTTGCATTTGACCTCGATGCCATCTTTGGTGTAGGCGGACTCATCTTTCGAGCGGTTGAGCGGTCGGGCGTCGACGAGGGCGCGCACGCGCTCGAACGCGCCGAGCGGCGTCACGCCCGGCCCCACGATGCGCGAGTAGCGCGCGCCGCGCTCGAGCAGAACTTCCATGCCTCCGTGAACGGACAGCGTTCCCGGCCCGCCGATCTTCTCGAGCACGTCGTTCTCGCGCTCCTTATTCGCACCCCCTCTTGAGTCCCAATCGATCTGCCCGTCTTTCACCGTGGCCGTCACGTTCGGGCCGGCGTTGAACAAACGCCTGAGAACGAACTCGACACCGTATTGGACGCTCTTGAGGCTGTAGAAATCCCACGTGAATCGGCCGGCCCGGTGCATGGCCAGCCCGAAACCCAGGACGCCGGGTAATGCCATCCAGATCAGATTGACGATGTCATTGCCTACATTCCGCTGCTGAAGAAACTTCGGCTCGCCACCCAGCGGATAGGTGAGCAGCGAAATCTTGATGGGCGCGCCGAAGCTCCGGCCATCCGGCGCATACATGCGATATTGGAGATTCAAGAGGGCGTCGTTGACCGGCGGTACGGCAAATGTGATGTCTGCCCTAAAGACCCCGTTGGGCGCGACAGTCCCGGCCGGAGTGATCGTTTGTGACGCAACGATCAGGCTGCTGTCCTCGCGGCGCAGCGTCGTCGCACCGTCCCACGGACACGAGCCGCGGTTGCGGATGTCGAACGGCAGCGTCGTGGTGATGCCCGAAACGACTGCGATCGGCGCCGGTCCTCGCAGCCTGTCCGGCGGGTTTGCCGGAGCCGCATCGTAGGCACAGAGTATCCCATCGCTTTCGCCGGAAATGCCGGTCGGAGGGTCGGGGAAGATCGAGAGCGCAATGAAGTTCGGCCCCAGCCAACCCAGCGCGACGAACATGACGAGGACGTAGAGACGGCGGCGCAGAGCATGCGTCGTCTCGCGCGTCCACCACTCGCGCATATCGGCCGCGAATGCCTGTAGTACCTGCCCCAGGCTAGGGCGCTGCTGCGCTTTCACTCCCTAAACCTTTCCCCAGCATCTTATACGCACCGCTCAGCGCCGCGCGAGATTCGCTGCCCAGCCGCTCGTCGATCCCTGGCTCGGCGGCCAGGCGCTCAACCACTTCCAGCAGGCTCAGCGCGACCTCTTCGGCGTCGTCTACGCCGACCTTCTGGCTGGCCTCGAGCGCCTGGGCGATGCGCGTGATCAGCTCCATTTGCCCCTGCGCGCGAGCCAGCTCGATCAACCGGTAACGCTCTGCCAGCCCTTCAGCCTCGACGACGTGTAAGCGGCTGAGCCATTCGGCTTTCCACGCCTCGACCCTCTGCACGTCTACCCGCTTGTCGCGCGGGACGAATTGGGTGAGCCCGATGCCCAACACCGCGATGCCCCTGCCTGCCAGCGCCTTCTTGACGTCGTCTTCAAGCCTTTTGCGAATATCTTCCCTCGGATTGACGCGCGGGTCGTGCGGCTCGATCAGCCTGTCAAAGGTGTACTCGGCGATGAGGATATGTGCGCGCTTGACCGCCTCGTTTATGACGATGTCGTCCCAGCGCAGCGACTCGCCCTGCTCGATTCCCACGCGCGACTGTCCTAGCGCGAGGACGACCTGGCGCGGCGACCATTCGTACGGCGCAGGCCAGCGCACTTGGTCGAGATTGATCTCCTCCAGCTTGAGCTTCGTCTTGTCGATGCGGAACCTGGCGTTGATCTTGAACGTGACCCAGATGCCATCGCGGGTCTGAGCCTCGACGTCTTTGCGGCGCGTCTGTATCCGCAGATCGACTACCGCGCCGATCTTCTCGTCTCTGAACATGAAGTGGAGGCCCGGCTCGAGCACGCGGGTAGGGCGAGTATCGGACGCCAGCAGGACGGCGCTGGTGCTGTCGACGAAGAGGATGCCTTCGCCCCTCGCTTCGTCGCGAGCCTTGCCATCCGGTCCGGGCAACACCTTGCCCTCGCGTATGATAGCCATCGCCGCCTTGCCACCGCCTGCGTGACGGTGAACCATGCTCCTGATGTC
>DASSFZ010000509.1:0-21419 GCA_035693785.1 Anaerolineae bacterium | reverse complement strand
TCATTTCCTCTTGATCTCGCTCTGGGACTCCATGGACGCGGTGAAAAGCTTCGCCGGCGCTGAAGTCGACAAGGCCCGATACTATCCCGAGGATCGCGAGTTTCTGCTAGAATTCGAACCCACGGTGACCCACTATGAAGTGCTCGTTCGTGACATGTGAGGCCCATTGATCCTGCATCACGATGTGGTATATGGCCCGGCCGAGATCGGCGAGCCGATCCTGGTCGAATTGATGCATTCGGCTGCCGTGCAGAGACTGCACGGCGTTTTGCAGCACGGCATCAGCGGGCTGATCGGGATCACGCGCCCCACGACCCGCTTCGAGCATTCGGTCGGAGTGATGCTGCTGGTGAGGCGACTTGGCGCGTCGCTCGAAGAGCAAATCGCCGCGCTTCTGCACGACGTGAGCCACACGGCGTTCAGTCACGTGATCGACTACGTGTTCGGCGGGCACGACAGCCAAAGTTATCACGAGGAAGTGAAGGAGGAATACCTCGCCGGGACAGACGTCCCGGCAATCCTCGCGCGGCACCACTTCGACTGGCACGACTTTCTGCACGAAGCGGACTTCCCGCTGCTGGAGCAGCCCGCGCCGGCGCTGTGTGCGGACCGGCTGGATTACTTCTTGCGCGACACTGGCAACCTGGGTTTGTCCACTGACGACGATGTGCAGCGTGCCTTGAAACATCTGGTCGTGCATGACGGGCGCATCGCCGCCGACGATGTCGACGTCGCGCGTTGGATGGGCTATACCTACATGGCCGCCGATCGGGCCAGTTGGGCCAGCTTCCGCGAGGTTGGCCTGTACGAGCTGACCGCCCGTGCCGTCAGAACGGGACTGGAAACCGGCGCGATCGCCGAAGCGGACATCTGGAGCACGGACGGCCAGTTGTGGGCGAAGCTGCACGCCGCAAGCCATCCGAATCTTCAAAGCGAGCTGAGCCTGATCTCGCCCGACACGCAGTTCGTGTGGGATGAGACCGCGCCCACGTTCCGGGTGAGCACCAAACTGCGAACGATCGATCCTGACGTCGTGTTGGACGGTCGTTCGCAGCCGTTGTCGGCGCTGGACGCCGAGTTTGCTCGACATCGCGACGACTACCTGCGCCGCAACCGAGGCAAGTGGCCGATGCGCGTCGTGCCAGGCGCGGGTGGGTGACGCGAGATGCTCGCGACCCCTTGGGGTGATCAATCCGCGATCCCCAGACCGCCGGATTGATCATCCGGCGGAAGCAGGGATCGCGCGAAGCGGAGCGGGGCGGCGAGCCGAATTTACAAGGGAGAGGGAATGACCACGCATAGTTTATCGGGTGTCCCAGCACGGTGGCGCATGCTGGTGGCCTTCGCGGCCATTTACACGATTTGGGGCTCGACTTACCTTGCGATTCGCTTCGCCATCGAGACGATGCCCCCATTCCTGATGGGGGGCGCACGCTATCTGATCGCCGGCGCCATCCTGTACGCATTGACGCGGCGGAGCCGCGCGGCGGCGGTGCCACGCATCCACTGGCGGTCGGCCTTCATCGTCGGCGGCCTGCTGCTGCTCGGCGGCAACGGCGGCGTCATTTGGGCCGAGCAGGTGATACCGTCCGGCCTGGCGGCGCTGCTCATTGCGACGGTGCCCCTGTGGATGGCGCTGCTCAACTGGCTGAGAGGCGACAACGTTCGCCCGAATCTCGGCGTGACGCTCGGCCTGGCCCTGGGCCTGCTCGGCATCGTGTTCCTGGTGAGTCCGGGTGAATCGGCAGGCGGCGACCAGGTGAACTCGCTCGGCGTGCTGGTGCTCGTGCTGGCCGCACTGTCGTGGTCTATCGGCTCGCTGTACTCGCGCAAGGCTCAACTGCCAGCGGAGCCGCTCCTGGCGACGGCGATGGAGATGCTGGCGGGCGGGGCGCTGCTGCTCGTCGCCGGGCTGCTGACCGGAGAAGCGGGCCAGCTTCGACTGGACCAGGTATCGCCGCGCTCGCTTCTGGCATTGGGATACCTGATCGTCTTCGGATCGCTCGTGGGGTTCTCGGCTTACGTCTGGCTGCTGCGCGTCAGCACGCCGGCGCGCGTCTCCACGTATGCCTTCGTCAACCCGGTGGTCGCCGTCTTCCTCGGCTGGGCGCTGGCAGGTGAATCGCTCACGCCGCGCACGCTCGTTGCGGCGGCCGTGATCGTCACAGCAGTGGTGCTGATTGTCGCCAACCAGGCCAGGACGCTCCCGCAGCGAAATGCAGACGTGACCGGCGTCGAAGATCGGGCGTCCCCATTTCGCAGGGCCTTCGCGCTGATAGCGAGTCGGGTGCCCGGGCGACGTGTGGAAGCCGGCGGCGGCAATTAGAGAAGTCTCTTATTCCTACATCTTTTGGCCGATGCACGTTTTCTCCCAAGTGCCGAACGCCTTTTCCAACGTTTTCGCCATGACGGACAGCCTGAGATGGTATAGAATGCGAGAAATTCAGTGTTGAGCCTCGCCGCTTGCCATGGCCGGCCAGGAGACCGCCGGACAGTGAGTTCCGGGAAGCCAACTCTTTACCGGATCGGAAAAGGACATGATCACAATCTTACTGGTGGATGACCAGCCGGCTGTTCGTCAGGGGCTCAACATGCGATTGGCGCTGGAGCCGGATCTGGAGGTCATCGGGGAAGCAACGGACGGGGTGGAAGCGCTCAGACGAGCGCACGAGCTGCACCCGGATGTCGTGGTGATGGACATCGAGATGCCCCGCCTGGATGGGATCGCCGCCACCGAGGCGCTACGCACGATCGAGCCAGGCTGCTGCGTCGTCATTTTGACGGTGCACGAGAACTCTGCCACGCGGGCGCGCGCAAAGGACGCCGGCGCGGCCGCGTTCGTCAGCAAGCACGCCGGCGAAGAAGCGCTGCTCGCGGCTATTCGGGGCGCTACCGGCCTGGCGAACGTGAGTCAAATTGAAATTGGCCCTAATCCTTAGGCGGCGCCGTCAAGGGAAAATGGACGCGGATGCGCGTGCCCTGACCCGGAGCGCTTTCTACGGAGAACGCGCCGCCCACTTTCTCGGCGCGCTCACGCATCGAGCGCAGACCGAGATGTCCCGGAAACGCACTGTGTGTGTCAAACCCCACGCCGTTATCTCCGATCTCTAATCTCACCGATCCATCGCTCGTTTCCAGTTGCACATTCACCTGGCTGGCGCGCGCGTGCTTGACGACGTTGTTCAGCGCCTCTTGCGCGATGCGATACAGTGCTTCTTTCGCGGGCAGCGCCAGTTGAGGCTCGCCGCAGAATGCCGTACGCACCTCGATGTTGTACCGGGCGCGCAGCGAAGCGGTCTGCTTGCCCAACGCGGCGACCAGCCCTTCCATCTCGAGCGATTCGGGGCGCAGCTCGAAGATCAGCGCGCGCATCTCGGCCAATCCCGCTTCGGATAGCGATAGAACGTAGTCGAGCGGCTCGCCCACTTTCCCCGGATCGCGATCGAGCAGCGTGCGCGCAGTGCGCGCGCCGAGCGCGATGCCGTACAACGCCTGCGAGACCGAGTCGTGCAGCTCGCGCGCCAGCTTCTGCCGTTCTTCCAGCGCAGCCAGTTGCTGCGCCTGCTCGTACAGGCGAGCATTCTCGATGGCGACGGCTAACTGATTGGCTAGGGATTGCAGCACCGTCACGTCACTCTCGTCGAAAGCGTCCGAGCGGTCGCTCTCGACGTCCAGCACGCCGATGCTCTGGCCCCTGGACTTGATCGGCACGGCCAGCTCCGAACGCGCCCGGGTAGCCGACGGTGAAGCAATGTATCGAGGATCCTGGCTCACGTCCGGCACCAGGAGCGGTTCACCGGCTCCGGCGACCCAGCCGATAATGCCCTCCTGCCCCACCCGCAGGCGCAGGGGATCGCCATACTTGACGACCACCTCGTCCCCTTCGATCAGTCCGATGCTCGTGAAGTAATACCGGAAAGTCTCTTGAATCAGTCGGGCTGTCTGAGCCAGTAGCTCGTCCACCGTCAGAATAGAGGTGATGTGACGCCCCACCTCGTTAATGGCCCGGAACTGCTCGGCGCGGCGCTGCTCGGTCTCGAACAGCCGGGCGTTCTCGATCGCGACAGCCAACTGGTTCGCCAGGGACTGAAGCACGGTCACGTCACTTTCGTCGAAGGCATTCAGACGCTCGCTCTCGACGTTCAACACGCCGATCACCCGTCTCTTCACCTTGAGAGGGAGCACCAATTCCGAGCCGGTCTGACCGTCCTGCACAGGAATGTAGCGCGGCTCCTGGCTCACGTCTGGCACCAGGACAGGCTCGCCCCTCCCGGCGGCCAGGCCCGTGATTCCGTCCAGCCCGACCCGCAGTTGCAGGGAGCTGCAGCACCGGCAATCAGGCTCATCCCACCACACACCGGCCGTGGCCTTATAGGCGACGACGTCTTTCTCGATAAGCCCAATGTGAACGTGATAGTAACCAAAAGACTCACGGATCAGTCTGACCGTCTGGCTGAGGATCTCGTCCACGGCCAGGATCGACGTGATGCGCTGGCCTACTTCGTTGATGACACGAAACTGCTCGGCACGGCGCTGCCCGGCCTCAAACAGGCGCGCATTTTCCATGGCGATAGCCGCGTGGCTGGCGAAGGCCACGGCCAGTTCCGCGTGCCGGGACGAGAAGTTGCCCGGCTGGCTGTGGTGGACGGACAGCACGCCGACTGCCTTTTCCTGGACGATCAAGGGCACACCCAGCCAGGAGCGAATGTAGCTGAGAGCACCGTCGATTCGCTCGGGCTGCAGCTTCCCTATCGAATGCGTCTGCGCTGCCTCCTCGCGCACGTCGGGGAGGATCACGGGCTGCCGATCAGTGACGATCTGCTGGATCAGGCTGCCCTGGAGCGGGAACTGGATGTGCAGCACGGCGTCCATGGGAGCCGGCCCGCGATAAGCGCCGTATCGGACCCGATCACCCTCTACGATGAGCACGGAAGCTCCCGCGTAGTCGACGACGGATTTCAATTGGTCCAGGATGATCCCGAGCAACGGCTCCAGCTCAAGCGTCGACGTCACGTCACGCGCGACTTTCAGCAACGTGGACAGCTCGTGCGTGCGCTCCTCCACGCGCTGCTCGAGCAATTGAAAGGCTTGTTTGCGTTCGGTGATGTCTTGCGTCATGACCATGCCGGCGACGATGTCGCCAGGCTCATTCCTGATCGGCAGTGCGTTCACCTGGTAAATACGGTCGGCGAACCGGATTTCAAACACATTCGGCGTGCCGGCCAGCGCGGCACGATAGTGAGGCTCCAGAATCTCGCACGTGTCAGGGGCGAATATCTCCCAGATCGTCCTGCCCTCCAACATCTCCTTGGACAATCCGGTTTCGGCCAGCCCCGCGCCGTCGGCGAGGGTGTAACGCAGGTTATGGTCGAATAGAATCACCGCCCCGTTGGGGAAGTTGCGCGCCAGAGTGCGGTAGCGCTCCTCGCTCTCGCGCAGCGCGGCCTCAGCCTGACGGCGCTCGATCTCGCGCCGTTCGAGCGACTCGGCCATCTGATCGAAGGCGTGCGCCAACTGGCCGATCTCGCCCTGTTGGTCCGTGCGGGAGAGCCCGCTGCGCGCGCCGAGATCGCCTGCGCTCAGGCGGCGCGTGGCGTGCACCAGCGCCTGCACGGGGCGCAGGATGAATCGATCGCCGGCGATCCACGCCACGCCGAAGGCGAGCAGCGCCACCAGCCCTAGTGCCGCCAGGTTGCGGAAGAGGATGGCATTACCCTCGGCAAAGGCCTCGCGGGCGGGGATACCGATGCTCACGGTAGCAGCGCGCGTATCCCCGGTACCGCTGCTGAGCGGGCTGAAGCCATATAGGCGCGGTACGCCGTCAGCGTCAGTCGCTTCAACCGCGCCGCCGTCCGGCTGCGCCTGGATCGCCGCCAGAACGAGTGTGCTCAGCGTCTGTCCGATGTAGTAGTCGTCACCGGGATGGCGGATCAGAATCGTGCCCTGGCGATCAGTGACGATGAATGTGGAACCGGGGGGCAACTGTGCCTGCGAGGCGAGCTGATTGAGCCAGCCGAGATCGAGCGAGGCAAAGAGCACCAATCGCACGCGGCCGTTGAAGTCGAGTAACGGATATCCGACGTTGAGGACGGTCTGACCCTTTGCCCGGTCGATCTCGTAATCGCCTAGACTGAAGCTCAGCGTCTGCACCGCATTCTGAAAGTACGTCTGTCCGGACACATCGAGCGGACCGCTCACTGTCACCACGCTGCAGTACACCCTGCCGTTTGCGTCGATCAAGCCGAGGTTGGCGTAGCGTGGCGCGTTCTGCTGATGCTGCGTCTGCAAGCTGCTGAAGACCGCGCTGCAAGAAGGCAACCCTTCGACTGCGCTCAGGGCAGGCCCGGCGGCGCGCAACTCCGGCCGTTCAGCCAGGCGGATGAGCATCTGGCGCGCCTGCTCGATATACTGGGCCTGGTTACTGGCGGCCAGGCGGGCGATTTGCAGCGCGTTGGTGTGAGCGAGGTCTGCCGCGAGGTCACGCCTCTCCGCAGCGTTGTACAAGATCAAACCCAACAGCGGGACGATCGCCAGCAGAACCAGCGTTAGCAGGCGCAGGCGCAGGTTCGAAGGCTGTAGGTTACGCACGGCGCTCCCTCACCTATCCCAACGGCCGGCCATCAGCGGCGTGGCGGCGCGAACGGCCTCGGCCATCGCCTGGGCCGCGCTTGCTTCGCCGTTCCACACTCGATTGATGGCCGGCTGAATCACCTCGCTGGAGATCTGCCCAAAGTTCTTCACGTAGTAGTGTGGCGCGCGGACGACGCAGCACAGTGCATAGTCGACGATGGCCTGTCGCGATTCCGGCGGATGAGCGGGGTTATCGATCCAGGAGGCAATCGCCTGCGGGTCGGTGTAGTATGACAACTGCAACGGCATCCACAGTCCCTGCGCGAAGAGATCGACGACTCTGGGATCGTTGTGGAATTTATAGAATTTGATCGCAGCCTCTAGATGCTGCGTGCCACTGAAGATCACGGTAGGGCTGCCGAAGATGAGCGTCTTGGCTTCCTTCATCTTCGGCAGCACCGCCACACCGTAACGCAAGCCCTCCATGCTGGCGTAGTCCAGGAGCTTCCACTGGCCGCGAATGTCCATCGCCAGTTGGCCGGTCTGGAACAGCGCGTCGCTGGGTGGCAGCCGCTCTTGTTGCGCCGGGGTCGGCGTGACGTGCTCAACCCACATCAGGTCGGCCAGCCGCTGGATTGCCTCGACGGCTTCGGGTGAGTCGATCATCAGCCGCGTGCCGTCCTCGTTCACGATCTCACCACCGTTGCTGTAAATGAACGGGGGATAGCTGTACCATGCCGATTTCACGAACGAGACGCCGTACACCTGGATGTGGTCAGGATCGAAACCGGATTCGCCAGGATGCCGGCCGTCCCGATCGACGGTGAGCCGCCGGGCCGCCGCCAGGAACTCATCCCATGTCCATGCGTCTTCGGCGCGGGCCGGCGGGTATGATACGCCAGCCGCGTCGAACACGTCTTTGTTGTAGAACAACAGCATGATCTCGGTGGCGGTGCTGGTGCCAATCGTCCTGCCTGGCCCGATGGGGAAGAACGTTTCAGGCAGCCGCGACGACAATTCAGAGTCGGCCCGCACGATATCGGTGAGGTCCATCACCTTGCCTTCGCTGGCCCACTGCGGCGCGTGAGTATCGAGCAGGTAACCGACGTCAGGTGGTGTGCCGGCCGCGATCATCGCCGACACACGGGCGATGTACTCCGAGTCGGGGATGTACAGCGCCTCGACCTGGATGTCGGGGTTCTCGGCGTGGAAGGCACGCACCATTTGCTCGACCGCAACCCGCTCGATGGGAGAGCCCCAGTAGGTGAAGCGCAACGTGACGGGCCGGTCGACCGTGGGAGTCGGCGTCGATGATGCCTGACATGCAGCCAGCGCCGCCGCGCTCGCCACCAGCACGCTTAGGCTGAGAAGTAGTTTTCTCATGCGGTCACGCGCTCCGCCCTTCTCCACCGCTCAGAGCTTGCCCTGAGCCTTGCGAAGGGGCAGGCCCTGCGGATTCGATCGACGCCAGTCCGATCCGTACTGCGTACAGTGCGGCCTGCGTGCGGCTGGGCACGCCGAGCTTGGCGAGAATGTTGCTGACGTGGGTCTTGACCGTCTTCTCGCTGAGACTCAGTTGGTGGGCGATCTCCTTGTTCGATTTTCCCTGCGCCAGCAGGCGGAGCACGTCGGTCTCGCGCTCAGTCAGCGCCTCCGGGCTGTCGGGAGCGCGCACCTCGCGCATTAATCGCGCGGCGGCTTTCGGCGACAGTTGCACCTGACCATTGGCGGCGGCTTTGATCGCGCGGCGCAGTTCGTCGGCCTCGGTGTCCTTCAGCAGGTAGCCGATCGCTCCGGCGCGCACGGCGCCGATGACCTTCTCGTCCTCCAGGACGCTGGTCAGCGCGATGACCTCCGTGTCGGGAAGCTCGCGCCGAATGGCCGCCGTCGCGGCGACTCCGTCCATGACCGGCATCAGCATGTCCATCAGGACGACGTCGGGTTTCAGCTCGCGCGCCATGCGCACGGCCTCGGCGCCGTCCGCCGCCTCGTCGATCACCTCCAGCTCCGGATCGAGCGCCAGGAACATGCGCAGCCCCTGGCGCACGACGCTATGATCGTCAACCAGCAGTATGCGAATGGGCATCAGGGTACCTGCCTTTCGGGTATTGGGGACTCGACGTGTCCGAGTCTCTTCACGACTACCAGTGTGAAATCATCTGCCTGCGGCGCCTCGCCGCTGAATCTCTGGACGGCAGCCAGGATGGCCTCGATGACGTCCTGAGGGACGCCCGACGAAGCGGCTGCCACCGTCTCCAGCAGCCGCGCCTGCCCAAACAGCTCCAGATCGATGTTCACCGCCTCGCTGATGCCGTCGGTGTACAGAATCAGCAAATCGTCCGGGGCGAGGTCGATCTGGCGCTCTTCGTACTCGACGCCTTCGGACACACCCAGCACCATGCCTCGGCCCGCCAGCTCTTGAAATTGACCTGACGCAGCCTGCCAGTGCAGCGGCCGCGGGTGGCCTGCGTTGGCGTAAGTCAAATGGCCACTACCGGTATTCAGGATGGCGTAGAAGGCGCTGACAAAATGGCTGGTCTGATTGTCTTTCTGAATCAGGTCATTGGCCTGGCTGAAGGTCAGCGCCGGGCTGGGCTGGCCGAGCGCGGTAGCACGGATGATGGCGCGGCTGTGGGCCATGAACAGAGCCGCCGGTGTGCTCTTGCCGGAGACATCGGCGATGAGCACGCCGATCCGCCTCCCTCCGGTCGGCGCAAGCGCGTCGGGAAATTCGATGAAGTCGTACAAGTCGCCGCCGATCAGGCGGGCCGCCTGGTAGGCGGCCGCGAACTCCCAGCCAGGCACGCGAGGGCAGGACTCCGGCAACAAGCCGAGCTGGATCTGCCGGGCTGCGGCCAGATCACCTTCCAGACCCTGCCGTTGAAGCTCGACCTGGTGCAGCCGCGTCTGTTCGATGATCAGGGCCGCCTGGTTCGCCAGCAGACGCAGGAAGCGCACCTCGTCGTCGTCCAGCAATCTCGGCTCGCGACTGTTAAGTACCAGCACGCCGATAGCCCGGCCTTCCGCCAGGAGAGGGATCAGCGCGTGTCCACGAAAACCTTCCGCCTGCCAGCAATCCGGCGCCCAGGACGCCGAAGTGCGGGTGAGGTCTTCTGCCTGCCAGGGCCGCTGGGACCGCATGACCCAGCCGAGGCCGTTGCCCTCGTCGAAGGGCAGTCGGACGCACTCGGCCACGGGGTCTCGATGCCAGCCGCTGGCGGCCCTGAAGTTGAGATAACCGGGTTCCCTCTCAGGGAGTAACAAAGCGCAGGCGTCGACGTGCAGCAGGCGCGGTATCTCCTGCACCAGGTAGTCCGTGAGCGCCGCCGGATCAGGGCGGTCGAGCAACTGGTTGGAGAAGTCGAGCAGCGCTGCCTGCGCCTGGTTCGCCAGGCGCAGCTTGTCCAGAATATCGCCGATATAGGAGTGCACGACCGGCTCGCTCACGACCAGCTTGGCGGCAATCTCCTGATCGGACAGGCCCTGCGCCGCCAGGCGCAGCACCTCGCTTTCGCGATCAGTGAGCGTTTCGAAGGTGTCCTGGGCGCGCGTCTCGGCCAGCAGGCGAGCGGCAATCTGAGGCGACAACTGCGCCCGTCCCGCCGTGGCCGCCTTGATGGCCCGGCGCAGGTCGTCGGCCTCGGTGTCTTTCAGAAGGTAGCCAATGGCTCCGGCGCGGATGACCGCCGTCACAGCCGTGTTTTCCAAGACGCTGGTCAGCACGATGACTCGGGTCGGCAGCCCCTTGTCGCGAATGGCGGCGGTGGCCTCCAGCCCGCTCATGACCGGCATCATCAAGTCCATGAGCACGACGTCCGGCTTCAGCTCCTCGGCCAGATGCACGGCTTCGGCCCCGTTGGCGGCTTCGCCGACGACTTCAAGCTCCGAGTCCAGACCCAAAAACAAACGCAGCCCTTGACGCACCACGCTATGGTCGTCGGCGAGCAGAATCCGGATCGGCATGGAACCTTCTTTCCGGTAGGGGGATGACCTCGTGATGTATGGGCATTTTACCATCGCTCACAGGTTGCGCAAGAACCAGGCAGACGAGTGTCACGCAAAGGTTATCAGGCGAGGACGGCTTCATTTCATCACCAGCGGCAAATAGATTAGCACTGGCGCCGGCGTTGATGTTGGAGTGGGTGAAGGCGTGTCAGTGGCCGCAGGCGACGGTGTGCTGGTCGGCGTCGGCGTATCCGTGGGCGTGGGCGAAGGCGTGTCGGTCGGCGTCGGTGATGGCGTATCCGTGGGCCTGGGTGTCTCGAGTCCAAACACATACGCCGAGCCTTGGTCGGCGTTAGCGCCGACGTCGTCGCGGTATGCCCCAACGCCCACCGTGCCTCCGTTGATCGCTACACCGGAGCCGAAGGAGCCATCCGCCGCGCCGTCGAAGGCGGCAAGTTTGGCGCTTTGGGTCATATCCATCCAGCCCCCACCGGGCTTGACAAACACATACGCCGAGCCTTGATAGGTGTTGGTGCCAATGTTGTCGAAAGGTGCCCCGACCACCACCATGTCCCCGTTGATCGCTACGGACCAACCAAACCAGTCAAGCGCCGCGCCGCCGGAGGCGGTGAGTTTGGCGGTCTGGGTCATCTCCGCCCAAGCCCCGCCGGGCCTGACAAACACATACGCCGAGCCTTGGTCGGCGTTGGTGTCGACGTCGTCGCCATATGCACCGACTACCAGCGTGTCCCCACTAATCGCTACAGAGGCGCCGAACCAGTCATCCGCTGCGCCGTCGGAGGCGGTGAGTTGGGCGGTCTGCGTCATATCCGCCCAACCCCCACCGGGCTTGACAAACACATATGCCGAGCCTTGGTCGGCGTTGGCGTCGATGTCGTCTAAAAGTGCCCCGACCGCGACTGTGTCCCCACTGATCGCTACGGAGATGCCGAACCGGTCAAGCGCCGCGCCGTCGGAGGCGGTGAGTTTGGCGATCTGGGTCATATCCGCCCAACCCTCACCGGGTTTGACGAATACATACGCCGAGCCTTGGTTGACGTTGGCGTCGATGTCGTCGAAAACTGCTCCAACCACTACCGTGTCCCCGCTGATCGCTGCGGAGATGCCGAACCGGTCATTTGCCATGCCGTCGGAGGCAGTAAGCTTGGCAGTCTGGGTCATGTCTGCCCAACCCCCGCCGGGTTTGACAAACACATACGCCGAGCCTGGCACGGTGCTGGGGCTGCCGGTGGGACCGCCGGGCGCTCCGACCACCACCGTATCCCCGCTAATCGCTGCGGAGTAGCCGAACCAGTCAAGCTCCGCGCCGTCGGAGGTGGTGAGCTTGGCAGTCTGGGTCATATCCGCCCAGCCTCCACCTGGCTTGACGAACACATACGCTGAGCCCTGGTCGGCGTTGGCGTCAATGTCGTCGACAGCCGCCCCGACTACTACTGTGTCGCCGCTGATCGCCATGGACCAGCCGAACCCGTCAACCGCCGCGCCGTCGGACGCGGTGAGTTTCGCCCGCTGCACCCACAGGTCTATCGCGAGCGGATACGCCGCGCCCGCATCCTCCACGTGCACCAACACTCGCGCCTCACGCACCTCCAGCCACCCCGGCAAGCGCCGCCCCGTCGCGTCATGCGCCAACAGGCCCTTGTAGCGCAGCACCGCCTGCCCATCAGCCTGCGCCAGCGTCAGCGTTGCACCGTCGGCGTCCACCCGCGCCTGCAGCCCCGCCGGTAGCCCCAACGCCAGGGTCAGCGGTGAACTGCCTGCACGTTCAGCACCTGCGGGCGGCGCAAGAAGCGTAAAGCCCTGCTGCAAACCTAATGGTCCGTTCACGTACCACTCAGTCGCTTCCCCACGCGGATACACTACGCGGTTTTCCTGCGCCCGTGGTTGAACGGGCGCCACAGGCTCCAGCGCCTCGCCGTAGCCATAGCCCAGCAGCGCCAGTCTCCAGCGCACTTCGCCCACACGCACCTGAGCGCCTTCACGGGTAAAGTCCGCTTCGAGTGCCCGGGTCGGATGGGCCGCCCGGAAGCCTGCTTGTGTGGGGATGACGTGATAGTCTTTGTCGTCGCGCCCCAGGACGCGTGAGATGGCGAACTGGGCGTCCAGGGGCAGGCTCGCCAGGCCCTGGCCGGCGGCCGGTTGTTGGGCTGCCTCTTGTGACCCCAGGCTCCAACTGCCGGTCAGCAGTAAGAGCAGGGTCAGGGCCGCCAGTCGTAAAGAGATGGAGACGAGAGGGAAATGAGTGGTCATTCTTGAGATTACGAGCCACGCGGATTATACTATGGCCGCCCGAGGACACCGGCATCGTGCCCATAAGCGAGGAGACATGCCATGATCGCTTCGCGAGTGCTGCTCATCATCCACAATCCGGTCGTCGATCCGCAGCAGGGCGCCAAGCTCTCCCAGGCGCTGGATTGGAACGACCCAGACGCGCTGGCCGACCAGTACATCCGCGACGTGCGACAGGCCAGTCACGGCATCGTCGACTATCAGATCGTCGAGCGCGTCGAAGTCGACGACTTTCCGGCGAAAATCGACGGCTTCCGCTACGACGCTGCGTCGTACCTGCGCTGCATACGCGAGCAGCGTGGTTTTCACGAGCCTGACGCGATCGATTACCTTGCGCTCATCCGCGAATTCCGCATGATCGAGAAGGTCGCGGCTAACCAGATCGACGAGGTGTGGCTGATCGGCTTTCCGTACTCCGGCTACTACGAGTCGACCATGTGCGGGCGCGATGCGTTCTGGTGCAACTCGCCGCCGGTGAAGGGCACGGAGCACAGCGAGCGGCGGTTCGTCATCATGGGTTTCAGCTACGAGCGCGGGATGGGCGAAATGCTGGAAGACCTGGGCCACCGCGCGGAAGCGATCATGACGAAGGTGTACGAAGGCGTGACCGGCGAGCGTAACCTGTGGGAGCGCTTCTCGCGCTACGACAGTATCGCGCCCGGGCGCGCCTCGGCCGGCAACGTGCACTTCGCCCCGAACAGCGAGCGCGACTACGATTGGGGCAATCCGCGCCCCGTGTCGAGCGACTGCGACGACTGGCTGAACTTTCCCAGCCTGACCGGCGCGCGGCGCATGGTCGACTGCCGCGACTGGGGCAACGGCGACATACGCCTGCACCATCTGTGGTGGCTCGAACGCCTGCCACACGCCGAGGGCGAGACGGACGGCGTCCGCAACAACTGGTGGACGTACGTCGTCGACCCGAACACCGTTCAAAACAGCGGATGTCTCACGCTCTTCCTGAGCTGGTTTCAGCGCCTGAGCACACCTAGATCGCATAGGACTGCATATCACGCCTAACCCACCCATGTCCAGCCTGTCTTTCGACCGCGCCGCCGCGATCTACGACTGCACGCACGAGCTGCCAGCCGAGATTTCCGAGCGGGCCACGCAGACGATTCTCGGCCTCGCGCCATCTGGCCTGCCGATCCTCGAAGCGGGCGTCGGAACCGGGCGGATCGCAGTCCCGTTGATGCGGAGCGGCGCGCCGCTCGTCGGCGTCGATTTGTCGCTCGACATGATGCAGCGCCTGCGGGCGAAGCACGGCGCCGCGTCGCTCGCGCAAGCCGACGCTTCACGCCTGCCCTTCCCCGACGCGACCATCGGCGCCGTCCTCACCGTGCACGTGCTGCACCTCGTCGGCCCCTGGCGCGAGGCGCTGCGTGAGTTCAGGCGCGTCTTGTGGCCGGGCGGCGTTTATCTCAACTCGCACAACTACCGGCACGCGGACTCGCCCAACCGGCGGCTGCGCGATCGATGGCATGCGCTGGTGGAGACGCGCGGCTGGACCTGGCGCCGTCCCGGCATCCAGGATCGCGAAGAGCTGATAGAGGAGCTGCGCGCAATGGGCGCCCAGGTCGAAGAGGTCACTATCGCCGAATGGACAGGCAGCGTGACGCCGAGGCAGGAGCTATCCGACATCGCCGCGCGCACGCACTCCGATACCTGGCAGATCCCCGATGACGCCCTGGCTGAAACCGTCGCCGAGCTGACCGCCTGGGCCGCTACGCAGTATGACGATCTCGACGCCCCGATTGCCGTCAAGCGGCGTGTTGGATTCGACGTCATCCATTTTTGAGAGCCGGAGTTTGGCGACCGCCATATCTGGCTTTGGAGTCGAGACATTAGCCGGATTTGACCGCCAGATATGACCGCCTAAAGGCCTGATCTTTACCCACATTTGTCAGCTGGTGTCGGGAGCGCGGAACAGGCGCGCCCCCTCCGTCAGGTCGGATAGGAGGCGCCAGCCGCGCCACACGGTGCGCCAGCCCGGCGCGCCATCGCGGCGACGACCTTGGTGACCACCGAGCCGAGCAACGCGCCGCCAGAACTCGGCGGCCGTGAGGCTGGCAGCCTCGACTTGTTGACGGCGGGCGAGGACTTCGACCATCAACGGCTCGACGACGGTGATGGCCGGCGCGTCGGGCGTCTGACGGGCGGTTTGGCGCAGTTGGAGCAGGCGCACCGCAATGGGTGCGGCGAAGCCCAGTAAGCGTTGCAGGTCGGCGCCCTCATCCAGTTGGCTGTGTTCCACCCGGCAGCCGGTTTTCAAGCATTGATGATAGTCTTCACTCAACCAGCGGCAGGTATACCAGTCAGTGATGCGGCGGGCCTCGGCCACCTGCGCCACGGGCCGCGAGGTGAGCAGAATCCACTCGACGGGTTCGACGCCCAGCGGCGGGTCGACCTCCCAGGCACGCACGACCCAGGCATCCAGCGGCGGCAGACGCCGGACGCTGGCTGGGGCTTGGGTCGGGGCCGGCACACGCACGGCCGCCCAGGCCAGCACGAGCTGCGCCTCGCGGGCGGGCGAGTGGGGAGTAGCCGACACGCTCACCCGATAGGCGCTGCCGGGTTGGGCGGGCAGGCTACGCGCATAGTCGATCAAGTGTTGGGCGTGCGGCTGCGTGGCCTGGGGGGCGTCGGCCGCCCAGGCCAGCGCCCGGTTATGGCACACGCGCACCACAAAATCCTTGTCCAGGCTGCGGCATTCGGCCAGATATTCAAAGTCGTCGCTGCCGCGATCACTGACATGCACCCAGACCACGCCTGCCGGCGGGCGGCCCACCGCCTGGGCCGACACGTGCCACACCCGACCCTCCGCCGAGCGCGTCCAATGCGGGCGGCTGGCCGGCGTGGGCGTGCGCAAGACGACTTGGGTGTGCGCCAAGCCCAAGACGCTCCGCGTGTCGGGCAACACGGCCAAGGTGCTATGCAACAACAAGCCCTGACCCCGCCCATCGCCAATCGGCCCCAAGCCGCGCGTGGACGCATGGGCCGTGTAATCCAACTCGGTGGTGTCTCCCACCATCAACACCAGCGGCGCTTGCCCCGCCGCCTGCAACGTCGCCTGCCAATGCGGCGTCAGCAGCGCCGTCAGGCTCACCGCCGGGTGGTTGAGCAGGCGATACGTGCCGCGCAAGGCGGCGCGCGACCCCATTTGATTGGGCAAGGACGCCTCAGGCTGAGCCGCCATCCGGGCGCCGATCTCTACCGCGCGCCGCGTCCGGCGGGCGTCACCCAGGTCGACGTGCGCCCACTGTTGGGCCGCCCATTCACTCGCGGAGGCGATCATGGTTCACTCCGGCTTCACCAAAGATACGCGCATTATCGCACAAACCGAGGGAACAAAAGTTCTGGGTAAAGATCAGGCCTTATAGCGCAGGCAGGATAGGCACCCAGGAAGCCTGGCTGTTTCCTAGGGGCTAGAGCAGGCCACGTTTGAAAGCCTCGGCCACTGCCTGGGCCCGGCTGGCTGCCCCCAGTTTGGTGAGGATGTCTTGGATTTTTCGCTTGACGGTGCGCTCACTCAAGTAGAGCGACTGGGCCATGCGCTGAGTGCTGGCGCCCGTGGCGAGCAGTTGCAGGAGTTGGAGTTCCTGGTCGGACAATCCCGATTCAGATTGGGCCTGAGCGCGGCTGAGCGCCTCGAGCTGTTCCAGTGTCTTGCGCACTAACGCCGGACTGAGCCGGCTCTCACCCGCGTGGACGGCCACGATGGCCTCGGCCAAGAGCTCTGCCGAAGCGCTCTTCAGAAGGTAGCCATGCACACCGGCCTGTGCCGCCTCAATCAGGTAAGCCTCGTCATCGTGGGAGGTCAGGATAATGACGCGCACATTGGGCTGCGAGCGTCGCAGTTGTCGGGCCACGTCCAACCCGCTCGGCCCAGCCAGGCGGATGTCCAACAAAACGACGTCCGGCTGCAACTTGGCGACCAACTCCAGCGCCGCAGGGCCACTCTCCGCTTCACCTATCACTTGAATGCCTGGGTACTGCGACAACAGGCTGCGAAGACCCTGGCGCACGACCGGGTGATCATCTACAACGAGAACGCGCGTGTCCACGCTAGTTACTCATGGACTGATCCATCGGCCATCGTTGCCCCGGTTAGGTCTGCTCCAGTCAGATCGGCTTCGTGCAGATCGGCCTCTGTCAGTTCAGCCGCGCGCAGGCGGGCCTCACGCAGGTTTGCCTCGGACAAGTCGGCCCCAGTCAAGTCGGCCCCCCGTAGATCGGCTCCGTGTAGGTCGGCCTCCTGCAGGTCCGCTCCAGTCAGGTTCGCCCCACGCAGGATAGACCGGCTCAAGTTGGCTTCACCCATGCTCACCCCGTCCAGGATGGCTCCGCTCAGATCGGCTTCGCGCAAATCTACCCCACGCAGGTTAGCCCCGCTCAGGAGAGTCCCACGCAGGTTAGTCCTGGCCAAGTTAGCACCTGTCAGGTCAACTCTTCTCAGGTCAGCCCCGCTCAGGTCGGCTTCCGTCAGCACAGCCTTGGGTTCGATCGTGTAGCCTTTGACATTCATGTGTGCTGCTTTCCATCCGTCTTAAAGCTTTCGAGCATTCACAATGGCACCAGTTTCCGACGTGGGCAGGCTCGGCAGTGGCACATCCAGCGTCAGCCGGGTACCCTGACCAGGCATAGACTGTATCTGGATTTGGCCACCGATACTCTGGGCCCGCTCACGCATTCCGATCAAGCCCATCTGTCCGGATACCTTCGTCAGCGCGCTTCCGTAGTCGAAGCCTGCGCCGTCGTCCTCAACTAGGACGCGCAGTCGTTCAGGCTTGAATTCAACCCGGACTTCAACGCGGTGCGCCTGCGCGTGCGCCGCCACATTGTTCAGTGCTTCCTGCACAATGCGATAGACAGCCGTCTCGGCTTCGGGCGATAGGCGCAGGGGCTGGCCGGAGACTTTCAGTGCACAAGCAACTCCATAATGTTTCTGGAAGCCGGTCGCGTGCCACTTCAAGGCAGGGGCCAGCCCCTGCGCGTCCAGGACCGGTGGGTGTAACCCCGAGATGATCTGGCGGTTTTCCGCTTCAATGCTCCGTAGCAGGCCCTTGGCGATTTCCAGTTTCTGTAGAGCAACCTCCCGGCGCTGCCCCCCGATGCTCTCCTGGGCCGCCTGAATCTCGTACAGCGCCGCGGTAATCAACTGGTTCGATCCGTCGTGCAGATCGCGGGCAATGCGGGTGCGTTCTTCTTCCTGGACTTGGACGGTGATCCGGAGCAGCCGCTGCAACTCTTCGGCCTTCTTGGCTAACTCGTCTTGGGCACGGGCCAGCTCCCCGGTGCGCTGTTCGACCTTCTGCTCTAACTGCTCGCCGGTTTGCCTCACCTGCGCGTACAATTCGGCGTTCTTGAGCGCGATTGTCGCCAGGTCAGCGAACAAGCTCAGCAGTTGAACGTCATCTTCGGTGAAGGGGCGGTGCTCGCCCTGGTCCACCACGCTCAGCGCACCGAACACCTCCCCCTGCCAACGTAGCGGGACGCTCAGGACGGCGTCGTAGGGCGAGGCATCGAAGACTGGGCTGCGTCCCGGCCAGTGGCGGTAATCGTTAACGATCAGCGACTGTCCTGTCAGCACCACCTGGCCGGCGGCGCCCTCTCCCGGACGCAGGTCCACCCCCTGATACTCGGGCGGGAGGTTATGAATGGCAATGACACGCACGAGGTCGGCCTGAGGATCGCAGACGGCAAGAGAGCTGCCCTGAGCACTCAGCAGGTGGGCTGCCTGTCTCAAGATAGCCCGCAGAACCTGTTCACTCTCCAACCTGGAGGTGATGTCGAGCGAAATGTCGTGCAGCGCGCGCATCGCCTCATACTGTTGGCGAGACTTCCGGAACAGGTGGGCATTTTCGATGGCGATGGCGACCTGGTCGGCCAGGATCTGGAGCACGGTGACGTCATCGTCATGGAAAGCGCCCAATTGCTCGCTTTGTACGTCGAGCACACCCACCACGACCGAACCAACCCGCAGCGGAATAGCCAGTTCGGAACGCGTTTCTGGCAGCAGTTCGTGGGGGTGGTAGCGTGGTTCCTGGTTGACATCGTTGCACAACAGGGGCTGTCCCGTGCCGGCCACCCAACCGGTGATGCCCTGTTCTCCGATCTTGAGACGCAGCCCGTGAGCCTTCAGCGAGCCGTCGGCGGGCCCACTGCACTCACGCAGGGCAATCTCGTTCGAGTGTCCATCGACTAAGAAAAGGTGGACGTGGTGATAGCTGAGCATCTCCCGGATCAGCCGTACCACCTCGGCCAGAAGTTCGTCTATGTCGAGGATCGAGGTGGCCTTCTGTCCGGCCTGGCTGGCGGCTTCCAGCTGGAGTGCCCGGCGCCGGGTCTCAGCGTAGAGTCGGGCATTCTCAATGGCGATTGCCGCCTGGCTAGCCAGCACCATCGCCGTTCCGGCATCCTTCTCGGCGTAATAGCCTGGCTCCTCCTTGAGCACCAGGAGCACGCCGATCGGCCGATCTTGATACACCATTGGCGCCGCAAGACAGGCTCGCATACTCCGAAAGGGGGTCACGCCCACAAATGACCCGATCGACGCCACGTCCGGCAAGACGACAGGTCGCCTGTCGTGGATCAGATCCTGCAAGTCAGGATGCTTTTCGAGATTGAACATCAAGCGCTCTGCTTTTGCCACTTCGGGCGGGCCACACACAGCAGTGAGACGAAGCGTGCCATCCGCTATGAGCAAGATGGCACACGTATCGCAGTCAATCAACTGACCCAGCTGTTCCAAGACCGTGTGGAGAATCCCACGCAGGTCGGGTGTCGGCCAGTAGTGAATCGCGGTATCCACGACCTGGACTACCTTAACCTTCAGGCCGTGGTCGCCGGGAGGGTCATTTCGCTCACGGTCGGTCATGTCCGCGGTCCTTCCTCATCGACAAACATCCGGGCCAGGCGCGCGATCTCCTCATAAGTGAGCAAGTCCTTGCGCGCGAGGAAGCGGTCATCGCGGCCGAAGATATCCTTAGGCATGCAATACACACGGCGACAGTTACATCGGTCCGTAACCGAGATGCGCAGATCGCGTAATGGTCGTCCAAGGGAGTCGATGGCAGTCATGGCGTGTCTTTTTGAAATCAGGTTGACTCTACCGTCAACCGCTACACCTGTGAGCACGGCAGGGCTTCCAGCGAAAGAAACCTACACTCAAATAACACCCTCGTATTTCATTGGATTCATCCACAATTGTACAACTTTTGTCCCCGTCCTGCTAAACCGCGACCAACTTGGGGTGTATTTCAAATTGGGGGCAGGTTTCCGTTGACTCAAGCAGATTTCCGCGAGCATATTGACTTCTATCACCATTCTATGCTAATATTCACCACGATAGAGTGGTGTTTTTCCGCCGGGATAGTGACAACTTTCTCAATGGCCGTTACCCTCAGTTCTGAACGCCTTATTGCACTCGGCCTCGGCAAGTACGAGGCCTGTGCCTACATGGCGCTGCTCGGCCACGACGATTCGACGGCGGTCGAGGTCGCCGATCGCGCCGGAGTCCCCCGCCAGCGCATCTACGACGTCCTGGCGGCGCTGCGTGACAAGGGTCTGGTCGTCATTCGGGAGGGCCGGCCTGTCCGCTACTCCGCGCGCTCCCCGGCCATTGCCCTGCCGGCGATGATCGAGACGCGGAAGCGCGCCCAGGCGCTTGAGAACGAGCGCCTGGCTCAACTTGTCCAGGAGCTTGTCCCAGACCTGGAAGCGCCCGGCAATGGTTCGAACGGCATCTTGACGCGCGTATTGCGCGCGAGCGAAGACAGCATCGGCGGATTCTGACTGCCAGAAAGGAATGCCTGGTTATGATTTTCGTCGTCGTCGGCGACGCCAGGCCCGGCGTCACCTTAGACCAGATCAAAGCCAACCGGCGGGCCTACGTCGAATGGGAGCAAGGCAGCCCCTACGCCGGCAAATACCAGACCATCGCCCGCTACGAAGTGATGGGCGCCTCGCCCAAGAAGACGTTTTGGGTGATGCAGGCCGACGATCCGGCGGTGATTCACGGGCTGGTCGAATTCTTCGCCGACGTGTGGAACATTCAAGCCTACCCTGTCGTTCAGCGCAGCGTCGGCGAGGCCGTGTGAGAGTTTTTGAAATTTGAAGTTTGGAATTTGGCGATGGCCCAGGTGCAGATCTACTTCTGGAAAGATATTCCCTACGGCGTCCGGGCGCGGGACGAGAACGGGCGCGTGACCAAGCAATTGCCACGCGCCTTTGAAGCGACCGTCGATGCGGCAGCCATGGCCGAAGGACAGACCGGCGCCAAGGATTATCAGTCGGGTTTCCGGTGGGGCGACCCGGAGGAGCGTCCCGGTTCGGCCGAAGACGCTGCGCAGGCGGTCGTAGACGAGATCATCGCTGCCTATCCCCCTGCGCGCCTGGCAAAACTGGCGCGGCGCGAGCCGGCCTGAGAGGGGAGCTCCAGATCACCACCAAGACACTAAGAGCCTATCCGGAAAGTGGAGTGCAGACTCCAGCCTGCATGGCCAAAGCGGGCTGAAGCCGCACTCCAGGGTATTCCCATAGGCTCTGAGGACATTGTATGACGGTGAACTCACCGGATGCCATCCGCGAGGCCT
>DASSFZ010000508.1:0-4486 GCA_035693785.1 Anaerolineae bacterium | reverse complement strand
AGCATGAAGCGCTGCACGACGGCTCCGATAAGGAAAAACAACGGGATAGTGATCAGGATCGATAGGATCGGATCGAGGCCGTACAGCGTGAACAGCCAGTAGGCGATGTAGGCGCTGAACACCAGGAAGGCGCCATGCGCGATGTTGATCACGCGCAGAACGCCGAAGATCAGCGACAGGCCACCGGCCATCAACGCGTACACGCCGCCGGTCAGCAGCCCGCCAATGGCGACTTGAATCAATACGTTGGTGGATAGAAGATTCACGCGCGTCTCGCGCCTCACCCCCTCCCCGCTCCGCTCCCCTCCCCCTCTCCTGTGCGCAACGCACAGGAGAGGGGGAGGGGTTGGGGGAGGGGGTGAGGTCTACCACTCCGGCTTGGGCCAGATCGGTTCAGCCTGTTCGCGGCCGGGCGGGCCGACGATGACGAAGGTATCGCCCTGCCACTGCAGGATCATAAACGAGCCTTTCGGCGCGCCGACCTCGTCAAAGCTGAGTGGCCCGACGACGGTCTGATATACGCCCTCGTGCAGCTCTTCGATCAGCTCTGCGTTGTCGATGTTATCGGTATTCCCCACGGCCTGCTCCAGCACCTGGCCGACGGTGAAGGCATTCGCGGCGTCTTCGGGAATATCGGCCAGCGTGCCGCCAAACTTCTCGTTGTACCTGGCGACGAACTCGGCATTCTGATACTCTTCTGCCTCCGGGAACCACGACATCGCCGCGAAGACGCCTTCCGTGGCGTCGCCCAGCGCCTCGCGGAACGGCCCGGGCAGCGACGGGCCGGTCGTGAAGAACGCGCCGCGCGGCTGATAACCGGCTTCCTGGTAGGCGCGAATCTGGCCGATCGAATCTTCCAGGATGGTGCCGCCCACGAGCAGATCGGGGTCGAGATCGGCCACTTGCGCCGCGATGGCAGAGAAGTCGGTCGTGTCTGGCGCGTAGATCTCGTCGAAGACAAGCTCCAGCCCGCCTTCGGTGAGCTGCTCCTTGAGCCGTTCCACCACCCCCAGCGCGAACGGATCGTCCTGGCTCACGACGGCGAACGTCTTCGGCCGCACATCCTCCGGCAGGCTGAGGATGTAATCGGCAAACGGATCGGCCTGCTCCGCGCCGCGCGCCGGCTGCGCAAAGAACAGATTGGTCAGGCCCCGGTTGAATACATCGGGCGCGCCCCCGGCCGGCTCGACGAACGCGTAGCCGTACCGCGCGGCCACCTCGGAGGTCGGGATCACCAGGCGACTGGAGAATGGCCCCACGACCAGGTCCACTTTATCCACCGTGATTAACTTTTCATAGTCGGCGACGGCGGTGTCCTGGTCGCTGGCGTTATCGAGGACGATAAGCTCGACCGGCCGGCCCAGCAGGCCGCCGGCCTCATTCACCATCTCCACCCAGACCTCGTAGCCCCGCATCGCGGCGGTGCCGGGTTCGCTGAAATCGCCGGTGAGCGGCAGCGATGCGCCGATACGAATGGGAGGGACTTCGGTAGGCGCTTCTGTCGGCGGCGGCTGGGTCGGAGCAGGCGGTTGTGTCGCGACGGGAGGCTGTGTGGGCACAGGCGGGGCCGTGGTCGCCGGACCTCCGCAGGCCACCAGCAGAAAAGACAAGATAATCGTTCCTGCGACGAGCAAATGGGTTCGTTTCATCTCTCCTCACTCCTCTCTGAATGTTGTTGACCGGATCGGGGTTGCACTAGCTTGAAAGTTGACTGCGTCGACGTCGAGCGTCTCCTCCTTTCTTTACTCCTGAACTTTGGCAAATTGCCGGAGTGCAGCTACGGCTACAGGCCGCGTCGATTGATCGCCAGCAGCTTCATCTCGGTCATCTCTTCGATCGCGTAACGCAGCCCCTCACGCCCCATGCCCGATTGCTTGGCTCCGCCGTACGGCATGTGGTCGATGCGGAACGTGGACACGTCGTTGACCATCAGCCCGCCCACTTCGATGTCGTCAAACGCGGCCTGGATCACGTTCCAGTCGTTGGTAAACAGCCCGGCCTGCAGACCGAAGTCGCTGTCGTCCACGGCGGCGATCGCCTGCCGCACGTCCGTGTAGCGATACACGCCGACCAGCGGCGCAAATACTTCCTGGCAGCTCACGCGCATCGCCGGTTGAATCGCGGCCAACACGGTCGGCTGCCACAAGTTGCCCTGGCGCGTCCCACCGGCCAGCACCTCCACGCCGCCCTGTTTCGCCTCGTTCACCCAGGCTTCGACGCGCTCTGCCGCGCTGCGATCGATCAGTGGCCCGATGTCGGTTGCCTCGTCGAGTGGATCGCCGACCTTCAGTGCCTTCACGCGCGGCAGGAGATCGTCGAGAAACGCTTCGACAATTTCGGCATGCGCGTACACGCGCTGAACCGAGATGCACGACTGCCCTGCGTACGAGAACCCACCCCACGCGACGCGCTCACTGGCGTAACGCAGATCGGCGTCGTGGTGGACGATCACGCCGGCGTTCCCGCCAAGCTCGAGCGTCACTCGCTTGCGCCCTGCCCGACGCTTGAGCGCCCACCCGACCGCCGGGCTGCCCGTGAAGGTCAACAGCCGAATGCGGTCGTCTTCCACGAGCGGCGCGGCGTCCTCCGTGGTGCTGGGCACGACGCTGAACGCGCCTTCCGGCCAGCCTGACTCGGAAATCACCTCGGCCAGCTTGAGCGCGCTCACCGGCGTCTGGCTGGCGGGACGAATGATGATCGGATCGCCCGCCGCCAGCGCGGGCGCGACCTTGTGCGCGACGAGGTTGAGCGGGAAGTTGAAGGGCGAAATGCCGGCGATCGGGCCGAGGGGCACGCGTCGCACGATGCCTTCGCGCCCCTCGGTTCCCGGAATCCAGTCGAGCGGGACGATCTCGCCGTAGATACGCCTGGATTCCTCGGCGGCCACTTTGAAGGTGAAGATCGCACGATCGACTTCGGCGCGCGCGGTGCGGATCGGCTTGCCGGCTTCGAGCGCGATCGTTCGGGCGAAGTCCTCGCGCCGCGCGGCGATGCCCGCGCCGATCTTTTCGAGCACGTCGGCGCGCTTCCACGAAGGCCATTTGCGCGTGAGCTGGAAAGCCTTGACGGCGGCTGCAATAGCCGCTTCGATCTCCTTCGGGCCTGCGCGATACACGATCGCCACGAGCGACTCGTCGTACGGGCTGCGGACTTCGACGGCATGGCCTGTCTTCAACCACGACCCGCCGACGAAGCAGCCATATTCTCCCAGCGCCGGGGTTTCATCTCCGATTTTCGCCGCTGCGACCGGAGCGGCAGTGCGAAGGCGTTCCAGTGTTGTCATGCCAGTACCCCCCACGGTTCTTCCATCAGGTTTGCCAGATCGTCCAGAAACTTCGCCGCGCGCGCGCCGTCCACCACGCGATGATCGCACGAGAGCGTAACGATCATCGTCGGGCGCACGGCGGGCTGGCCGTTCACCGCCACCACTCGATCCGTGATGCGGCCTACCGCCAGGATGGCGGCCTGCGGCGGATTGACGATGGCGTTGAACACGTCGACGTTATACATGCCCAGATTCGTGATGGTGAACGTGCCGCCGGCGATGTCGTTGAGGCGCAGCTTGTTTTCATTCGCGCGCATCACCAGGTCGTTTCGCCGCGCGGCAATCTCGCCAATGCTCTTCCCCTCGGCACCGTGAATCACCGGAACGATCAAGCCCTCTTCAATCGCCGTCGCGATACCGATGTTGATCTCGCGATTCAGCCGGATCCCGCCATCGACCCAACTCGCGTTCAGGCGTGGGTGATCGCGCAGCGCGGTCGCGACCAGCTTGACGAGCAGGTCGGTGTAGGACGGTTTGATGCCGCTGCGCTTTTCGACGGCAGGCAGGATCCGCGCGCGCATGTCGACCAGCCCGCTCGCGAGTATCTCGCGCATCAGATAGAAGTGCGGCACACTCGTCCAGCTACCGGTCATGCGCTCGGCCATGACGCGCCAGACAGTGCCGAGAGACTCTATTTCGCCCGACGGCGGAGCAGGCACGGCAGGCACGGCTGCGCCAGAAACCGAAGGAACTAAAGGAACTGTGGTGGGGACATCTGCCGCCAACACTGCGCCGCCTGGGCCGGAGCCGTACAGCGTCGCCAGGTCGAGGCCGCGCTCGACCGCCAGTCGCCGCGCTTTGGGGGAGGCCAGCACCCTCACCCCCCTCCCCCGCCCCTCCCCCCTCTCCCAATCCTCCAGATTGGGAGAGGGGGGAGGGGTGGCCGCCAGGCCGGGGTGGGGGGTGAGGTACGCCAGCACGTCCGCCTTTTCAACACGTCCGCCACCGGGCTTCACCCGCGCGATGTCGATGCCGTGCTCCTCCGCTATCCGGCGCGCAAGCGGGGAAGCGCTGACCGTCGCCATAGACACGGATTCGGGCACAGATTGCACGGATGGTATGGATTCGGGCACGGATGGGACGGTTTCACCGGGCGCAAGAATCCAGGCGATGGTCTGTCCCACCGGGATCACATCGCCCTCGCCCGCGCGTATGCCGGCG
>DASSFZ010000507.1:0-4112 GCA_035693785.1 Anaerolineae bacterium | reverse complement strand
CCCCACAACGACTCGACGAACTGCTCGCGCGCATGCAACGGGAGCGGGAGGGGATGATTGACGTAGCGCGCGCCGGCCTTGCTGCACACGAAACGCCACGTGCGGTCCATCGCGCCGTATTCGTGATTCGTGCTGAGAACCTCGTCGCCTTCCTTCAGCTTCAGCGAGCGGGCGACGATATTGCCGCCGACGGTCGCGTTCGTCACGCAGACCAGGTTGCCCGCCTGCGTGCCGAGATATTCCGCCAGCGCCCGGCGCGCTTCGCGCATCAGATCGTTGAAGCGGCGGCCGAGGAACTCGACCGGCTGCCGCTCTAGTTCCAGTTGAAATGCCTGGTACGCTTCAAAGACTGGGCGCGGACAGGCGCCAAATGAACCATGGTTGAGGAAGACAACATCGGGACGAAGCAAAAAGAGGTCGCGGAAGAGCATTGATAGAAGATCTACGAGCCTGTGGTTCTTGCGATGCTACCACCCGATGGGTGGTAAGTCAAACTATCATTTCTGGCCGATTATGCAGACGGATGTAACCGCTGAAACAAAGAGGTTATGAGACTGCGGAGAGAGAAAGAACAAGCGGCCATCGGGCCGCTCGCTTGGGTGTGGCGGGCTGGAGGGTAACGTTTCGCGTGTTTGCGACGTTTTGAGAAGAGTGGTGGAAAGAATGTGGCGAGGCTTCTCAGGCCTGGCGCTGCCGTATGTAGACGACAACTCCTACGATGAAAACCAGCGCACCCACGGCCGTCCCGATAACCTGCCGAGTACCAAACCGGTCCGGTGATGCGCCTACGCCTATCACATCCGCCAGCACAAAGAATAACCCGACGAGCACTCCAACAATGGCCACGATTAGACCTATCGTTTTGGATGACATGGTACGACCCCCTTTGGTTGCACCCAGAGTATAGAACGTGGGCAATTATACAGCTTCGGCCGCAAGGAGCAAAATCAATTTTCGCCAAAGGATGCAGCGGTGCGTAACGTGCGATATAATGTGCTATCAGGCAGAAGGGTACGCTTTCTCCTGAGGTGCATATGTCTGTCATCACGATCTCTCGCCAGTTGGGAAGCCCGGGCCGCGAGGTGGCGCGATTGGTCGCCGACCGCCTGGGTTATCGCCTGGTGTGGCGCGAGCTCATCAACCAGGCGGCGCGCCAGGCAGGCGCGCCGGAAGTCGCGCTGGCCACCATCGACGAGCTGGGCCTGCTGGGACTGAACCCTTCTCACCAAGCCTGCGATGCCTACGTGCGGGCCGTCCAGCAGATCATGGAAGCGCTGGCCGCCGAAGGGAACGTCGTGATCGTCGGGCGCGCCGGCCAAGTGATCTTGCGCGACCGTCCCGACGTGCTGCACGTCCGGGTCATCGCGCCAGCCGAGCTGCGGGCCGAGCGGATCGCCCGGCAGCACGGGATCGGGCTCGAAGCCGCGCAGGCCCAGATCGAGGCCAGCGACCGCCACCGCCGCAACTATCTCAAGCGCTTCTATCACGTCCGCTGGGACGATCCCGGTCTCTACGATCTGATCGTCAACACGGCCCGGGTGACCCCGGAAGCGGCAGCCGAATTGATCGGCGCCGTGCTGCCCCTTCGCTTGCGCGCCTCCGGCGGTGACCGCGTTCAGGCACAGGAGCCTATCCTTGAGCTCGACTGAACGCCCGCGCCCGACCTTCGCGCACCTGGCTGAAGAGGCGCTCGCCCTAATTCTCGACTTTTACGGCATCGAATGGGAATACGAGCCTCGCACCTTTCCCCTGGAGTGGGATGAGCAGGGCAACGTCGTGGAGGCGTTCACGCCTGATTTTTATCTCCCGCAGCAGGCGCTCTACCTCGAGATCACGACTTTGCGCCCCCAGCTGGCGACGCACAAGAACCGCAAGCTGCGGCGTATGAAAGAGCTTTACCCCGACGTGAACATCAAGCTCTTCAAGCGGGGGAACATCCGCAGCCTGCTGGTCAAATACGGGCTGGAACAGGAGGCCCGGCGCCTCTGGGGCACCGGCGCTCAGGAGGCTGAAGCGTGACGGACGACCTGGCAGCAGCCTATGGAGAGATGGCTTCGGACATCCGCGAAATCCTAATCCCGGCAGAGGAAATCCAGCGGCGCGTCGCCGAGATCGGCCAGGCCGTGTCGCGGGACTATGCCGGCCGCAACCCGCTACTGATCGGCGTGCTCAAAGGCGTGCTGTTCTTTATGGCCGATTTGCTGCGGGCCATCACCATCCCGGTCGAGGTCGATTTCATGGCCATATCCGGTTATACCCCTGACGCACGCGCGCCGGGAGTCGTGCGCCTGGTGAAAGACCTGGAAATTCCGATCGGCGGCCGGCACGTCTTGTTTGTGGAAGACGTGATCGATACCGGCCTGACGCTGAATTACCTTTTGAGGAATTTGCAGGCGCGCCAGCCCGCCAGTCTGGAAGTGTGCGTCCTGTTCGACAAGCCGGAGCACCGCCTGATCGACCTACCCCTGAAGTACGTCGGCTTCCAATTGCCGGATCGATTCATGGTCGGGTACGGCCTGGATCATCGCGAGAGGTATCGTAACCTGCCCTTCGTCGGGCTGCTGAAGCCTGAAGCATTCCGGCGCGGTGCAAAGGACCTGGCAGATCCAAACACAGGTCACAGCCAAGACTTCGGAAGTCTTTAAGAGTCATCTTGCCAGAGAGAGTGCTTGGATGGCTGGGCGCCATTGCTTGCGAGACCCAGCCTCCAGGCTTCCGAAGTCCGAAGGCTGATCAAAAATGCAGGGGCTCCGAGTAACCTTGTTGGCTTACCTCGTCGTTCCTCGTCGGCTTCTGCTTTCTCTCTCTGCTATCTAAGTGCTGCTTAGCTAGCTTCGAGAGATTGCAGTTGCTTTTGAGTTTTCTCTCTCGGCTCTACTTCTTGATTCGCTTCGGATGTTCTCCGTGAGGAGACATCTTTCTGCTTGTCAAGCGCTTCGTCGCCTTGAGAGTGCTTCTGCCGCTGCTTCGTTTTGGCGTCCCAAGATGGTTTCCCATCTGACCGGGCTTACCAAACATCGCTTTGGCTTTTGCTTCGACGAGGTCGCTCTCCAGTTCCTTGGAGCTCCCTGCACAAATACTATACGAGGTTTCTCGACGTTTGTCAATACCCGAAATTCTGTTCTGATCGTCGGCGCGTGATTTTTCTCATCGTTCGTCGCGCTTATGCGAGCTTGAGAGTCTGTCGTTCTCGCTATGGTGGTGGTCGATCCGACCTGAGCGGCGTGCCCAACTGGGGCGGCGGTTCGGCTTGAAGCTGCAGGAGACTCGGAGCGACCTGCACGATGAGATTGGCGCGGTTGTCTGATTCGCTGGTTTCTAGTATGGCGCCGCTCGATGAGTTGGGCGAGTAAGAGTCGACGTAAACGTATACAGAATGAGACCCACTGGTGACGAACCAGCCAGGCCAGCGGGTATATTCGGGTAGGAGCATCGCGGACGTGAGAGTGATCAACTGTCCTGGCGCTAAAGTCCTCGTGATCAACCAGGCTCCGCCGTAGCAGGGCGTGGGTGGCGCGGGGCATAGCTGATCCCAAGTCTCGTTCGCGGCGCTCGGAGGCCTAACCGGATCGATGTACAGATCGACCCAGAATTCCTTGGTGATGGGTGTCGTTCCCTGGTTCTGGATCGCCAGCGTGAAAGTCGTCGGCTGACTGACGATCGGCGCGGCCGGGCTAACCTTGAAGCTCACCGGTACCAGGTTAGGCCCACCGGCAAAAGCCCTGGCCATGAGTGGCAGGTAGAGTCTGAGTATGCGGTCGTTGTCCAGAATCGTGAGTGTCGCCGAATGGGGCGTGCCCAACGTGGCATTGTTCGGGACGCTCAGGGCCAGCGTCACGCTCTCGTTTGGCTCCTCGAAGACATCGTCGGTGATCGGCACGGTGAAGCTGACGCGGGTCGCGCCTGGGGCAAAGGTCAGCCCGGATGGGACAGCCGCGTAGTCGTCGGCGCTGCTAGCCGTGCTGTTGGAGGTGGCAAGGTTCACCGTGGCGGTGAACGCCGAGGGAGCGCTGAGCGTGACGGTCATCACCGCCGGGCCGGCGTTTTCAGCCACGCTGAACGCGGCGGCGCTGAACTGGACGGTCGGCGGCGCCTCGTTGTCGACGATAGTC
>DASSFZ010000506.1:0-4049 GCA_035693785.1 Anaerolineae bacterium | reverse complement strand
AGGACGCGGCGGAAGAACTGCGTTACACACCCGATTGATCTCGGGGGTGGGGTATAATGCCCGTATCGCAAGGGCGTGCCCGGCGCGTGAGCAGGCACGGAGGGTGAGATGTCGTCGGCATCGACCCGGTCAGAGCAATTGCCTGAGTTCGTCATACGGTCAAAGGACTTCGAGCCAGCTTACATGCAGCTCTACCGGAGCGGGGGATTGCAGCGCCGCGCCCGCGAAGCAGTCGCCGGCCTGGCGCATTGCCTGGCCTGCCCGCGCAACTGCGGCGTGGATCGGCTGGCCGACAAGACGGCCGCCTGCAAGACCGGGCGATACGCGCGGGTGAGCAGTTATTTTCCGCACGTCGGCGAGGAAGACTGCCTGCGCGGCTGGAACGGGAGCGGGACGATATTCTTCTCGTGGTGCAATTTGCGCTGCGTCTTCTGCCAGAACGCGGATATCAGCCAGGCCGGCGAGGGGCGCGAGACCCGGCCGGAGCGCATCGCGGGGATGATGCTGGAGCTGCAGGCGCGCGGCTGCCACAACATCAACTTCGTCACGCCCGAGCACGTCGTGCCCCAGATCCTGGAAGCGCTGGCGCTCGCCGTCGAGCGCGGGCTGCGCCTGCCGATCGTTTACAACACCTCGGCCTACGACTCGATGGAGAGCCTGCATTACATGGACGGCATCGTCGACATCTACATGCCGGATTTCAAGATCTGGGATTCGCGGACGGCACTGAGGTACTTGCTGGCCAAAGATTACCCGGAAGCGGCGCGACAGGCTATCCAGGAGATGCACCGGCAGGTCGGCGAGCTGAAACTGGACGAGCAGGGGCTGGCGAAGCGCGGCGTGCTGGTGCGGCATCTGGTTATGCCGGGGCACATCGCCGGCACGCGCGAAATTATGGAGTTCCTGGCCCGCGAGGTCTCGCCGCACACTTACGTGAACATCATGGCACAATATTATCCGGCAGGACGGGTGACCGCAGAGAAATTCCCGGAGATCAATCGCCACATCACCGGCAAGGAATATGCGCAGGCTGTGGCTGTAGCGCGCGAAGCCGGGCTGTATCGCTTCGACGAGCGGCGCATGCGGGTACGGTGGAATTGACTCAGAGCGCGTCTTAAATTGGCTCTTCTTAACCACGAAGACACCAAGACACGAAGGATTTCAGAGTTTTTCTTGGTGTCTTCGTGTCTTGGTGGTAGGGTTGCATGCTCAAAGCGGGTCTGTGACCCGCGTCTTATCCTGTGTGAGCCGCTGGGTCACAGACCCAGCGGGAGCGGGAGACTGTAGCCCGTCTTTCATTCCCACGAGATACCACGTCTCCATCTCGCCCTTGCCTTTTACCATCACCTTCCCACGTGGCTCGCAGACAAACTCGTCCTTGATCAACTCGTAGGTCTCGCGCGTGATCTGAATCTGGCCGGGCGCGCCGTGCGACTCCATGCGGCTGGCGGTGTTCACCGCGTCGCCCCACAGGTCGTAAATGAACTTTTTGCGGCCGATCACGCCCGCCACGACCGGGCCGGAGTTCAGGCCCATGCGGAAGTCGATGTGCTTGTCGACGCAGACCGGGTTGCTGCGCACGTACGCCTGGATGTCGAGCGCCATGCGCGCGAGCACGCGGGCGTGATCCGGGCGCGGGCGCGGCACGCCGGCGGCGACCATGTAGCTGTCCCCAATCGTCCTGATTTTCTCCACGTCGTACTTCTCGACCAGCGAATCGAAGTAGGAGAAGACTTCGTTGAGCAGATCAACCATCTGCCGTGGCGCCATCGCCGCCGTCAGCGGCGTGAAGTTCACCATGTCGGCGAACAAAATGCTGGCGCCGTCGAAGTAATCGGCGATGGTACGATTCTCACTCTTCAGGATCGCCGCGATCTCCTTCGGCAGGATATTCAGCAGCAGATTCTCGGATTTCTCCTGTTCGACGCGCAGCAGCCTGAGGAACGTGTCTTTCTGCCCGACGAAGTGATAGAGCAGCGTGAAGGCGATGGCCGAGACGGCGGCGATGTTGGCGACGAAGAAGGCCAGCACCAGCGCAGGCGGCAGATTGTTCACGAGTCGCACGTACGGCTGGATCAGGCCGCTGGCTGCGACCAGGCCGACATAGGCGACGAACCAGCGCGGAGCGTCGCGCGGCTCGCCGAAGAGCCGCGCGCCGAAAGGACAAATCAGCGACCACATGATGACGGCGCTGGCGTTGACAAAGCCGCCCAGCGCCACCTGGAGCAAGAAGGGCAGCAGCAATATCAGGAGGAGTTGGCTGAAACGCAGGAATCGATAGTTGCGCGTAAACGCAAAGATGACGATGCTGATCGTCGAGAATATGGAGTAGGATAGCGGAATCGCGCCGGCGAGCGGCTCTCCGAAGAGGAAGTAAATCACACCCCAGATCACGCCGGCGGGAATGAACATGAAACTGCCGCCGAGCACCAGGAGCGTCTTCTGAAGGCGAATCTCGTCGCTGTCGGCGGGGTCCGCGCCGATGCGGGCAGCCAGATCGACGAGCCTGCGGAACGGGACGAGGCGAATCATGCCGAATGGCGTTTCAGATCAATTTGCGCGTCGCCCATCGCGGTATACTCGTATTTCAGGTCGCTGCCCACCGCGCCGACGACGACCAGCCCGGTGTTCAAGCCGACGCGCACCGCGAACTCAATGCCGCGCTCGCGGCGCAGCTCGTCGCCGTATGCCCGCGCCGCTTTCAACAGATCGAGCGCGGCGCGGAGCGCGCGCATGGGATCGTCCTCGTGGGCGAGCGGCGCGCCGAAGAAAGCCAGAAGCGCATCGCCCATCAGACGCGCGATCGTGCCTTCGTAGCGGTAAATCGCGGGCGACAACTGCTCGAAGGCGCGGTTCATGATCGTCGTCCATTCTTCAGGGTCCATTCGCTCTGCCAAGGCGGTCGAGCCGACTACGTCGGCGAACAAGACGGTCACTTGTTTGCGCTCACCTTCCAGGTGGGCAGCACGCATCTTCTCAGCCAGCGGCACCGGCGCAGCGGCGGCGAGGCGGGCCAGGCGCGCTTCGTCGGCCGGCGTGCTGCCGCCGGCCGGCTGGCCGCAGCTCATACAGAAACGCGCGCCAGCAGGCAGCGTCGCGCCGCAGGTCGCGCACGTGCGGCTCAGCTTCGTCCCGCAGTTCATGCAGAACGTGGCTTCGGGCGGATTGTCATGCTGGCAGTTCGGGCATTTCATGGTGGGCATCCCCGCTTCTGTTCATTCGCCGCTGTTCACGATGGCGCGCACGACCTCCCACTTCAGCTTTCTGTACTCGGCGCGCGAGAGGACGATGTTCTCGCGCAGGAGCATGCGGCTGAATTCGCGCTCGATGGCGACATACAGCGGCTCGCGCAAGACCTGGATCATGCGCTGCTTCAGCGCCTCGCGCGCGTTGGAATCCGATTCATTCGCCGGCATTCAGCGCCTCCAAAACCTGAATGAGCGCCAGCAGGCTCGCGCCGGAATGCTCACCGGCCAGGCCTTGCACCTGATAGCGCCTCTCGAAAGTGTTCGACTCGAACGCGTCGGCTCTTGTCACGACGCGCGTCGCCTCCAAAACCGATTGTCGCCGCGCTGCATCCCAACCGCGCGCCTGCTTCATCCAGAACACACGATAGGAGTAGCCGGCCCGATCGAGTCCAGCCGTCCCGACGGGTTCAGGCCGGCGGAACAGCCTGTGCAACGCCTCGCGCACGGTCGTCATGCTCGCTCCAACTCCAGCTCGAGAACCGTCACGGCGAAGTCTTCACCCGCATAGCCTGCGTCGCGCAGCAAATCGATCAGCGGCGACGGGTCGAGCGCGAAGCACTCAATCTTTTCCCGGCCGCCGCCGGCGGCGTAACCGCGCATCGATTGCGCCAGCTCGACAATGGACGCCGGGTCAGCGCCGTCCAGGTGATGCATCTGGGCCTCATCCCAGCCCTCGAACAGCGAGCAGATCGACCATGCGCGCAGCCCTGAAGCGCCGGGCAATCCGAACACCTCGCCGGCCCACAAGTGACGCGCCAGACGCTCCTCCGACAGCCGGCTCCACTTCCAGAGTTGCGGGTA
>DASSFZ010000505.1:0-12639 GCA_035693785.1 Anaerolineae bacterium | reverse complement strand
ACGCCGAAGCAAGGGGAGATGGCCTGGGACCTGGACGAGGAATCGGCGATGTGAATGGGGATGGTCACGCCGACTTGATCATTGCAGCGTACACATCGGACGCGGGCGCCGTAGATGGTGGCAGAGCTTACGTCCGTTCAGGCAAAGACGGCTCCCTGATGCGCACGATCACCGGGAGAATTGCAAATGACAACCTGGGCGTGGATGCTCTGGCCGTAGGCGATGTCAACGACGACGGCCTAGTAGACTATCTTGTCACGGCGGTGGGCAACAGCTTCGCGGGGCTTGATACCGGGCGGGCCTACATCGTGGCCGGAGTCCCATAGAGTAAAGAAACCGGGTTTCTGCAAGAAACCCGGTTTCTTGCCTGCTACACCTCGATCGGCTTGCGCAGGATGGCTAGCAGCAGGTTCACGCATTGCAGCACGTCGGTCGTATCGACCATCTCCGACTGCGAGTGGACGTAGCGACATGGGATCGACACGCAGCCGCTGGGTACGCCCTCGCGCGCGAGCTGGATCGCGGCTGCGTCGGTCGAGCCGGCGCGCAGGATCTCCAACTGGTACGGCGTTTTGCTCTCTTCGGCGCGCCGGATCATCAAGTTCTTCACACCAGCGTGGGCGATCATCATCCCGTCCTGCACTTTGATCGCCGGGCCTTTGCCCAGCTCGACGGCCATCGGCAGTGCCTTCGGCGTGTCGCCGGTGAGCGTCACGTCGATCGCGATCGCGACGTCCGGGTTAATCTCGTAGCCCGCCGTGCGTGCGCCGATCAGGCCGATCTCCTCCTGCACGCTGAACACGAAGTGTACCTCGTGCGGCGTGCGGGCCAGGCGCCGCATCACCTCGATTTGCACCGCACAGCCGATGCGGTCGTCCATCGTCTTGGCGGCTATGCGCTGTCCCATGTCGACGAACGGCTGCACGAACCCGGCCGCGTCGCCCACCTTCACCTTCGACGATGCCCTGTTGCGTGCGCCGGTGTCGATAAATAAATGCTCCATGCCCGGCGTCTTGCTCGGGTCTTCCAGCCGCTCGGCCAGCACCACGCCGATCGTGCCGTCCGCGAATTGCACGCGCTGCCCGATGCAGTTGAGCGGCCGGATGCCGCCGATATGGGTGACGCGTGCGTAGCCCTTCTCGTCGATGTGTGTCACCATCAGGCCGATTTCGTCCATGTGCGCCGCGAGCATCACGCGCTTCGCATTCTTGCCGCCCGTCCCCTTCTTGACGGCAATCAGGCTGCCCAGTGAGCTGACGCGCACCGAGTCGGCCAGGCCGCCGATTTCCTTTCGGATGATATCGCGGATCTGGTCTTCGAACCCGGACGGGCCGTAAGCCTCAACGAGTTTCCTGATCGTGTCTTTCAACTCTGCACTCCCCTAGATCTCTCAGAGCGTGTCCGAAGTCAACCACCAAGACACCAAGGCACAAAGGATCACCTGGCATTTCTTCGTGACTTTGTGCCTTTGTGGTGAATTCTTCGGCAGCCTCTCAGCGCCTGAGGACACGCGGCGTCATCTGCGCTACGCTCTCGCGCACCAGATCGGCACAGTTTCGCAAGTCAGCCAGGCTCAAGACACACACCGGCGAGTGAATGTAGCGGCAGGGCGTCGAGATCGCTATGGCCGGCACGCCGGCGCGGGATCGGTTGATGGCCCCGGCGTCCGTCCCTCCCGCGCCCGGCTGGCGAATCTGATGTGGAATGCCTCGCTTCTCACCGACTTCCAAGGCGTGCTTGACCAAACGCGGATCGGACACGTCGCCGCGCGTCATGACGTAGATCGCCGGGCCGGCGTCGAGGCGCGCGTTCGGGCTGCGATCTTCGCCTTCCGGCTGCGGCAGGTCGTTGGCGGGCGTAACGTCGATCGCGAAACCCGCGTCGGGGTTCAGCGCATAGGCCGCCGCGCGCGCCCCGCGCAGCCCAACTTCTTCCTGCACGGTGAAGGCGGCCAGCACGTCGACCGGCAGGCGCGGTCCTTGCAGAATGTCGATCAGCACGGCGCACCCGGCGCGGTCGTCGAAGGCTTTGCCGAGCACCTTCCCCCCGCCGAGGGATCGATACAGCGTGCGGAACGCCGCGTACGTGCCGACCTTCGCCGCGTCCTCGGCCTGCTCCTTGCTGCTCGCGCCAATGTCGATGACCAGCGCATCGATCTGTTGCACGGCGCTCGTGTCTCTGGCAAGATGCATGGGCTTCACGCCGATCACGCCGGGAATGCGGTCGGGCCCGACCGACACGACCTTACCGGGCAAGATGCGCGGATCGAGTGAGCCTACCGCGCGGAACTTCAGCCCGCCGTCCCCCGTGTGCCCGACAATCATGAACCCGACTTCGTCCATGTGCGCGTCGATCATCACGCGCATCGGGCGGCCCTTGTCCCGACGCGCTCTTTTGAGCGCAAGGAGGTTGCCCAGCGTATCCACGCGCATCTCGTCGACGTGATCGCGGACGGCATCCTCGATCATCTTGCGCACGGCGCGCTCGTCGCCGGGCACGCCGGCTGCTTCGGAGAGTTCTCGAAGATAAGAGGTGATGGTCATGGCCTGGTATTGTACGATCTGGGACCGGTTATCAGTAATCAGTGATCAGTAATCAGTGATCAGTTATTGGTAATTGGTAATCCGTGGTCACTGCTCACCAATCTCTAATTACTAATCTCCAATTACTAATCCGTCAGCGACTTGTAGAACGCCTCGTCCAGGTCGGCGATGAACGCGGCGAGCAGTCGACCCGCACGCTCGACGTCTTTCAGCGACACGGTCTCGACCGGCGTATGCATCGAGCGCAGCGGGATGCCGACGATGCCGCACGGGACGCCCTCGCGCGCGACCTGTATCGCCCAGGCATCGGTGCCGCTCGATCCCGGTAACGGCTCGACCTGGACGCTCATCTCGATGCGTCTGGCGACGTCGCGCAGCCGGTCGGCGATCTGAGGATGCGCGTTCGGGCCGATCATGATCGTCGGGCCTTTGCCGAGCGAATACGTCTCGACGTCGTTCGATCCGTTCTGCGCGCCGAACGTCACGTCTATGGCAATGGCAACGTCAGGGGCGTGCCTGAACGCGCTCGTCGCCGCGCCGAGCATCGTCGTCTCTTCCTGCACCGTCGCCACGGCCATCACATCCCAGCCATGCTGATGCTCGACCAGCCCTTCGAGACATGCCGCTATGGCCGCCACCGATACGCGATTGTCGAACGCCTTGCCTGCGAGCAGGTCGTTCTTCAGCTCGACAACCGTCTGCCGAATCGACACCAGATCGCCGACGCGCACCAGCCGCCGGGCTTGCGCTTCACTCAAACCTGCGTCGACCCACAGCTTGTCGACGGGAACGGTCTTGTCTTTGTCGGCGTCAGCTTGCAGGTGCGGCGGCAGCGAGGCGATCACCCCCGGCAGGTCGCGCCGGCCGTGGACGACGACCTCCTGTGCGAGCATCACGCGCGGATCGACGCCGCCCACGCGCTCGACGCGAAGGAAGCCCTTGTCGATGCCGCCGACCATCAGGCCGATCTCGTCCATATGCGCGGCGAGCAGGATGCGCCGGCGGGGACGCCGGCCTGTTCCGCGCTTCAGCGCCACTAGATTCCCCATCTTGTCGACGTGCACCTCGTCGGCGCAGCGGCCGAGTTCCTCGCCGATCACTTGTCGGATGGCAGCCTCGTGGCCGGAGATGCCGGTTGTCTCAGACAGTTTCTTGATGAGTTGAGTCAGGTTCATCGAGTTCCGGGTCGGATGGTGTTTCGAACGCGCAGGAGCGACAGGCATCCTTTGACCCTACGCCTGCGCTCAGAGCTTGCCCTGAGCCTGCGAAGGGGCAGGCCTCACTGCGTTTCGCTCAGAATGCGGCCATGTGCTCTTGTGCTATGGCGTAGGCGTCTCGGTCGGCGTGGGCGTCTCGGTCGGCGTAGGCGTCTCGGTCGGCGTGGGCGTCTCCGTGTCGGTAGGCGTTGGCGTGAAAGTGTCTGTGATCTCCGGTGTCGGTGTGAGCGTGAAGGTCGATGTCGGCGTTGGCGTCGCTGTCGGCGCCTCCGTTCCAGTTGCCGTCGGCGTCGGAGAGACCTGCGTGGCCGTCGGTGTCGGTGTTGCGGTACTCGTCGGGCTTGGCGTCGGCGTGGCCGTCGGGGTCGACGTGGGCGTGAAGGTCGGCGTGTTGAACTGCGTCGGCGACGGAGGCAGCGTACGGGTCGGCAATGGAGTCGCGCCTGGCGCGGTCGGGGACGGCGTGGCCGTCGGCGTGAATGTGGCCATGATCGTCTGATTTGAGGGAGCGAACAGTAAGGCGGCTATCCCAGCGCAATAGCAGATTCCGGCGGCGATGATGATGCTGATCAAGATCAGGTAGCGCCTCCGCCGGCTTTCTGGCACGTCTGCCAGCCAGTTCATCGCGTCTCCTCGCGCTCGTATCGGCCGCTGTCGGATGCTTCACATCGCTCAGCATGACCAAACGCCGATCTACTTAGCCCGGCTGTACTGGTGTTGGTCTCGCCGCAGAGGCCGACGGCACACGGAGGCCGCGGCGATTCCTGAGCTGCGCGGCCTCTCTGCGCGTCGTTGGCGTCTGCGATGAGGAGCAGGCCAATCGGCTCATCAACACGGAAGAGGGAGACTGCCTGGGAGCCGAAGCGCGCGAATCATAACATCGTTGATCGGGGAAGTCAACTTGCCTTTCAGTCGCCGTGTACCCTGTGTCTTTGCTGTTGACCTCGGCTCACAGCACGGTTATACTTCTTTGTGTGTTCTGAACCTCTTGGGTGGGATATGCGTATCTTAGGGGGTATGTGACGATCTGGTCACGGGACAATTGCACGAGATGAAACACGAAATGATGCCATCCAAGCCGAGGCTCGACTTCGGAATCTTGCTTCTTCTGGCGTTCACACTGGCCATGGCCGCGTTTACCGTGGCGTCGTCGGACTGGGCGCCGGGGCTGGACCGGCTCCAGCCGACATCGCTCGCAGCCTTGCTGCTCGGCACACTGCTCGCGCGCAGCCGGTTCCGCCCGCTGTCGGCGCATCTTCTGGCGAGCGCGTATGGCGTGGCGTGGATCGCGTTCGCCTCGCTGGCCTATCTGCCGGCTGCGGAGGAGGCTGCGACCCTCGGCGAGAGCCTGATCGCTTTCGGGCGCCACCTCGGAGAATGGATCGCTTCGCTCTTGCAGACCGGCGTCGGCAAGGACAACTTTATGTTCTTGCTGTCGATGATGGCGATTTTCTGGCTGCTCGGATATCTTGCCGCGTGGTATACCTTCCACACCGTGCGCGTACTCCGCGTCGCGCTGCTGCCCGGCCTGGTGATCTTGGTTAACCTGTACTATTACGGCGGCCGGATGCAGTTATCCATTTTTCTGTACCTGTACCTCGCCGGCATGCTGCTCTATCTGGCGCGCGTACACTACATGTTGCGCGAGCGCGAATGGCGGCAGGCTCGGATTGGATTCGATAGCGACGTGCGCAGCTCTTTCGTGCGCGGCAGCTCCATCGTCGCCTTGTGCGCGATGATCGTAGCCTGGGCCGTGCCCGAATTCGCGCCCATGCCACAGTTCGACGAGCTGTGGCGTCAGGTTAGCCGGCCTATTCGATCGATCGAAGATGGCTTCACGCGCGTGTTCTCTGCCTTGGAGGGCGAAGGTCCGCCCCTGACGAATCCGTTCGGGCGCACGCTGGGCTTTGCCGGGCCGCGCGCCCTGGGCGACACGGTGCTGATGGACGTGTACGTCCACCCGTCGCCCGATAACGCGCATGCCTTAGCTCGATATTGGCGCGCCGGCACGTACGACGTGTACACGTCGAACGGGTGGCTCAGCTCGGCTGCGGATTCGTACGTGTACCGTCCGGGCGCGGACCCGCTCGCCGTCCCGTATGCCCAGCGCTCGAACGTGAGGCAGACCGTCACTTTCTATTTCCAGCGCACGTCTCTATTGATCTCTGCGGCTCAACCCGTATATTTCAACCGAGACGCGGAGGCAGATGCGATGCTGGCCGCCATGCCTGCTGGCAGCATCCAGGGCGGCTCACAGCTCGTCGTCGAGCCGGTGTTTGTGACGAGTCGCGATATGCTTCGCGCGGGCGACAATTACGACGTCGTCTCGTCCTTGTCGACGGCCGACGTGGATACGCTGCGCGGGGCGGGAACGGACTATCCAGACTGGATCGTCGAGCGCTATCTCCAGTTGCCCGAAGACTTTTCGCCGCGTGTGAAGGACCTTGCCCGGCAGATCGTGACAGAAGCCGAGGCGACTAATCCATTCGATCAGGCAGCGGCGCTCGAGCAATGGCTGCGACGTAACATCGGCTACAACGAGAAGATCGAAGGGCCGCAGTTAGGACAAGACGGTGTCGACTACGTGCTGTTCGAGTCACGCGCCGGTTACTGTGACTACTACGCCGCTGCAATGGCGACGATGGCGCGTGCGCTGGGGATCCCTGCGCGGGTCGCCGTGGGCTACGCGCGCGGCGAGTACGAGCCATCTGGCGAGGTCTACCGCGTGCGCGAGCGCGACGCCCATGCCTGGGTCGAGGTCTACTTCCCCAGCTACGGCTGGGTCGAGTTCGAGCCGACGGCAGCGCAGCCTGTTATCAATCGGCCTGTGCCGGCCAAAGAGGGGGATTTGCCTGAGCCTGCGCTGCCGCCTACGCCGTCGGCGCGCGACCTCGAGCGGCTCTCGCGGCTCGGCGAGGACGAAGGCCTCGACGTGTTCGATTCGAGCGGGGCGACAAGCGCGGCCCAGAGATGGCTGCCCGGAGCTATCCTCTTCGTCGCCAGCGCGCTGATCGTGTGCGTGGCGATAGCCGGCGTAGCGATTTACGTCGTCGAAAACCGCGGCCTGCGCAGCCTGCGTGGCGCGCGCTGGGCTTATGCCCGGCTCGTGCGCCTGGCGAAATGGCTGCGCGTCGATCTCACGGCGTATCAAACGCCGTACGAGCAGGCCGAGCTGCTCGGCGAGGCGGCTCCCAGCAACCGAACCGCAATCCAGGAAATCACCGTTGACTTCGTGCGGGAAACTTTCGGGCGCGATGAAAGCGGTGTGGATCGGGTGCGTTCGATCTGGCGCCAGGTTCATCTCGGGTTGTGGTGGGCCGGCCTTAAACGCCGCATCTTCAGCGCGACTCGGCCTTATCGGCCTAAGGACTTCCTACAGCTACGTTTCCCCAGGCGACGCGTGTAGAGCACGCGGTTTAACCACGGATTCCACGGATGTCACAAATGGCGGCCCCTCAATATGTCCGTGTCATCTGTGGTAATTCTTTTGGTTGCGACACGCTTCGCAGGTCTGCCCTATGCCTCAGCGGCAGAGAAAACGCCGCTTCGGTTTGTCACCTCCAACGAGTTGTACTATAATCATCGTGCTTCGAGCCAAGTGGCCGTCTCGTGGAGACCTGAGGTGTCCGACACATCCTCGTTTGGACCGCCATCCGATATCACGCTCATCCTGAAGACGCCGGCCGCGCAGGCCGATCTGAAGTCGATGCTGGAAGCGTTGACGGGTGCGCTGGAGCGTCAGGCTTCGGCCCTCACGAAGATGCCCGCCAGCCCCGATGTGCTGCAGGCGCAGAAGTCGCTGCTGGAAATGCAGCGCATCTTGCCTAAGTTCCGGCAGATGGTCGACACGCTGGCCCGCGAGCGTGAAGCGCTCCGTGCGCTGTACGAGGTCGGCCAGGCCGTCAACTCCACCCTCGATCTCCACGACGTGCTCAACCAGGTCATGGATCATATCATCGAGCTGACGGGGGCCGAGCGCGGCTTCCTGATGCTGCGCGACGAACGCACCGGCCAGTTGGAGTTCCGAGTCGCTCGCAATATGGAGCGCGAGACGATCAACAGCTCGTCGTTCGAGGTGAGCCGCACCATCGTCCATCAAGTTGCGACGGGGGGCGTCGCCGTCGTCACCACGAACGCCCAGGCCGATCCGCGATTTGCCACTCAGGAGAGCATCGTCGCCTACAGCCTGCGCAGTATCCTGTGCGTGCCCCTGCGGGCGCGTGATCGCATCACCGGCGTAATCTACGCCGACAACCGCATCAAGACCGGCTTGTTCTCCGACCGCGATCGCGATCTGCTGGCCGCGTTTGCCAATCAGGCTGCGCTGGCGATCGAAAACGCGCGCCTCTTCGAGAGCGTCCGGCGCAACCTGGCGGCCATCACCGAGATGAAGAACCTGATGGACAACGTATTCGCCTCGATCGCGTCGGGCGTGGTCACCACCGACGTGATCGATCGTGTGACGCTCTTCAACCGCGCCGCCGAGGCCATTTTCGGCGTGCCTGCCCGCGACATCGTCAACCGGCCTTACACGTCGGCGCTGAGCGCGGCTCACGACCTGGCTCCCCTGATCGACGAGGTCAAGGCAAACGAGACGGTCGTCGCACGGGAGATGATGCCGACGCTGCCCGAGCGCGGAACTGTCTCGTGGCGTTTGAACGTCTCCCCACTGAAGGATGCCGCGCACACGACGCAGGGAGTCGCCATCGTCATCGACGACCTGACCGAGCAGCGCTTCATCAAGGAGACGTTCCAGCGGTACGTCGGGCCGCGCGTCGTGCAGCGACTGCTGTCCGATCCCGGCATGCTGAAGCTCGGAGGCGAGCGCCGCGTCATCACGACGTACTACGCCGACATTCGCGGCTTCAGCACGTTCGGCGAGAATCTGAAGCCCGAAAAGCTGGTCGAGATCTTGAATGCCTACCTGGGCCTGGCCGCCGACGCCGTGCTCGGCGAAGAAGGCACGCTCGACAAATTTATGGGCGACGCCGTGATGGGCTTCTTCAACGCGCCGCTCGACCAGGCCGACCACACGTTACGCGCCGTGCGCGCGGCGATCGCGACGCAGAAAGCGATCCAGGAATATCGCGAGCGCGTGCCATCCGGCGAGCGCCTGTCTTATGGCGTCGGCATCAACGTCGGCGAAGCCGTGGTCGGCAATATCGGCAACGCGCAGCAGCAGAACTACACGGCCATCGGCGACAGCGTGAATTACGCCAGGCGCCTGCAAGAGAACGCCCGGCACGATCAAATCTTGATCAGCCAGGCGGTATACGATCTCGTCAAAGATCGCGTGCGCGTGAATGCGCTCGAGCCGCTGCTGGTCAAGGGTCACAGCAAGCCGGAGCCGGTGTTCGAGGTGCTTGGACTCAAGTAGGCTTTCACCTGCCACTGCGCGCCGCACCCGGCGCTTGAGGAGGCCGCGACGGACACACGTCGCGGCTTTGTGTTGCCCTTTATCGAAAGGCCGTTGAGACTGAATGATCGTGGCTACTGTCTTGTATGCCATCGCTACGACGGCCCTCGGGTTATACGGCGTCTACGTGCTGGCGCTCGTCGCCCAGTGCCTTCGTCACCGCCGCGCGCCGCGCCCGCCGCTTCCACCCGTGCCGCGAGACGAATACGACTTGCCGGTCGTCACAGTGCAGTTGCCCCTGTATAACGAGCCGGCCGTGGCCGAGCGCATCGTCGACGCGGCGGCCGCCCTCGACTGGCCGCGTCACCGGCTTCAGATTCAGGTGCTTGACGATTCGACTGACGACACGACGGCCATGGCGCGGGCGCGCGCCGAGTCGCATCGGCGACGTGGAATCGACGTGATGCTGATCCATCGCTCGAGCCGAGATGGTTACAAGGCGGGCGCGCTGGCGAATGGACTGAAATCGGCGCGCGGCGAATACGTCGCCGTTTTCGACGCCGACTTCGTGCCCGCGCCGGATTTTTTAAGGCGCTTGATGCCGTACTTCTCCGCCAGTGCGTCGATCGGCTTCGTGCAGGCGCGCTGGGAGCACCTGAACTATCACCGTTCGGCGCTGGCACGTGCTCTGGCCGTCGCCGTCGACGGGCATTTCGTCGTCGAGCAGTTCGCGCGGAATCGATCTGGCTGGCCGACGATCTTCAACGGCTCGGCCGGCATCTGGCGCCGGTCGTGCATCGAGCTCAGCGGCGGCTGGCACACCGATACACTGTGCGAGGACATGGATCTCAGCTACCGCGCCATGTTCGCTGGATGGCGCGGTGTGTTCGTCCCGGACGTATCGGTGCCGCAGGAAGAGCCCGAGTCGATCGGCGCCGTCAAGCTTCAGCACGCGCGCTGGGCGAAGGGCGGCGCGCAGTGCCTGCGCAAGCACGCCCTATCTATCTTGCGTGCATCGTCGTGGTCGCCCATACAGAAGGCAGCCGGCTTCGCGTACCTTGCGGGTTACACGGCGCACTTGTTGATGGTACTGGTCGTGCTGTTGTGGCTGCCGCTGGCGATGGGTGGCCCAAGTCTTCAGCAAGGACCGTTGGCGTTCCTCGGCCTGAGTGGACTGGGGCTGCCATTCGCCCACGGCGTCGCGCAGTGGGCGCTCCACCGTGGCGACGGGAGCTGGCTTCGACGGCTATCTTACCTGCCGCTCCTGCTCGTCGTCGGTTTCGGGATCGCGTTCAGCAATGCGCTGGCCGTGCTGTCCGGCCTGATCCGGCAGGGTGGTGAGTTTCACCGCACGCCGAAAGGCGCCGCGGACACTACCCGGCTCGCTGATTCGCGCCCGCGCGCCGAGTTGCTCGCCTGGCTGGAGATCGGGATGGCGCTGTACGCCGCAGCCGCCGGGCTTGTCCTGTGGACAGCCGGCCATCCGACGACGTCGGCCTTCGTGGCGACCTTCGCGCTGGGCTTTGGCAGTGTGGGGATTGGGTCGCTGGTCGAGATCGCGCGCGTGCGCGGCAATGCGCCGGCGCGTGGTGCGCAGCGCAGGCGTCGCGCTGCCTTGTAACATGTGGACGGTTCGCAGCAAGTCACTCAAAGGCGCGACGATGCCGGATGGCACGAAGCGCGAGTGAAAGGTTTGTCATGCCCGGTTGGATCACCACGGTTGAGGCTACCGTGTTGGCCGGGTATGCTCCCAGTAACTACTTACCAATTACGATTTGTCTACTGTGCGTCGATGACCTCGCCGGGCGTGACTGCCGCGCCGCTAGGCGGTTCGAGCATCGGCATGTCAGGCTCGCCGGGCATGATGGACTGGCCTCGAAAGAAACCGCCTTCGTCGATCAGGAACGAGGCGACGGTGATGTCGCCCCACACGCGACCCGTCGACAAAATCTCGAGCCGGCCGGCGGCCTCGATGGTGCCTTTCGCCGCGCCCGAAACCGACACATTGTCAGCGCTGATGTCGGCGATGACCTTGCCCGTCTCGCCGATGATCAAGTTGCCTGCGACCCGGATTTCCCCTTCGAAAATGCCGTCGATGCGAATGCCGGCGTCGCTGGTAATACTCCCCTTGACGTGCGCCGTCGAGCCGATAACCGTCTCGATCGTGCGCGCTGCGCCACCCGCAGGCGCGGACGGGGGTGCGGCGGCAGGTCGTTGCTGCGGTTTCTCGCGTGAAAACACGGTGGATCTCCTCCGAATAAGTGATTTGAGCACGAGGTCACATCATACACGGCTTGCAGGCAATGGTCAAATGATCCGGCTTTGCTCAGGGGGACGAGGACTGGCCTGCAACCGTGACCGGACCGAGGATGACGCGGTCGCCTGCGAGATTCCCATCCGCTCCGAGGATGTACACGCGGCGGTTGCTCGTCAATCCGTACAGCCCGGCCTGGAGCAGATAGTCGCCCGGTGGGACGTCGGGCGGTAGCGTGAGCGTATACGGATCGCTCACGCCCTGGCCTTCGATCCATCTGGGAATCCACAAATGGGTGGGAAACGCGCCCCCGAGCGGCGTGTAGAAGTCGGCCGGCGGCGCGGCGAGCTGCTCCCCCGGCGTGATCAAGTGCACGAACACCTTGTAGTTGTCGAGCGGCTGGCGCTGCCCCAACCAGTCGAGCCAGACCTGTATTGACTGGCCGGGGCGCACGACGAGCGGCTCCGTCCATGCGCGTGATGCCGCATGGACCACCTGCCCGTTACCCGAAGCCGATGCCCCGACCAGGGCGATCTGCGCCCCAAAATCGGCCCATGCAGGCGAGCTCAGCGCGGCCGGGGCAAGTTGAGGGACCTCGACGCGCAGCGCGCCGACCGGGACCATGGAGACTTCGGAAATCCCCACAGACTTCCGAAGTCTGAGGTCGCGCCCCTCGGTGAGATCGGCGACGCCGAGCGACAGTGGATATTCGCCCGGCGGCGTCGAGAAAGGTAGGGCGATCTCGTAGCGCTCGACGATCACTTCGCCAGGACGCCAATCCGTGCTCAGCACGCGTGAATCGGTCGTCCACCGGTAAGCGCGCCCGCCGACGTCCGCGTAAGGCATCAGGATGTGCGTCGGCGTGACGGGGGCGCGCATCGCCAGAGTGATGTGGGCCGTGTCGCCTGCCTGCAGCGCCGTGCGATCGAGCGAGACGCCCAGCAGCTCGATCTCGCCCTCGGCTATCACGTCGAGCGTCGTCGACAACGCCGGGAGACTGGCATCGCCTAGCGCGGCGACGCGCCATAAAGGCGGCGATTCGCCGTCCGGTCGCAGGCGAAAGAGACCGCCCTCGACGACCTGCCGCCGATAGTCGGCAAGGTATACGGGACCGCGATCGAAGTACGCGAAGACGTTGTCTAGCCACGGATTGAAGGAGCCGGCGGCGACGTACACCAAGGTCACGTCGCGCGGATCGAGAGGATGGTTGTTGGCATACTGCTCGACCCACAGCGGCGTGAGCGCTTCCCAAGGCGCAAGCAGGAACGC
>DASSFZ010000504.1:0-2235 GCA_035693785.1 Anaerolineae bacterium | reverse complement strand
TCAGGGTCAGGGTCGGAATGACACAGCGCGGCCAGTTTCTGGGTAGCGTCATTTTGCGAAGCAATCTCAGCGGGGTCGCAATGACGGCGGAGTAGTTACCAAATGGCTTGCCTGCGCGCGGCAATATGCCGTATAATTCATACAGCGCCCGCCGCCCATACACAAGAGGAAAGGTGTGCACGCGAATGTCGTGATCAGCCGTAGGGCGCGTTTCCATACGCGCCGCAAATCGGCGGCTATGGAAAGCCGCCCTACGTCCGCCTGACATGTTTTGCGTGCACACGAGGAGAACCGATGTCCCGCGTCCCGTCGCGCCGTACCATCGCCAATTTGCCCCAAACGTCGGAGACCTGGCAGATCGCCGTCGCCAAACTCCGCACGTGGATCGTGTCAGCGGAGGGCCGCCCGGCACGGCCCTCGGTCATCTTTGTCTTCGACCCGTATGAAGGCATCATCATCTACACCGAGCTGGTGGAGCCGGCGAGAGTGCCGGACGGCGTGGCCGGCGTGCTGTTGAAAGGAATGCGCAAGCCGCTCCCCGGAGGCGGCGCTCCGCGCCGGCCCGCGGCGGTCGTCGTCAGTCCGGACCTGGTCGAGCCGATTGCGTCGGCGCTCGCGCGGTACGCGCTCGACATGACGATTCAAGAGGGGCAGCCACCTGAGGAGTTCACGGAGCTTATCCGCGACCTGGAAGCCCACCTGCGCGACGACGAGGCCGAGCATCCCGGCCTGCTCTCTGTCAAAGGCGCTACGCCGGAATTAGTGGGCGGCTTGTTCGCCGCCGCAGCCGAGTTCTATCGCGCCGCACCGTGGGTGCAGTTGACCAACTCGCACATGCTTGCCGTCCGGCATCCGGCCGAGCCTAAGCCCCGCTTCGCGTCGGTGATGGGCAACGGCGGTGTGCAGTATGGACTTGCCACGTTCCTGAACTGGTCGGACGTCGAGCAGATGTTCGGCGGTGTCGATCACCCTACGGAAGCGATCCCCGAGGCAGGCGGGCATACGCTCTTCTTCGATACGGCGGATATCGTGCCATTCGACGATCTCGACGCGATGGAGCAGTACGGTTGGGAGGTCGCCGCCGAAGACGCGTACCCGATTCCGATCATCTACGAGCGAGACAGTGCGCGCCGCCCCGAGTTGATCGATCTGCTGTGGTACGAAGCCGCCCTGCGTGCCATCCCCGAGTTTGTCCGCGATCACCTGAAGCTCGACGCGAGCGGCGACTTCGCCCCGGCAGAAGCTGCGATCGAAGTCGACACGCACGCCGGCCCGGTGAATGTCGATGTCAAATATCCCGCCGGCAAGCTCCCGCTGGAGGCCTACCCGGTGCACGACGTCGACTGGGCCGACTTCGAGGACGAGGGAGAGGAGGAGGACGAAATCCCTGTTCTCGATCGCCGCGTGATGGAAAGTATGATGGCGAAGGCAGTCGGAGCGCCCCGATCGGGCGACCGGAAGCTGGATAAGGCGCAGCAGATCATGTATCAGGCCTGGGAGGAGACCAACCCGGCGAAGCGCATCGCGCTCGCGCACAAGGCTCTGTCCACTTCGGCGAACTGCGCTGACGCGTACGTCCTGCTAGCAGAAGAGGAAGCCGGCACGGTCGGGCGCGCGCTGGAGCTTTACGAGCAGGGCGTCACCGCCGGCGAGCGGGCGTTGGGCCGAGAATACTTCAAGGCGGGCGTTGGCCACTTCTGGGGGATGATCGAGACGCGTCCGTACATGCGCGCGCGCGACGGGCTTGCCCACACGCTGTGGCGTCTAAACCGCCGAGACGAAGCGACCCGGCACTTCCAAGACATGCTGCGCCTGAATCCCGACGACAACCAGGGCGTCCGATACTCGCTGCTCGACCTTCTTCTCGAAATGAATCGCGACGACGAAGCCGCCAAGCTCATCAAGAAATATCGCGACGAATGGTCGTCGGTCTGGTGCTACACACGCGCCCTTCTGGAGTATCGCCAGAGCGGCGCGTCCGACCGCGCGCGCAAGGCGCTGGCGAGAGCGCTCGAACAGAATCCGCACGCGCCAGACTATCTGATCGGCAAGAAGCGCATTCCCAATCGACTGCCTTCTCTGCTCGGCCTCGGCGACGAGAACGAAGCCATCGACTACGCGGCCAAGCACCTCAACCACTGGCGGCGCACGCCGGGCGCCGTCGACTGGCTGGCCGAACAGTTCGAGGCGAACACCGCCGCGACCCGGTCGCGATCGGACTCTCCTCGCCGGCAG
>DASSFZ010000503.1:0-17004 GCA_035693785.1 Anaerolineae bacterium | reverse complement strand
CGCGTCCCAGAAGCGGAAGTACAGGTAGCCGACCAGCACCCAGCCGATGAAGAACGACAGCCGCTCGAGCAGGCGATCGTCGACGTGGGCGCGGCGCGTGAGACGCGCGGACAGCATCGAAGCCAGCGCCGTGAGCGCCGGGCCGGCCGCCATCGCCGAGACGATGAATAGCACCGACAGGTCAGGGCGGTACCAGATCGGCCGCGCCTTGAGCACGCCGTACGTCGCGCCGAGCGACGACTGGTGCAGCAGTGACAATCCCAGCCCAACGACGGCCAGGTACGGCGCGAGAGTGTGCGCCTTGCCGAGCAGGCCGGCCACACGCGGCAGGCGGCGCTGCAGCCAGGCAGCCTGGCCGAGGATCGGCGCGGTCTCCAGCGCGAGCACGGCGAAGTACAGCGCCACGCACATCGTGACTTCCCACAGCACCGAGTGCGTGTTCCAGTACACCAGCGCGTGCCAGAAGCGATCCGGACGGCCAATGTCAAGCATCAGGCATAACACGGCCATGCTGTAGCCGATCAGGCCGATGAAAGTGGCCGTGCGCGCGACGGGCTGGTATTGCTTCAGCCCTAGCAGATACACTGCCGCGCACAGCAGGAATGCGCCCGCGCTCAGGGCGATCGAGGACAGATCGATCGTGATCCACAGGCCCCACGGCACAAGGTCGTTCAGATTCGTCACGACCAGGCCGCGCGCAAACACAACACTGCCTGCGATCACGCCGGCCACGACGAGCGTCGCCAGCAGGAAGAGCCATAATTGCAGCCGCGTAAGCCGAAACGCCGGGCGTTTGAGCGCGTGCTTCGCGATCATCCGGACACCTCCTCACGCGTGGGCAGATAGTACACGCGCGGACCCGTCCCCAGGTCTTCGCGCAGCCGATAGTAGGAATGATCGGCGAGCAGCTTGCTCACTTCCGATTCAGGATCGTTCAGGTCGCCGAACTTTCGCGCGCCGACCGGGCAGGCCACCACGCAGGCCGGCGTGGCCTCCGCGTCGACGCCCGGCTTCAATCCGAGCGCCAGCCCGCGATCGATGCGGTGGTAGCAGAACGAGCACTTCTCGACCACGCCGCGCGGCCGGCGCGGCACTTCCGGCTGTCCCCACGCCGGAACGGCGGGGTTAGGCCCGGTGAAATCTTCCCAGTTGAAGGCGCGCCCACCGTACGGGCAGGCCACCAGGCAGTAACGGCAGCCGATGCACTTGCCGTAGTCCATCATGACGATGCCGTCCGGCCGGTAGTAGCTGGCCCCGACCGGGCAAACTTCGACGCACGGCGCGTGCTCGCACTGCATGCACGGACGCGCAAGAAAGACGTCCTGGTCCTTGACCTTGCCGGCGTGGATCACGCGGTTCCACGAGATCGAGGGAGGCACGTCGTTGTGCGCGCGGCAGGCGAGCGTGCAGTATCCGCATCCGGTGCACTTCGCCTGATCGATGACCATCGCCCACTTGTGCGGGCTGTCACCCTGTGGCGCCGGGCCTGAGAGCGCGCGCTCGTTCATGCGCAGGCCGGCGACGGCCACGACCCCGATGCCCGCCGTTTTCAGGAAGCTGCGCCGCTTGAATGTCTTTGTTCCCATGGAGCGCCTCACTTCTCGTCGCGGCTGATGCGCCGGTACCAGCGCTCCAGCCATGGCGCCAGCACGATACCGGCGGCGAAGCCGACCAGGCCGGAGACGACGGCGAATCCGACTGGGCTGACCTGCTCAGGCACGGCCGACACGCTGAGCGTCTCGACGGCAGCCATCGCATCCGGCGGTTCAGGCGTCGGCTCGTCGAGGTGCACTTGGACCGGGTCGTGCATCTGGTAGGCGTGGCACTGGTTGCACGCCTCCAGCCTCACGTTGAAGCTGTGATCGCGCGTGGCGTGACCTTCGCCGGCTACGCCGTCGAGCTGGCCGAGATGGCAGTCCGCGCAGGTCAGGCCCATCTGGCTGTGCGCGGTGTGGGCGAAATTGGAGGCTCGATCGCGGTGGCACGTGGCGCACATGGCCGAGGCGTCTTCGGCCTTCAACGTCGTGCCGTGCGAATCGTGGCAGCCTACGCAGTCCAGGTCGACTTCGCGATGCTTGCTCACCTGCCATTCGAAGAAGGTCTCGTTGTGGCACGTGCCGCACATCTTGGCCGAGCGGTCGGCAGCCATCGGCTCCTCAGGGTGTTTGGCGGCCACGGGGCTATGGCAGGCCTGGCACGTCACTCCGTCGGCAAGCCAGGTTCCTTGCTCCGCGTCGTAGCCGGTCGTGTGGCAGGTGAGGCACTGCTGCGGCTTGCCCTGCTCTTCCCAGGCCTCCTTGAAAACCGGGTCGTTTATCGCGCGGCCGTGCGCGCCTTTTTCCCAGGCTTCCTGGAAATCAGAGTGACAGGCATTACACGCCAACTGCGCAGGCGGTGATTCCTGCGGCACGCCGGGCGCGTCGGCCTGCGTCAGCGCCACCGGCAGCATGGCCATCGGCAGCGCGAAGATCAGGCCGACGAACAGTCGAGTCATCCAATGTCTGATCATCGTTCTTCCCTCGCAGTCAGGTTATGCGTAAGCCGGAACCGGCGCCTTCCTGAAGACATCGCAGTCCAGGCAAGCCTCATGCAGGCGGCCATCTGCGCCGCGGAAGGCCTGCCAACACGGCACATCCGGCCGGGCGTAGACAGGGCACGACGCCCGGCGCTCGGGTGGGCATCCACGCTGCTCCCAGCAGCGCACCTGTGGCATAGCGGCGCCGGCCGCTCGCGGACGTGTCTGGTTTGCTTCGAGCTGCCAGCGGGCGTCGAGCCGGCGCAGCCACATCACGATCAGGATCGTGAGAACGATCGGTATGCCAAATCGCACGGCCAGGCCAATGAGCATCACACCGATCGCCTCGAGCACGTCCACAGTTCACCTCACGTTCGGACCCTATGTCGCCGCTCCACGAGTATGCCGAGCAGCAGCAGCAGGCCGAGCGGCAGCCCCAGTCTCAGAATCGTCAGAACGATCACTGCCAGCATGGTTTCCATCTCACACCTCCGACTTTCCTTCTCGTCGCTTGTAGCATAGATCACCGGGCCAGGCGCGTAAATCCAGCAAGTCACCGATTCTGAAATGGGCAGGATCGCCTGGGCGCGCGCCCGCCGGTTGGGCGAGTAACCCACGTGGCCGGGGTGCCGGATCGCGCCGTATGGGTGAAACGACCCACGCGCAGGACGAAAAAAAGCCCGGCGTGCGTCGACGTCGGGCTGATCAGTGATCAGTCATCAGTTATCAGTTGTCAGTTGTCAGTTATCAGGTGTCTGGGCTGAACGAACCTCTTAATTTGAAGTTGGACCCTTGTGCTTTGCCCTTTGGAGTTTGATCTTTGAAGTTTGATCTTTGAAATTTGATCCCTTTGGCTTTCTCCCGTCATTCAAGCCTGAATGATCCCCTTGCGGATGGCGTACTTGACCAGCTCCGAGCGGGAGTGCAAGTTGAGCTTGCGCATGATGTTTTCGCGATGCCGCGCGACCGTCTTAGGGCTGATGTTGAGCGTCTCGGCAATCTCTTCGTTGCTCGCGCCGTCGGCCAGGTGAGCCAGCACCTCTTGCTCGCGCTCGGTCAGCCCATCGAGCATGCGGCCGGTCTTCTCCTCCTGCTCGTGATCCAGATAGTCCTTGACGAGCAGCTTCGCCATCGACGGGTAAAGATACACTTCGCCGCTGGCGGCGGTGCGAATGGCGGTGAGCAGCTCCTCGGGCGCGGCGCGCTTGGGCACGTACCCACTGGCGCCCGCTTCGAGCATCTTGAAAAAGTATTCCTCGTCTTCGTGGATCGTGAGCGCGACGATGCCTGTCTCGGGCCGCAGCCGCTTGATCTCGCGCGCGGCGTCGATGCCGGATTTGTCCGGCAGGCCGATGTCCATCAGCACGATGTCCGGCTTCAAGCGCGGCACACTGTCTAGCGCCTCGCGCGCCGTGCCGGCCTCGCCGACGATCTCGACGTCCGGCTCATTGTCCAGCAGCATGCGCAGCCCGGAGCGCACGACGACGTGATCATCCACCAGGAGTAAGCGTATGGTCATGTCTATCCTCATCGGCCCTTTCAGATGCGTCCCGTACATCAACAGGAATGATCACCTCCACGCGCGTGCCCTGGCCCGGGCTTGACTGCAGCGTGAACTGCCCTCCCAGCAGCGCCGCGCGTTCCTCCATTCCCAGCAGTCCCCACGACGGTCGGCTGGTATCCTCCAGGCGAGAGGCGTCGAAGCCTCGCCCGTCATCCTCGACCAGCGCGCCGACCTTGCCGTCTGCGTATGACAGATACACCTTCACGTGCTGGGCCTGCGCGTGTTTGATCACATTGGTCAGCGCCTCCTGCACGACCCGGAACAGCGCAGTCTTCACGGCCGGCGGAATCGGACACGGCTCGCCGATCACCTCGACGTCGATGTGGAGCGGAGCGCGGTTTTGAACCTCGCTCGCATACCAGCGCACGGCCGCCGGCAGGCCCAGGTCGTCGAGGTGAGAAGGGCGCAGGTCGGCGATCACGCGCTGCAGCTCGTTGAGCGATTTGGCGACCAGGCCCTCCAAGTGGCGCAGGTTCTGCGCGGCCTTCTCCACGTCGGCGCGCAGCATGGTGGACACGCCACGCAGACCCAGGCCGATGGCCGTCAGCGCCTGGCCGGTCTCGTCGTGCAGCTCGCGGGCGACGCGCTGCCGCTCGGCTTCCTGCGCCGTGACGACGCGCATGAGCAGCTCGCCGCGCTGCGCCTCGCGCCGCTGGGCATCCTCGAGCTGCGCCGCCTGCAGCGCGGCGAGCTTGTCCCGCATCTCAACCTCAAAGGAGCGCAGGAAGCGAATGACGAAGAAGGCGGCCACACCCGCCGCCGTTGCGCGCAGCAGTTGAACCGGGAAGCCGAACAACCGCAGGAATAGCTCTTGGTTGATCACCGTCGAAGGCGGCAGCGCGCTTTGGCGCGTGAATAACAGGCCGATGAGACCGTACCAGGCGAACGCGACGGCTGCCCACAGGCTGTCGCGCCCGAACTGCACCATGCCGGCGCGCCGAAAGGCGCGCTGCTGCGCAATCAGGCCGGCGGAAGCCAGCAGCGCAGCGGGAATCCCCAGCACGTAGCGGGTCCACACGTCGATCACATCCAACAGCTCATCATCGGGCAGCGGCTGGCCCCGCAAGATTAGTGCGCCGAAGCCCCACACGGCCACGAGCAGGAGCGGCACCAGCAAGCTGATGCGGCGAATGTTCTCGTTAGGCGACAACAGCGATGCGCCGAACGCGGCAAGCGAGAGAAAGGAAAACGCGAGCAGTCCGATGCGCGGACCTTCCCAGATGATCGGATGAGCCTCATGCAGCGGCAGTATCTGCAGGATGATAAACATCTCCAGCCACTCATGGATGGCGTGGATCCATCCGAAGCCGGCCAGCGGCGGCAAGGCGCGGCGCAGCCGGCTATCGGTCGCACGTCCCACCTCGAGCGTGATGGCCAGGCCCATGCTGAAGAAAGCCAGGCCGTAGAAAAAATAGATGAAGGCAATCGTCGACGTCGACACGCTGCGCTCCGGGCCTCTACCGCAAGGTATAGTGTACAACCGGACCGCAATAAGGGGAAGTGATTTTTGTCCGGTTTCGTCTGCTTAAAGCCATGCTTTATACTCAACGCGGTCACAATCGGCGCTTTTCGCTGCCGCCCCGTTCGTGGTGGATTTGGCACGCCCTTCGGACAGCGGCGGGAGCGAAAACAGCGTAATCTATACCCGCGCGCAGTATAGCACACCTGCACAACTATTTCTCATGGCGAGGATCAAAGAGATCCGGAGACAATACCGAGTTGATGGACATGTGCCTGCACGGCGGCATGGTCCATTGACGCATTGCCGGGATCGGTATATATTCATAAGCGCCAGAAGAGGCACCCCAACATTGCACGCACCGCACGTGGGAAAACCGCGACTGCCGCCGGCGTTCCGAGGCAGAGAGAGGGAGAGGTATGCAAATCGCGACAACCATCGGCCCGGTCACCGTTCTGAGCGTGAGCGGGCGTATCGATGCACAGACCTTCCCTCAATTGATGGCTGAGGCCGACCGGAGACTGGAGGAAGGCCAGATTCGTCTCGTGCTCGATCTGAGCGGAGTAGACTACGTCAGCAGCCGGGGCTTGATCGCTCTGCAGACGATCGCCAGCCGGGCGGCGGCGCGCGGCGGCAAGGCCGTGCTGTGCGGGGTCGAGGCGCGAGTCATGCAGGTGCTGGAGATGACCGGGCTTCATAAGAGACTGGGCATTTTTCCCGATCGCGCGGCGGCGACGGCCAGTTTCGAGTAAAAACACATTACTTCCGCAGGTCTGTTGCAAACCATCCTCAGTCACGCACAACAAACAGTCGCCCTTCTGACAATTGGTCCTCTCTTCTTCCGCGCAGGTTGTCTTGCGCGTTCCCCTGGCGTCTCCGGCTCGTAGACAAATCGGCGCGGCAGCGTCAGGCAATTCCCACACGATCACGATATGATCCCGATCAGACCAGATGGCATTCAGGTCATCGAAGCGCGATGAAGCGCGGGAGCAATGATGCGAGTCGGGCTACTGGTGCTGATGGCAGCACTGCCGTTGGCTGCGTGTGCGACGCCCGCCGTGCTAGGAACGGTTGAACCGCCCATACCAACGACGGCACTTGCACCTTCCATTGCCACTGTTTCTACGACGGTGACGCCGGCAGCCGTCACCAGAGCACCTACTGCAACACCTACCCCAACTCGGAGGCCGACCGCAACCGCCACGCTCGCAAGAATTACGAAGACACCGCCGGCCACACCCGATATTATTGGGACGCTTGTTGCCACGATCCAGCCACGGACTTACGGCACATATCTTTCGCCTGATGGCGAATGGCGAGCTGAAGTCATTATTTATGACTGCGCCCGAATCTTTGGCGAAGACGTGAATGCTTATGAACAACTCAAGCTTACTCAGGCCAGCACCGGCGCGGAAAAGATTGTCGACAGTCAACTTCAGTACTGCGGCGGCGTAGGCGCTTTTGGTCTGGCGGGTCTATTCTGGTCGCCCAACAGCCGTTACTTTTACTATACAGACGCGCGTCAAGGTGTGCCAGATGGCATCTGCAGCTATTGGGAACCGTCCAGCGTCAGCTTTGATGTGGTGACCGGGAAGACAGAATACCTGGGTTATGGCCCCCGGTCGCCGGATGGAACGAAGATGGCCGCATGGCGAGATCGGGAACTGGTCATCTGGGACATCAACGCGGGTGAGGTTGGGCGAGTTTCGGTGAGGGCCATGGGATTTGTGGACGGGCCGATCGCTTGGTCACCCGACAGTCAGGCGTTGGCCTATGTGCGCACAACCGACTACTGTCCGCCACGCGGCAAATCCTACATTGGGCGTGTGGATTTGCCAGGCTTGCGACATACGCTTTTGCTAGAATCGGAGACGCCAAGTTTTGAGGGCATTCAATGGGATGTCTTGGGCCAACTCAGGTTGTTCGACGAAGAAGGGCGGGAGTGGCACTACGATTTTGCGACTGAACAACTTCAACCGCCGTTCTAAGCATCGACCCTACTTGTTCTAGACATGAGCCATATATCAGCACGAGCGCGATGCGCTTCCTTGAGAGCAGTTGTCGTTTTGCTTGTGTGCGGTGCAAGCCTCGTGGGGTGCGGCTCCCCAACTGCAACGAGAGAGCCACTCCCCACCGTCACAGTATTCTCCTCCCCGACGGTCACGCTGCAACCCACCCGCACGGCAACGGCCACGAAGGTCCCGACCACGACACCCATCCCTGAACCCACCCGCCCTGCCTGCCCTCCTTCCGACCGCTTTCAAGATGCCGTCCCGCTGCCCGATCTGTCCGCGTTGCACTGGGAGTCACTGGCGATAGAGGGACAACGGGAGCGCCACGTGGCCGGGCTGGACTATCCCGTCTTCCCCCTTGATCTCTCGCCGGATGGCAGGTGGTTGATGGTCGCATTCGAAATTGAATACAGCACAGGCCGCGCAGCGATGGCGGTGATTGATACCCAGGGCGAGTCCCATTGGTGGATGAATACCCAGGCAAACTTTTTCTCTCCCTATTTTGTTACCTATCCCTACCTCTATCCCTCCCTCTATCCCCGCTGGCTGCCCGATGGGCGGCTACTGTGGGTGAACCAGGTGTGCAAGGTTTTTGTCTGGGATGGGCAAAACCGGCGCGAACTGAGCGCGCCCGAGCCAGTGCATCCAGTGTATTGGGTGGTGTATGCATCAAAGGGAATTGCTTTTGCCAACACCTGGGACGGTGGTTTGTGGCGGGTCGATCTGGCTTCCGAGAGGTGGGAGGAAGTGACGACCCACAGGCCGCCGAGATTGGGCAGGTTAGGGAACGCTATCCTGGCCTTCAACGGGTCTTACGCCCTGGCCTTCCAGACAGACCAGTCGGCGGCCCAGATGTGGCGCATACCGGCAGAGATGGGCTCGTTCGCCGAGCCGCTACCGGACATCCAGGATTGGGTGGACGTTCCCGGCCATGGCGGTCCATCCGGGCCACCGTCCACCCACCTGGCAGACACCCCCTACTGGCTGCTGAATGTGGGCATCGCCCTCGTGGTCAACGAGCGGGATGGCAGTATCATCACCGCCAAGGACCTGCACTTGCCGGAGGGCTACTACATCATTGACTATTATGCCTCACCGGATGGCCGATGGTTGGCCGTCACCATCACTGATGATCGCCAGCAGCCCTGGGAGCAGCCCGACATGTACATCGCACCCTCTACTGACCTCACCGCCGGGCGGATAGTCGAAGGGGTCTCCGTCGCCGGCTGGCACATTGATGCGCCCGCCGTCATCCTCCGCGACCAGGCGACGGGTGCGCTGTCCGTCGCGCGGCTGCCACTCGCCGATGCGACGCCACGTGCCCCGCTGGATAACGCCATGTCGCCCCTCGTCACCTTACCGAACATGGTGTTTGCGGTGGATGCCGCGTCGCCGGCCCGCCTCCTGCAGTTCGACCTTGACGGCAACCTGCTGAGCACGCTCGACCTTTCCTCGCAATACGACCTCATCCGCACAGGGACGGGCACGGCAGGCCGGGTGTTTCTTGGCGTGACGCGCAGTCAGGACGGCAGCCATGCGCTCGTCGAGTGGGCGGTTGGGCCATAAGGCTCAGACCTCGACAACCTCGATCTGAGCATTGACGTTGACCAGTTGACCCATCACTCGGCAAAAGGCATCGCGCTCGCCGCTGGTGCAGAACACATGTCGTCCGGCGCGCGACTCGGGCGCGCTTAAACCGCGTTCGGCCAGCACACGACCCGTCTGCCGCGCGATCGCCGGCGACGGGTCGATGACGTTCACGCCCGGCCCGACGATGCGGCGAATCGGCTCGACGACGAAGGGATAGTGCGTGCAGGCCAGGACAATGGTGTCAGCGTTCGCGTCGAGGATCGGTTGGAGGAAGTCGCGCAGCATCGCATCTGTCTCAGGCGTGTCGAAGTTTCCCGCCTCGATACGCTCGACCAGCCCCGGACAAACCTGATTGACCAACTGCACGCCGTTGGCGAAGCGCTCGACGACGCTCGCGAACAGCGCGCCCTGAAACGTGGCCGGCGTCGCCAGCACGCCGACGACGCGCGTTTGAGTTCTCTCCACCGCGGGCTTGACGGCCGGCTCCATACCCACAAAAGGAACTTGTGGGAACTGCTTGCGCAGGCCCTTCAACGCTGCTGCCGAGGCAGTGTTGCACGCGACGACGATCGCCTTGCAGCCGCGCCTGAGCAGAAAGCGCGCGATGGCTTCCGAAAAATCACGGATCTGCTCCATCGGGCGCGGGCCGTACGGGATGTGGGTCTGATCCGCGAAGTAGAGCGTGTCTTCGTGCGGCAACTGGCGGGCGATCTCGCGCCACACGCTCAGGCCGCCCACGCCGGAATCGAAGATGCCGATAGGGTGGTCGTTCATCGTGTACGAGGTTTCATTCGCTGCGTGAAACGTGAGACGTGATACGTGATGCGTGATGCGTGTCGCGTGATGGGTTTATTATACCCCGTGTGCAATTCTCCATCAGACGCGGTATACTGTCGGTATGCTCTTCGGGCTGCCGGCCGCCGTCGTCGCGCTGATCGGGCTTGCCCTGATCTTCGACTTTCTCAACGGCGTGCACGACTCGTCCAACGTCGTCGCGACGATGATCGCTTCGCGCGCGATGGGCCCCCGGCGCGCGCTGGCGATCGCCGCGCTCGCCGAGTTCGCCGGCCCGTTCCTGTTCGGCGTGGCCGTGGCGGAGACGATCGGCAGCGGCATCGTCGACGAAGGCGCGGTGACCGTGCCGGTGCTGATCGCCGCCGTGAGCGCGGCCATCGCCTGGAATCTGCTGACCTGGTTCCTGGGCATCCCGTCGAGCGCATCGCACGCGCTGGTCGGCGGCCTCACCGGGGCGACCGTCGCCGCGGCCGGCCTCGACGCACTGAAGTGGGGCGGCCTGGGCAAAGTCTTTCTATCGCTCTTCATCGCGCCGCCGCTCGGCCTGCTGGCCGGCTTCACTCTGATGAAGGCGATTCTGTTCCTGGGGCGAGGCGCGTCTCCGCGCATTAACGTGTTCTTCAAACGGGGTCAGTGGGTCACCGCGCTCGGGCTGGCCCTATCGCACGGCACGAACGACGCGCAGAAGACGATGGGCCTCATCACCCTCGGCCTGGTCGTTTCCGGCGTGCTGCCGGAATTTCGGGTGCCGCCGTGGGTGATTGCCCTGAGCGCCGGCGCATTGGCGCTCGGCACGTCGCTGGGCGGCTGGCGCCTGATTCGCACACTCGGCGCGAGGTTCTACACGATCCGCCCGGTGCACGGCTTCACGACACAGACCGCATCCGCGTCGGTCATCCTCGGCGCGTCTCTGCTGGGCGGACCGGTGAGCACGTCACAGGTCGTTTCGTCGTCGATCGTCGGCGCCGGGAGTGCAGAGCGATTGTCGAAGGTGCGTTGGGGCGTGGCGCGACAGATCGGAGTCGCCTGGCTGCTCACCATTCCGATGTCGACCCTGCTGGCGGCAGGCCTGTACGTGCTGGTTCCGTAAGATGAAATTGCCTGGAAAGAGTAGGTCGCTTCCCGAGAACTTGCCCTGAGCCTGGCGAAGGGTGCGACCTGCGCCACAAGCGGCATTCGGGGATGCCTGACTGCCCATTTTTGAGAGAGGCGCGGATGAAACGGCTCAGGCGCTGGCTTAAACGCAACCCCGATCGGTTCATGCTACTGCTCATCCGGCAGGCCGAGTACACGGTACAGGGCATGGATGGACTGATGGCGTACATGCGCGTGCCGACCGAGGAGTCGGCCACGACGGTGCGCCGCATCGAACAAGAGGCCGACGAGGTGCGGCGCATCCTGATCGACGAACTCAACCGCACGTTCGTGACACCGCTCGATCGGGAAGACATTTCGGCCCTGTCGCGGGCGATCGACGACGTCCTCGACTACGCGTTCAGCACCGTAGACGAGATGGAAATCCTGAAGGTGCAGCCCAATCCGTACCTGCTGCGCATGGCCTCCCTGCTGCGCGACGCCGCCGAGGAGATCCGGCTGGCGATGCTGCGCCTGAAGGACCACCCCGGCGTCGCCAGCGATCACGCCGTGCGGGCCAAGGCGCTCGAGAACCGCATGGAAAGCGTTTACCGCGAGGCGCTGGCCGCGCTGTTTCAAGGCCCGCAGGACGTCGAGCACGTCGTCGAGATGCTGAAGCTGCGCGAGATTTACCGTCACCTGTCAAACGCCGCCGATCGCGGCGACGAGGCGGCCAACGTTATCAGCGATGCCGTGGTGAAGATAACGTAGAGCGTGAAACGTAAAACGTGATGCGTGATGCGTGGTGGATGACGAGCGACAGGGACATCTGCCTGGATCACGTTCATCCCCGGGTCGGTAATCGAGCGGTCACGAAAATGAAGATCGGCATTCTCGGAGCAGGCAACGTCGGCGGCAACCTGGGTAGGCTGTGGGCCGCGCGCGGACACGAGATTGTCTTCGGCGTGCGCGATCCGAAAGGCGACAAAATTCACGCGCTGTTGGGCACGATCGGCGGCAGCGCGCGAGCGGCGAGCATCCGGGACGCAGCCGCTTTCGGCGAGGCAGTGGTGCTGGCCGTGCCGTGGGCTGCCGTGCAGGAAACGCTCGGGCAGACGGACGACTGGTCGGGCAAGATCCTGATCGACGGCACGAACCGCTTCACGGCGGGCCGCGCGGCATCGGGCGCGGAGGAGATTGCCGGGCTTGCTCCAGGCGCGCGTGTCGTCAAGGCATTCAACACGATCGGCGCGGAGCTTCTCGCCAGCGCGCGCTTCGACACGCAAAGCGCGACGATGTTCATCTGCGGCGACGACGCGCAGGCCAAATCGGTCGTCGCATCGCTCGCAGAGGAGCTTGGCTTCGAAGTCGTCGACGCCGGGCCGCTGTCGAGTGCGGGCATGCTGGAGTCGCTCGCCCGGCTATGGGTTTCGCTCGCACGCGGCGGTCTGGGACGCAACATCGCCTTCAAGCTGCTGCGGCGTTAGTTGACTCGCTCCCAATCCCCGAATATACTACCCATCATGCCGTCGACGCTTTCGCCCATGGACTTTGCCGAACGCGTGGTGCGACTGGCGCCTGAAGGCGCGTATCACAAATTTCCTGAATCCGCCGCTCACTTCGCTCGCTTGGAGCGAGAAGCCCTGGCCGTGCTGAGCTTCTCCAGCTCGGCGGCTAACGCCTCCACCTGGCGCGCCAACTCCTGCACCTCTTCGCGCGAAGGCACTCCGGCTCTCCTCAACACGTGCCTGATCTCTTGCGCGCTTGTCCGCTCGGCATCCCTGGACGATTCACCCGCCTCGACCAGCTTGTCCAGAAGACTCAGTCCCTCTTCCTCGGACAGGGCGCCCTGCTGAACGAGCCGCTGCAAGCGCCGCTCGATCTCGGCGTTCACCTCGGCGTTCCAGGCGGCAGGTGGGACCAACGCTTTGCGCAAATGGCTCAGTGTATCGCTGCCGGTCTGGATGAGGCCGGTGAGTACCGAGCGCGGCAGGCCGCCCTTGAGCTTCCGTTCCTGCTCCAGGATGATCTGGGCCTGGGTCATCGCCGTGATGTCCTCGCCCGTCTCGTGATCGAGGACGTGCACGTCTTCGCCGTTGCGGATCAGCTCGGCAATGCCGTCCAGGGTGATGTATCGCTTAGATGCCGTGTCGTACAGCTTGCGATTGGAGTAGCGCTTGATGACGAGCATGCGCATCCTTCCCGGATACACTCACAGGGGGAGTGGCGAAATGCTTCACCACTCCCTGTGCAGTTTCGCAGAGTGGGGATCCGGTTACGACGCCTTCAGGGCGTCAACCTTCGTGCTCAGCGCGGCGATCTTCTCGCCCAGCGCGTCGATGTCGGCTTTCGAGGGAATGTCCATTGCCTCCCTCATGTCCTCCAGCTCCTTGCCCACTCCGCGCTCGGCGCGCTTCTGGCGCTTCTGAAACTCCTTGGCGAACTGCCGCCAGAGCTTCTGCGCATCCTTTTCGACGAGCTCGCCGCGCTCGATGAACCGGCCCGTCACTTTGTCAACCGCATCGACGCCCATAGCCATGGCGCCGATGCCGGCCAGCATGGCCTTGTGCAAAGGCTCGAGCAGCGATTCGTGGCCGTTCTCCGGCGCGAGCGCTTCGGTTTCGACGGCCTTCTTCTGTTTGAGTGTCACGTGCAACCTCCTGGTTTGCGAAAAAGATATATATCCTGCGAATGGGCGCTTGCTTACAACGCACTGCGTCATGAACATGATAACACGTTGCGTCATGGTTGTCAAGAGGGAAAACATCATTTTCACCGAAGACTTTTCCACAGCGATCGTGTATAATTTGGAAGGCGAAGAACACCCGGTTCTCGACTTATGTTACCTGCGAAGCGCCTGCAACCGAGCTTGATAGCCGTAATCCCCCTGATCGCCTCCGGCGTCGGGTTGCCCGACAGTATTTCCTCGAGAGAGACTCGCCCATCCGCCGCATGCGCACGCCATCACAGGAGGAATCCCCGTGAGCACCTTTCGCGACAGCGCGCAGTTCTACGATTGTGTGGGAGAGCTGATGGATCGGGCCAAGAAGGATCCCAAGGTCGGCCCGAAAATCGCCAAGTCCGGCATCATCATCCAGTTTCGCTACACGGATCCGGAGGCGATGACCACCATCAACGCCCGCGATAAGCCTACTCAGGCGGACGCTTTCGTGGACGTCATCCACGGCGCGTGCAATCTGAGGCCGGACGTCACGATGTCCATGAAGGCCGACGTCGCGCATGCCTTCTGGCACGGCAAAGTCAACCTGGTCGCCGCCCTGGCGAAGAAGGAGATCGTCGCCTCCGGTCCGGTGCCAAAGATCTTGAAGCTTGTGCCGGCCGTCGAGCCGCTTTACAAGGTGTACCCTGCCCTTTTGAGAGAGAAGGGCTACGGCAATCTCGTCCTCAAATAGCCGAGACTTCGGAAGTCACAGGAGCAAACACGATGACCGAGAAGCGAGCTATCCTGGTGACCGGCGTCAACGCATTCTGGGGCAGTCGGGTCGCCGCCCAGCTCGCCGCCCGCGCCGACCTGCACGTGATCGGGCTGGTCGATACACCGCCCGAAGAGGTGATCGAAGGTCTCGACTTCATCCAGGCCGACGTGCGCAATCCCCTGGTCGTGAAGCTGCTCGAAGCAGAGCGCGTCGATACGGTGTGCCATGTGACCTTCGTCGAGACGGCTCGCTCGAGCGAATTGGCCTTCGACCTCAACGTGATGGGCACGATGAAACTTCTGGGTGCGTGCGCCGAAGCGGGTGTGCGCAAGGTCGTCTTGAAGAGCAGCACCATGGTGTACGGCGCGAATCCCGGCAATTCGGCTTTCCTGCCCGAGGATTATCCCTTGCAGGCCAGCCAGAGCTACGAATATACGCGCGACCTCGTGGAGATCGAGGCATTCTGCAACGGCTTTCGCGGCCAGGCGCCCGGCGTTCTGCTGACTATCTTGCGCTTCGCGCATATCGTGGGACCGAAAGCGGACACGCCGCTCACACGCTTCCTGCGCGAGGAGCAGGCCCCTTCGCTGCTGGGCTTCGACCCGATGATGCAAGTCATTCACGAGGACGACGTCGTGCGCGCGCTGCTCCACGTCATCCTGAACGATGTGCCGGGCGTGTTCAATGTGGCGGCGGAGGGCGTCATGCCGCTGTGGAAGGTCATGGGCCTGGCGGGCAAGTTGCCCATACCCTTCTTGCATCCCCTCGCCTATCTCGGCGTATCGCTGCTCGGGCCGGCCTTCGCACCCATCGCGCTCGACTACCTGCGCTATCCCTGCGTGGGCGATTTGGGCAAGATGCGCACCGAGCTAGGATTCGTGCCTCAGTACACGGCCGAAGAAGCGCTGCGCGAATTCGCAGCTCAGCAGCGACTCCGCAGATACCTCCCCGAGGCGGCCGCGAGGGCCTATGACGAGGAACGCCTGCACGACACGATCGAGCGCCGCCGCCGCGCCCGCACTCTGGACAGCGAGCCGTCAGCGCCTCGATCGCGCGCCAGGGCAAGCAGCAAGCGCACTCCGCCAGCGCGATGCAGGACACAGCGACGGGCGAAGACCGTCAAGCGCTGATCATCTCGCCGAGCAGCCGCAAAACAGGAGATCCCAATGGCCGAAAAAAAGTCGAAGAAGAATCGGGCCAGGCGGAAGCCAGCGCGGGCGAGGGCCGAACCGGCCGCCGAAACGGCGCTCGCCATACCCGAGCCGGAGGTGGAATACACCCGCCCAGAGGCCGAGCCGGAAGTCGAGACCGTTGAGGTCTCGCTGCGGCAGCAGCTCATTCACGAGCTGGACGAGCTGGCTAAGCGGCTGCGCGCCATCACGCCGGGTTACAGTGCGGCGTCGGCAACCACCGGCCGTGTGATAGACGTCATCGAGGAAGGCGCCGACAGGATCGCGCCGGGGTTCGCGCGGAGACTTCGCGACACGTTAAGCCGGTTCATCAACGAAGACTACCTCGACGTGGATACCTGGAAGGGCATGTGGACCGTGCTCAACCAGACGGTGCAATACCAGACGGATGTGTTCCGGCGGCGCTTGACCGGCGAGTACGAAACCGACGAGTGGGGGCTGGATCGCGAGTTCATGGATGCGGTGCGGCCCTTCTTCGAGTTCATGTACAAGAAATATTGGCGCGTCCAGATGACCGGCGTGGAAAACATTCCGGCTGAAGGGCGCGCCCTGCTCGTGGTCAATCACTCCGGCCAGTTGCCGTGGGATGGCGCCATGTTGGGAATCGGCGTCATGCTCGAGCATCCCAACCAGCGCCTGGTGCGCAATCTGTACGCGACGTGGTTCCCGACGCTGCCCTTCTTCTCCGACATCCTCGTGAAAATGGGGCAGGTGATGGCGACGGAAGACAACGGCATCCGTCTGCTGGAACAAGACGAGCTTGCCGCTGTCTTTCCGGAGGGTTACAAGGGCGTCGGCAAGCTCTTCAAGGAACGCTACCGGCTGGCGCGCTTCGGCCGCGGCGGCTTCATCAAGATGGCGCTCAAAACGTGCGCGCCCATGATCCCTGTGGCGATCGTGGGCGCCGAAGAAACCTACATCTCGCTGGCGAAGTCCAATGTCATGGCCAAGATCACCGGCTTTCCCTACTTCCCCATCTCGGTGACGTGGCCCTGGCTTGGCCCGATTGGCTTCATCCCCTTCCCGACCAAGTGGACCATCGACATCGGCGAGCCGATTCCCATGGACCACTACGGCCGCGACGCGGATCAAAGCCTGGTGCTCGTCTCGCAGCTCACCGATCAAGTCCGCAATATCGTGCAAGACATGATCTACGCGCGTCTCGCCAAGCGGCGTTCCGTGCTCTTTGGCTAAGAAACGTACCTACGCAGCCCAATGTCATTGCGAGCATCTGTTTGCGAAGCAATCCCCGGCCGGCCCGGAGATTGCTTCGTCGCAAACGGCGCTCCTCGCAATGACGCCTGAGCAGTTTCATGTGTGGCTGTGAATAGTCACTCGGCGGAGGGCGCATCGTCTGGCCCAAATCCG
>DASSFZ010000502.1:0-2395 GCA_035693785.1 Anaerolineae bacterium | reverse complement strand
GCCGATCGTGACGTTGTGGCCGATGCCCCAGTCGTTGGCGTAGCCGCCGTCGCCGGTCGACACATAGAGCTTGCCGTCCGGACCGAACTCGATCCAGTGGCCGTTGTGGTTGAACTGCGGCCAGTCCAACACCGAGATGATCTTCTCGGCGCTGGCATTGGCCTTGTTCGGATTGTCCTTCGACACCGTCATCTCGGCCACGACGTTGGTGTGCGCCCACCACAACTTGCGGTCGAGTGGCGCATCGCCGCGCAGCGGTTGCGAGTAGGCGATGTAGAACTTGCCGTTCTCGCGGTAGTTCGGGTGGAAGGCGATGCCGATGAGGCCCCGCTCGTCGAAGAAGTGATGAAGCCGGACAATCTTCGACTCGATGTTGAGGAACGGGTCGGGCAAAAGGCGCCCACGCGCGTCGATGATCCGAACCTGGCCGGTCTGCTCAATCACGGCCTTGCGGCCGCTGCCGTCCGGGATCGAGACCATGGCCAGGGGATGCGTCAGCCCGGACGCGACTTCCTCCAGCTTGATCTTGACTTCGGCGTTGGCCGGTGCGGCGGAAAGCAAGGCAGCAAACCCTGCTGAGGCAAGCACGACAAGGGCGAAACGCATCTCTTCCTCCCTTCATCAAACCTGACGAGATCCCGCGTCAGGTGTGTAAGATTATGTGCGAGTCATGAAGCGTGTCTAGCCCGGATTTCTCACACCGGGTAGGTGCATCGGGGCTCTGAATCAGCGAAAGTTCTTCTGCAACAAAGCCTTTAGCGCGAAGCAGAGGAGCTCCCCGATGCCGACACAGTGTAGCGCAGGCCTGTTTGGTTTTGCACCCGTCGAAGGCCGCCGGGTGGAGGCCGGCTTCGATGGCGGGACGATCACGTCCGATGCGGGAGCGCTTCTGCTCGGGGCGGCGGATCGTGCCATCCGCCTGGTCGAGCGCTTCGCAGCCTGCTTCACGGATGCGCGCCGGCCGGACCTGATCGAGCACGGGGTGGGCACGCTCACTGGCCAGCGCGTGTTCGGGATCGCGCTCGGCTACGAGGACCTCAACGACCATGACCACCTGCGCCACGATCCGGCCATGGCGGTCCTGGCCGGCAAGCTCGCGGCGCGGCGTTCGGATTGCGCGCCTTTGGCCGGCAAGTCGACGCTGAACCGGCTCGAGCTGAGTCGGCCCGAGCCGACGCGCTATCACAAGATCGCCCATGACGGCGCGGCGATCGAGGGGCTGTTCGTCAACCTGTTCCTGGAGGCGCACAAGAGCGCGCCCAAGCAGATCGTTCTCGATCTCGACGCCACCGACGACCCGATCCACGGCCACCAGGAAGGGCGCTTCTTCCACGGCTACTATGACGGCTACTGCTACCTGCCGCTCTACGTCTTCTGCGGCCGCCATCTGCTCGCCGCCAAGCTCAGGCGCTCGAACATCGAGGCCTCGGCCGGAGCCGTCGAGGAGGTCGAGCGGATCGTGACCCACATCCGGACGCGCTGGCCGCGGGTGCGCATCCTGCTTCGGGCCGACTCGGGCTTCGCCCGCGAGGCTTTGATGGCCTGGTGCGAGAAGAACCGGGTCGATTACGTGTTCGGGCTCGCCCGCAACGACCGCCTCGTCGAGGAGATCGCGGTCGAACTGATCCAGGCCGAGGAGGAAGCCCGGCGTACGGGCAAGCCGGCGCGGCGCTTCAAGGACTTTTGCTGGTCGACCGTGAACAGTTGGAGCCAGCGGCGGCGCGTGATCGCCAAGGCGGAGTGGACGCAAGGCGAGGCCAACCCGCGCTTCATCGTGACCTCGCTGAAGCCGAGGGAGGTCACGGCCCGGCATCTCTATGAGACAGTCTACTGCGCCAGGGGCGACATGGAGAACCGGATCAAGGAGACGCAGGGCGATTTGTTCGCGGACCGGACCTCGGCCGCCACCATGCGGGCCAACCAGCTCAGGCTGTGGTTCGCCTCGATGGCTTACGTGCTGATGTGTGCGCTGCGCCGCATCGGGCTCGCGCACACCCAGTTCGCCGAGGCTGCCTGCGGCACCATCCGGCTGAAGCTGCTCAAGCTCGGGGCGCTCGTCCGCGTCTCGGTCAGGCGGGTGAAGTTCGCCATGGCGTCGGGTTGCCCGTGGCAGAACGAATGGGCGCTCGCCCACGCCCGATTGCGTAACGCCGCCGCTGCCTGAGAGCGGCTCTCACCAATCCCGCAACCAAGGAAGATCATCGTCGAGCCGGCCCAACCGCCCACGGCGGTCGGGAACCCGTGCCGGCCATCCTGCAGACCAGTCGCCGGCTCTCAGCAAACTCCGCACAACTCCACACCAGTGAGATATGCGGGCTAGTCGCGGCGATCACAGAAGTTTACGAACGCCGGCAGCGAGACATCAACGGCCGCATCTTTAAAGACCCCTTCGGCG
>DASSFZ010000501.1:0-4329 GCA_035693785.1 Anaerolineae bacterium | reverse complement strand
CTGCGCCATCGAGCGGCGTCCGCCAAAGCTGGATCTGGAGAATTATCCGCACCTGCCGGTCGCAGAGGTGGCCCTGACACGGGCCGCGGACTACCAGGTGTTGCTGGAGCAGGTTCGGTAAATGGACACGCCTCGAGTGTTGCTGGAGCATTATTTGAAGCAGCTTCGGCTGCCGACCATCGTGCGTGAGTTGTGTCCTTCCGGCAAGGCTGCGTAAGGCGGCCTGAATCAGGATCTCTTTTGGGCCAGGAGGCGACGGACCGAGGTTCGGCCGATCTCAAGCCTGCGAGCGATCTCAGATTTGCTAATTCCTTGCAGGCATAACTTGCGGACCTCGGCGGCGTTGTGAACCACAGACGGCGGACGGCCAAGCTGTTTGCCTTGTTGACGTGCGTGGGCGAGACCGGCACGGACGCGCTCGCGCAGGATATCACGCTCGAACTCGGCGAACACCGCAAGCAGTCCGGCCATCGCGCGTCCGGCGGGCGTGGTCAGATCGAGAGCTTCGGTCAGCGAAACGAACCCGACTCCCAGATGCTGAAGTTCCTGTAACGTCGAAACCAGATCCGCCACGGACCGGCCCCAGCGATCTAGACGCCAGACCAGCACCACGTCGATTTCGCGCCGTCGGGCAGCCGCGATCAGTGCTTGACGCAACTCGCGTTGAGAAGCGCCGGAACCAACCTCTTTGATCTGCACGGTGATCGTCCAGTTTCGTTTGGCGGCGTATTCGCGCATGCTGCAGATCTGCAACGGCAACGTTTGTTGGTCGTGCGTGGAAACGCGGGCGTAGAGGCCCACGCGAAGGGGTGGCCAAAAACCTTGCGGGAATCGATTTCCGGGAAAAGCCTGTTTTCTGGGCATTTCGGGAGTGTAAAAGAGGGTGGCCGAAAACTAATGATTGTGGCCGGGCTGAGTTTGTTCGAGGAAGTTCCAGGGCATCCACGCCGACGGATTCGTCGCCAGCTCGCTGGCGTGCCGCTGAAGCTCGGTGAGGTAATCGAACGGATTGGCGCCCGTGAGCTCACAGGTGTGGATCAGGCTCATGAATAAATCGCCGGCTTCGGCGCCGTGCAACGTGCGATAGAACAGAGCGTTCTTACGATGCAGCACCGCACGCTTCAGCGCGCGTTCGCAGAGGTTGTTATCCAACGGTGCGCCGGCTTCCCGCAGAAACGCAGTCAACCCGTTCCAGTGACGTAATAAATAGGTGACGGCTTTGCCCAGGCCCGAGTTCGGCTCCACTTCCTTGAGCGCGAACTGCGCTTCGAGCCACTCGTGCAGTTGCTCCATCACCGGGCCGCTCTGTTGCTGATGAAAGACGAGGCGCTCGGAGGGAGAAAGGCGGCGCTCGCGCGCCTCGGCATCATATTTATATACGTCGCCCAGCGTCTCCAGAACATAACGGCATGGTTCCGGGAAGTTTGCGGCGACCTCTACAAACTGCCGTCTTCCATGCGCGAGACAGTGGGCCAGCAGGATCTCGGCGCCGTCGGTGAGCTTGGGCGTATTGCGCGACAGCGCATCACACATCTGCAGGGGCGGGGCGAGATCCGCTGTGCGGCGTTGGAGCACATCGCGCAGATTTTCGCCCGCGTGCTGGCGGCCCGTGAAGTACAAGGCGATCCTGCGTCCTTCTTGTGTGGACACGATGCCGCTGGTGAACACGCCGGTGCGCTCGTCGGATGGCTCGCGCGCCAGACGCAACACGCGCATGCTGGTATCGTCGTTGTGCAGCACTTCGCCTTGCGCCGCCTGCCGGATGAGTTCATCGCGCGCCGCTTTGATCACCTCCGCCACTTCTTCCACGATCTCCCACTGCGTCGAGGCGGGCAGGGGAATCCCCAGTAAATGTTCCAGCTTTTCTAAACGGTAAAACGGCATTCCGCTGCCGTACTTCAGCAGTGCGATCATCGCCGCCGTGGTCTCGTCATATTTTTCGGGGCCGATGCCTTCCGGCTCTTCGGCCGTGAACACTTCGCCGCACAGATTGCAGCGCAGACGATCCAGCTCATACACAGTGGCTGCCAGCGGCGCTTGTCCCACGATGCGCACCAGCGTCTTGGGTTCTTTCTGCGGGTAGACTTTGCCTTTCCCGCAGCCCGGGCAAGGATCGCCGGCGTGCAAGCTGGGATGCGGAACCGCAACCTTCTTCGCGCCCGTGTAGGATTGAGCGCCGTTGCGCCCGTGACCCTGTGGAGCAGGAGGGCTTTCCCGGGGCGGCGCTTCCGACGGCTCCAGCACCGCGCTGGTTTTCTCCGTGCTGCGTGGTTTCGCCAGCATTCCCGCCAGCGCGTGCAGCGCACCCTTCAGCTTTTCGCCTTCGGATTCGCTTAAGGGCGCGTGGATGCCGCGATCGATGATCTGGTCCAGCTCTTCCAGATTCACGTCCACTCGCGGGCGCTTCATCGCTGGAGAATCTCCCGGAACTTGGGATGCAAGGGCAAACCCAACATCTTCTTCACGGGACGGGTTTGCTCCAACGTCGGCGCGCGATGGCCGCGTCCCTGAGTCGTGCCGATCTCCCGCCAGTTGGCGGCGCGATAACACGTGCCTGCGAACCGCGAGGTATCGACGAACGTCTCCAACCAGTAGATCGGATGCGCGTAGAGCCGTTGCCAGTCTGCCGGGACGATCTTCGCCATGCGCCCCAGAATGTGCGACGCCAAGTGTGGCGCCTCGACCCACGGGAGAATCAGAAAGCGCGTGTTGTAGGCCAGCAAGTGCACATTGCGCTGGCGCGCTTCCTCGCTCCAGCCTAAGTAGCGGTCCCGCAGCTTGAGATGTCGTGGCGCGCTCGACCAAGCCAGGCACGCAATCGCCTGCCCACAGGCTTTCACCAGATACTTCAAGTGCTCGCCCACCGGCCGCTGGTAGCCTAAATAGTGATGCTGTTCGAGCAGACTGTTAAATAGCGCTTCTTCCGGCGAACGCCGCACCTGCACGAACTCCAAGGGCTGAAGATCGCCCAGCGATCCGCGCAGCGGTCGCTCCTCCATTCCTACGCGAGCTGGCCGGGCGCGTTCCGCGATGCGATTCCGTACCACGCGCCTTACGGGAGGCAACTCGATCTCGCCTGTGCGGTGAAGCAGCAACAGCAACCCGCGGCACACCATGTCGCGTAACGCTCCGTTGGCCTGCTTCCATTGCCAGGCTTCGCACAGCTCCCGCGACAACTTCCACCGGCTCAGCTCCGGCCGATCCGCGATCAACTGGCGGATGAAAGCGATCTGTTCGCCGGTGACGCCGCGTCCCCGATAGACCACCATGACAACAGTGTGCCCGAAAACGGATCGGAACGCAAGTAAAAAATGAACCCTCTCATCCACTCCCCTGGACCTACACGGAGCGCCACACCGGCGCCGCGTCGATCTCCGGATTGCCCGCCGCCAGCAGTACCTGCACTTGATGCACACGCAGCGGCTTGCTGGCTTCTTTACTTTGCGGCCACCAGCGAAAGCGCCCTTTCGATAAGCGCTTCGTCGCCAGCCAGAATCCCTGTCCGTCATAAACCAGAATCTTGATCGAGGTTGCGCGCCGGCTGCGAAACACAAACACACTGCCCGAAAACGGATCGGCATTGAGTTTGGCGCGGCACAACTCGGCCAACGAGTCGATCCCCTTACGGAAATCGACCGCCTCCACGGCCACCAGAATCCGCATCTGCGGCGTGATGGCCAGCATGACCTACGACGCTGCAAACGCGCGAATCAACTCGGCCAGTTGGCTGGTGGCGATGGTCTTTAGATCCAGCCGCAGCTTTCCGCCGCTGGCGGATTCCACTTCCACCACACAACTGGTTGCCGTTCCCGGGCTGGCCGCCAGTAGTTCCACGAAGGTGGGCGCGGCACTCCCGCCCAGCCGATGCCGGCGCGGAGATTTCGGCGACTTTGTGGAAACGCGAGGCTGCAGTCGATCCGTCCACTTCTGAAGACTCGGCCGGTCCACGCCCAGCACCCGCGCCGTTGCAGTGATCCCATCCCGCCGCGCCAGCTTCGCCGCCGTCGCCCACAACTCTTTCGGCAGCCGCGATCGCGCCGCATGCGTCTGGCGAAACTCCCCGAACCGCCGCCGTGCCTGCTCCACATCCTCGCGATAGCTTGTTGATTCTGACGCCATGCCGAGGGCCTCCCGCCCTCAGCACAAGCTATCAGGCGCGCTCAACCGCAGTCACGCACGCTTGCCGGAAACTCACGTTGGGACGCGTGATCTTCTGCGCAACAATCCACTGCTGATACCGATCGACCAATGTGCCCAGCGCCAGTGTCCGCTTGCTGTTCTTCGTCTTGGGTTCGTCCACGTCGCCGCGGCAATGACGTTGCTCGATCC
>DASSFZ010000500.1:0-8013 GCA_035693785.1 Anaerolineae bacterium | reverse complement strand
CTGGGTGGCGTGACCACGCAATTTGGGTACAATGGTGAGGGGATTCGACTGCGGCTGGTCGAGGCCGGAACCTTAACAAGCAGTCCCCCAGAAACAACAACGGGGTCGAGACTACTCTCGACCCCGTCTTTTGTTACGCGCGGCCCCTCAGGCCGGAAAGACCGTCCAGAAGATCAGCAGGCCGGCCAGTAGGAAGGGATACATGAAGAGGAGGGCGAACCACTTGGTATCGTCGCGCAGGTGCATGAAGAACATGGCGATGAGCGCGATCTTCGCGATAGCCGCTATCACGAGGACCGGGATCACCAGCGCGGAGGTGGGGCCTATGACGAAGGCGATGCCTACTTCGATCGCGGTGACGATCGCCAGCGCGACGAACACGCCGACGTACTTGAGCACGCTGGAAGAGTGCGCTGCCTGCATGGTCTCCCCTCTCCGCTAGATGAGATAGATGATCGTGAACAGCACGATCCACACCGCGTCGACGAAGTGCCAGTACAGGCCAACCGATTCGACGCCGATGCTGTTGCTCGGGCCCAGGTGGCCCAGCAGTCCGCGAATCAACATGACCCCGATCCACAGCACGCCGACCAGCACGTGCATGCCGTGGAAGCCGGTCAGCAGGTAGAATATCGATCCGAAGATGTACGGCACGCCGTTGAACGTCAACCCTTCGCTCATCAGGCGAGGATACTCGACCAAGAACTGAATGCTGACGAAGATCGTGCCCAGCACCGCGGTGATGAGCAGCGTCGGGAGATAGGCGCGCCGCCGCCCACGTCTGACGAACGCGAGCGAGAGCGCCATGAACAGGCTGCTCGTGACGAGGACGAACGTATTGACGCTGACGAGCAATAGCGAGCTGACGAACAGCTCGCGCGGCTTGCCGGCGCCGGCGCGAATCAGCATCAGCGCGGCAATCAGCGAGGAGAAGAACATCACTTCCGACGCGATGAATAGCCAGATGCCGATTTTGTTGTTGTGAATGCCGGTAGTCGTTTCGGGAAGGGAAGGCTGAGCGTGGGCTGAGGCCTGTTCCATTCTCTCCTGGCTCCGTTGGGCTGGCGCCAATCATAGACGGTCTGGCGCGACTTGTCAAGCGCTTGACACTGCTGATTGCACACATGTTGGGGCGACAGTTGTACTGTCGCCCGGCGCCCGCAGTGCAACTGCGGGCGAGCGGACTTGTGGGTAGCACCCGCTTGACAGACGACGATCCGAACGTTACACTTCACTCAACATGAATCGACGGCTGTTGGGCGCTGTGAGCGCGCTCACGGCGGCTTCGATCTGGGGCGGCATGTACGTCGTGACAGACGTCGTGCTGGAGGTCATTCCGCCCGCGACGCTGCTGGTCGTGCGCTACGTCCTGGCGCTGCTGCTCCTGATACCGGCGTTCGCGATCAAGCGCGATCGCGGAATCCCGCGCCGCGATTGGCCCGAGATCGCCTTCGTCGGATTCGTGGGGTTCGGCGTTTCGCTGCTGGCGCAGTTCGGCGGCACGTCGCTGTCGACGGCCGCGGCCGGCGCGGTGATCACGAGCGCGACGCCCGCGTTCATCATCCTGTTTGCGTGGCCGCTGCTTCGCGAAGTTCCGTCGCCGGCGAAGCTGGCCGGGCTGGCGCTGGCGACGATCGGAGTAATGACCGTCTCTTTTGTGGGCGGGCCGCCGGCGACGCAGCAGTCCCGCGATCCGGTGCTGGGCAATCTCCTGCTGGCCGTCGCGGCCGTGTCGTGGGCGCTGTACACGGTGCTCGCCCGGCGCGCGACGCAGCGTTTCTCGGTGCTGGCCGTGACGATGGGCGTCACTCTGGGAGGTGTGCTCATCGTCCTGCCGGTCGCCGCCGTCGAGCTTCAATCGCAGACGATCGGCGCGATCACGCCCGCCGTTGCCGCCGGCGTCCTGTACGTCGGCTTCGGCTCGACTGCCGTCGCGTTCTACCTGTGGAACAAGAGCTTCGAGCTGCTGGATGCGGCGACGGCGTCGCTGTTCTTCTTCGCGCAGCCCGTCGTCGGCGTCTTGCTCAGCGCCATCTTCCTGCGCGAGCGGTTGGGGCTGTCGTTTTTCGCTGGCGCGGCATTGATCGCGCTGGGTGTGCTGCTGGCGATGCAGGAGAGGCAGCCGATCGTCCGGCGAGAGGCAAATCCCCGGTCGTCCGCGGAGCAGACATGACCAAAGCCGAGCTGCTTGGCGAAATCGAGCGCGAGTGGGAGGCGCTGCAGGCGGCCATCGACGGCCTGACCGACGCGCAGATGACCCGGATGCCGGTCGCCGGCGAGTGGACGGTCAAAGACCTGCTGGCGCACATCGCCGTGTGCGAGTCGCTGCTGGTCACCGACCTGTACAAGGTCGAGCGCGGCGTCCCACCCTCCGGCGTCGACCTGACGCCGGCGCAGGTGGACAGGCAGAACGCGCAGTTCTACCAGGAGCAGAAAGGGCGACTGCTGGAGCGCGTCCTCGAGGACTTGTACGATGTTCACCTGGCGTTGGTGAACCGATTGGATGGATTTTCTGATGTGCTGCTTTCCGATCCGAAGAAGTTCAAATGGATGAAGGGCAAGCCGCTGAGCGCGTTCGTCGCCGAGGATTCTATCGAGCATTATCGCGAGCACACGGCCGACATCCTGGCCTGGCGCGCGAAGCTGCCGAACCGGCAAGACGCGAGAGAATGATACGATGATGAGAAGCACGTTGTTTGACGCGCACGTTCGGGACGGCGCGCGCATGGCGGAGATCGATGGCTGGGAAGCGCCGGACGTCTTCACGTCGATCGAGGCGGAATACGCGGCGGCCTGGGACGCCGCCGTCGTGTACGATTCGTCGCCGGTGGGGCGGCTGCAGTTGACGGGCAAGACGCGCCTCGACTTTCTGGATCGCATGTCGACAAACGACATGAACGCGCTGCGCCCGGGCCAGGGCGCGGCGACGATCCTGACGACGCCCATCGCCCGCATCGTCGATCGCGTCGTCGTGTACGTGCGCGAGGACGACGCGATCGTGCTCACCTCACGCGGCGCGCAGGACGCCGTCGCCAACTGGCTGCGCCGGTACATCTTCTTCAACGACGACGTGCAGGTGCGCGATGCGCCGGCGGAGCTGGGGATGCTGTCCGTGTACGGCGCGAAAGCCGGCGAAGTGGCGGCGAGAGTCGCCGGACAGGATGTGTCCGATCTGGCGCTGCACTTCTGGCGATCGGCGCGCGATGGTCTCATCATCGCCCGCGCGGACCCGATCGCGAGCGACGGCTTCCACGTGCTCGCGCCCGATGCGACGGCTTTGACCTCGGCGTGGCAGGCGGCGATCGACGCCGGCGCTGCGCCGATCGGCGAGCGCGCACTCGAAGTGCTGCGCATCGAGTCCGGCCAGCCGGGTTTCGGCCGCGAGATCGGCGAAGAATACATACCGCTGGAAGTTGGCCTGTGGCCGGACGTCAGCTTCACCAAGGGTTGCTACATCGGGCAGGAGATCATCGCGCGCATGGAGTCACGGCACCGGCTCGCCAGGCAGCTCGTGGGACTTCGTGCGAAAGCGCCGATCCAACCGGGTACGGAGCTAACGGCGAACGGCGCGGCGGTGGGTCGCGTATCGAGCGCTGCGGTGCGGCCGGGCGGCGATTCGATTGGTTTGGGATTCGTCAAGCCGGCGTTCGCCAGCCCCGGCACGCGTATGTCCATCGGCGCAGATGGTTTGACGGAGGTTGAAGTCAGTCGGCTGCCGCTCCCGCGCGCGCAATTCTAACCAGGCTGTTACTGCGCGACTGGGATTTTAGTACTAGCGATGCATAGACCGGACGCGCTTACTCTCGTAGAATAGCGACAGGATGGACGGGACTCTGGTCACAATCTGGGGGAGGAGGAGGTGAGCACCGTCATGTTGTGGCTTCCGCGTCAAGAGGGGCAGGGTCTGGTCGAGTACGCGTTGATACTCGTTTTAGTCGCGCTGATCGTCATCGTCATTCTGGCGGTACTTGGCCCGGCCATTGGTAATACCTTCAGCCAGATTGTCAGCGCCATCTGAAGTCCTCTGCCGGGACAGCCCTCGCAAGCGCGGGGGCTGTTTTGTTGTGCAGACCTGGCAGGTCTTTGACCAGACCTGCCAGGTCTCCAGGTCACCATTTCCGGGTATGAGCAGTATAATATGTATGCCCATTGCCGCATCCAGAGGTGACCCCGCATGAACAATCAAGATGTCGCTCGAACCTTCGAAACCCTCGCCGATATGCTCGACATCGAGGGCCAGGAAAACAAGTTCAAGATCATCGCCTACCGGCGCGTGGCCGAGCAGATCGCGAATCTCGACCGGGACGTCAACGTGCTGCGGCGCGCCGGAGAGCTGCGCTCCATCCCCGGCGTCGGCCAGGCGATCGAGGAGAAAATCGACTCGCTGCTCCGCACGGGGACGTTCAGCCTGTACGAGCGGTTGCAGAAAGAAATCCCGGCTGGCGTCGTCGCCATGCTCGCCATTCCGGACCTGGGCCCGAAGCGCGCCAAGCTGCTGTGGAAAGAAGCGGGCATCACGAGCGTCGAAGAGCTGGGGAAGAAGGCGCGCGCGGGCGAGCTTGCCGGGCTGCCCGGGCTGGGCCGCAAGTTCGAAGAGAAGATCGTCGCCAACATCGAGGCGATGCGGCGGCGCGGCGCGTCGGGCCGCTCGCCGCTGGGCATCGCTTATCCGCTGGCGCGCGACATGCTGCGGCGCTTGATGGCCGTCGCAGGCGTGCAGCGCGCGTCGGTGGCCGGATCGCTGCGGCGCATGCGCGAGACGATCGGCGACATCGACCTGCTGGTGTCGGCCGAGCCTGCGGACGCGGAGCACATCATGGACGCCTTCAACGCGCTGCCCAACGTCGCCGAGGTCGTCGCGCGCGGGCCGACGAAGTCCAGCGTGCGGCTGCACACCGGGCAGCAGGTCGATTTGCGTGTCATCCAGCCCAGGCATTGGGGCGCGGCGCTGCAATATTTCACCGGCTCGAAAGATCACAACGTGCGCCTGCGCGAGATCGCGCTGAAGAAGGGTTACTCGCTCAACGAGTACTCGCTGACGCGTGTGAAAGATGGCAAGGATTTCTTCTGCAGAGAAGAAGCCGAAGTGTACGCGAAGCTCGGCGTGCCGTTCATGCCGCCGGAGCTGCGGGAGGATCGCGGCGAATTTGAGGACGAGCTGCCAAATCTGATCGAATTGAGCGATTTGCGCGGTGACTTGCAGATGCACACCAATTGGTCCGACGGCCAGCGCAGCGTCGAGGAGATGGCGCGCGCGGCGAAAGCGTGCGGCTACGAGTACATCCTGATCACCGACCATTCGCAGTCGCTCGCCGTGACGAATGGCCTGTCGCCCGAGCGGCTCAAGCGGCAGCGCGCCGAGATCGACAGGGTGAACGCCTTGAATCTTGGGATCCGCGTGCTGCAGGGGTCCGAGGTGGAGATCAAGGCCGACGGCACGCTCGACTATCCCGACGAGATCCTGGCCTCGCTCGACATCGTGCTGGCCTCGCTGCACACGTCGCTGCGGCAGGAGCGTGACAAAGTGACGCGCCGCGCGCTGGCCGCGATCCGCAGCCCGCACGTCGATATATTCGCGCACCCGACGGGCCGCATGTTGTACGAGGGCGGCACGCTGGAGAAAGGCCGCGAGGGCGCCGATCTCGACATGGAGGCGGTCCTGCAGGCCGCCGCCGAGACCGGCACGATCGTCGAGATCAACGCCGACCCGCAGCGGCTCGACCTGCGCGATACGCATGCCCGGCGCGCGAACGAGCTAGGCTGCCTGTTCAGCATCAATACCGACGCGCATCATCCCGAATCACTTGCGCAGATTCACTACGGCGTGGCGGTCGCGCGGCGGGCGTGGATCATGGCGGAGCGAGTCGTCAATACATGGCCGCTGAAGAGGCTGAGGGATTATCTGGCAGAGGGCAAATAGTTGATCCACAGAGCCCAACTTTGTATGCCGGCGGAAGTGATGTAGAATCTCCCCGACATCATGAACCTCGCCGGCAGGGACCTGGGGCAATATCACGTCGTCGAGCTGATCGGGCAGGGCGGCATGGCCGCCGTCTACAAAGCCTATCAGCCGGCGCTCGAGCGCCACGTCGCCATTAAGGTGCTGCCCGAGCAGCTCGCGCTCGTCCCCGACTTCTCCGATCGCTTCGTCCGCGAAGCGAAAGCCATCGCGCAGCTCAACCACCCCAACATTCTCCCCGTCATGGACTTCGGCCAGGAAGACGGCCTGAGCTACATCGTCATGAAGTACGTGCGCGGCGGCACGCTGGCGGACCGCCTGCGCCGCCCGATCGATCTGCTCACCACGACGCGCCTGGTCGAGCAGATCGCCGCCGCGCTGGATCACGCGCACAGCCGGGGCATCATCCATCGCGACGTGAAGCCGTCCAACGTGCTGCTGGACGAAGGCGAGTGGGTGCAGTTGGCCGACTTCGGGCTGGCGAAGATCGTCGCCCGCGACGAGGACTTGACCGGAACCGGCACCGGCATGGGCACCCCGACTTACCTGTCGCCGGAGCAGGGTAAGGGCCTGCCCCTCGACCATCGCACTGACATCTATTCGCTGGGTGTGATCGTCTACGAAATGGTCACGGGCCGCCCGCCGTTCACCGGCGAAAACCTGGTGGCTATCGTCATGAAGCACATTTACGAGCCGCCGCCGCTGCCGCGCGTGACGAATCCGGACGTGCCCGAGGCCGTGCAGGCTGTGATGTTGAAGGCACTGGCCAAGTCGCCCGCCGACCGCTTCGATTCGGCCGGCGATTTGGCCCATGCGCTGCGGAAGGCAGTGACCGGCTCGTCGCCGCCGGCCGGCGTCCAGGTCTATGGACCCGGCGATGCGCATGTCACGCCGGTACTGGGGCTGCCGGAGCTGCACGTGGACGTGGCGACGCTCCCGCACGGCCTGCTCATCACGGAGACAGTGCCGGGCGTCGCGCATTTCGTCGGGCGCGAACAGGAGCTGGCTGCCTGCCGCGCGAAGCTCGAACGCGATCGCTTTCTCGTCTTGACCGGCATGGCCGGCGTCGGCAAGTCCACTTTGGGCGCGAAGCTGGCGCGCGACGTGGCCGGCAGCCCGGATCGCATCTTCTGGTTCACCTTCGACCGCGTCGAGAAGTCCACGACCGACGCACTGTACTGGGCGGTAGCCGCCTTCCTGAACAACCGTGGCGATTCGAGCCTGTGGCGATTCCTCAAGGGCGCTGTGGACGCCGAGAAGCCGCTGGAGCAGACCGCCAGGCTCAACCTGCTGCTCTCTGGCCTGGCGTCCGGGAGCTACGTGCTGTGCTTCGACGATTTCCACCTCGTCGCCGACGTGCCGGAGATCGTCCACGTCTTCAAGCTGATCCGGCATCGATTCCTCGATCTCCGGCAGGAGCTGCCCGGGTGGTTTGTGATCATGGGGCGCGACGTTCCGGCGGATCTGGAGTATGCGGTCGGCGCACCGCTCGCCGGTTTCACTCACGAAGACGCCGAAAGGTTTGTTGCGTCGCGCAGCCCGAGGCTGTCCCCGGCGCTCGTCTTGCGGCTATGGCAGCGCACGGAAGGCAACGCCAAGCTGATGGAGCTGGGCGCATCGGCGTTGGCTGCGGTGGGAGATCAGCCGGCGGCCGTCGAGAGCTTCTTCGAGGCGATGGGGCGGCGGGGCGATGTCCGCGAGTATCTGATGACGGACATCTACGCCGCATTGACGCCCGACGAGCAACTGATTATGGGCGCGCTGTCGGTGTTTCCCGGCCCGGTCGAGCGGGCAGCCGCCGAGCATGTCTTAGAGGCGGAAGGCGTATCGGGGATGGTGCCCAAGATCGAAGCGCTGGTGAACCGGCATCTGATCGGTGCCGGCGAGGACGAGCGTCTGCGCTGCCACGCCCTGGTGCGCGAGTATTGCTACGACATCCTGACTCGCCGGGATCGTGAGCGTTTCCATCAGCGTGCGGCGGAATACTTCGAGGGCGAGCGCGGTTACCTGGCGGCGGCCTATCATCACTTCGAGCGACGGGCGTACGCGCAGGC
>DASSFZ010000499.1:0-8607 GCA_035693785.1 Anaerolineae bacterium | reverse complement strand
CCGGCGCTCACGGCGCTGGCTTCGATGCTGTCCGCGCGTCTCACGCGCCGCGCCCACGTCGACGATCGCCTGCTCGAGCGGCTGTCGTTCTTCATCGGCTGGGTGCTGGTCGGCTACCTGTACTTCCGCTTCTGGGACGCGTTCGCCATGACCTACACCTACGAGCCGGGGCGCACCGAAGGGCTGAACCTGATCACGCAGGGGCCGCTGTCGTTCAACTTCTGGATCGTCGAGATTCTGTTGGGCGCAGTCATCCCGATCGTGATCCTGCTCAACCCGCGCCTGCGCAGGAACCCGCTGCTGCGTATGCTCGCACTCGCGCTCGTCGTCGTCGGGGTCGTGGCCTATCGCTGGGACACGAACCTGGCCGGCCAGATGGTCGTGATGAGCTACCTGCCGCAGGACATCTCGGCGCGCTACACCACCTATTTCCCATCTCTGATTGAGTTCGTCAGCGGGGCAGGGATCGTGGCGTACGGGCTGCTGGCCTTCACGCTCGGCGTGCGCTTCTTGAACGTGGTCGATCATCGGCACGCGCAACATCACGAAGCGCAGCCCGAGGCAAAGCCGGCGCTCGCAGTTTCAGATTAATAGAAGACCTGCCAGGTCTCAGAGACCTGGCAGGTCTTTGTGCATTCGAAAAAGAACCCCGGTTTCTTCACGCCCTCCGCTACGCTTCGGAGGCCTTCGGGAAACCGGGTTTCTTATCGTGATTACTGCGCCGGTGCTTCGGGGCGGGTGTAAGCTGACACGTCGCCGCCCAGGTCCGCGATCGAGTCGATCAACAGCTCGAAAACGTACTTCGGGTTGTGGATGAAGGCGCCCGGATCCTTCTGGGAATACTGGTAGTTGTAGGCGGCTCTCATCAGACGAGGCGTGAAGGCATTGTAGCGCACAGAAGCGCCCTCGTCGTCCTGGTCAGGCTCGCCATTCTTGTCGGCATCCACGAAGAAGTACGGGAAGCTGTGCGTATCGTACACGATCGGCGTGCCGGCCGTGGTCTCGGCGTACGTCTGGATCTGCGCATAGAGGGCTTCGGCCAGGGTATCCATCTCGCCCTTGGTGCCTTCGGTGGTGTCGCCATCACCGTCGTAGTCGACGGTGTCACCCGGAGCGCGGATTTCCTCGACCTGGTCGGTGCCGTGGCAGCCTTGGCAGGTCTCCACCTTCGGCTCCAGCGCATGGACATCGTGGCAGTCCTTGCACTTGTTCACGGCGCCCGTCGGCTGCGCGTGCATGTTCTGGCCGACGTATATCTTGCCGGCATACTGGTAACCGCCCGCCGCTTCAGCGCCGAACAAGGTCGCGCCAGCGCTCAGGTAGTGGATGTTCTTGAAGCTCAGGTTCCCGTCCGGGGTGTCGTCTTCCTTGCCGCTCAGGTAGTTGTCGACGCTGGTGGAGGACTCGCGGCCCTGGTGACACAGGATGCACAGGTTGGAGTCGTCGGCAACGTTCTTGCCGTCGGCGTCCTGGGCGAAGGACAGGGTCTTGCCGCTCGGGAAGGTCACCTGAGCGATAGCATAGCGCTCGGGGAAGGCTTCCGCGTTGTGGCAGGTGGTGCACATGAAGCCGTTGCTGGAGGGCATGGCGCCAACGCCGGTGGTCACAGTCGTACCGCGGCCATCGACGACGACCGAGCCACCGTTCTTGACGAAGGTGGGCATGCCTTGAGCCGTGTGGCACTTCACGCAGCGGAACGGCACCGTGTAGTCGTCAGCATCCCAATCGCGGAACGGCAGGGTGTCGCCGGCGAAGTGGGCAGCATCCGTGCGGGCCAGGCCGCTCACGTCACCGCCCAGGTCTTCGATCGAGTCGTACAGCAGTTGGACGATGTACTTGTTGCCGTGCGCGAACGCGCCGGGATCCTTCTGAGAGACCTGGTAGTTGTAGGCGGCCTTGAGCAGGCGCGGCGTCCAGTTCGGATAGGCCTCACCATCCGCGCCCAGGAAGTAAGGAAAGGTAGCGCCATCGTACTGGATCTCGGCGCCAGCCACATCCTGGGCGTACTTCTGGATCTCGGCCAGCAGGATTTCCTGCAGACCCTGGACCTCGTAGTACATGCCCTCTTCCGCGTCCCCATCGCCGTCGTAGTCCGGGTTGGAGCTGACCATGCGGACGTTCTTCAGGTCTTCCACAGAGGCAACGCCTTCGTGGCACGTCGCGCACTGTTCAACCCTCACCTGAAGCGTGTGCTGGTCGTGGCAGCCGGTGCAGGTCGCATAGCCTTCGACGTGCGTGTGCTTGGCGTCGTAGGTCTTGCCATCATACTCGTAACCGCCATGCACCATGGAGCCGTACAGGGTAGCGGCAGCCGCAAAGTAGTGAACGTTGCGGAAACCAAACCTGCGCTCGTTGCCCTGCGCGTCCGTGATGGGCGCGGGAATGGCATCGGGGTCGGTCGCATTGAAGTCGGTGATCTGCTGGTCTACACTGACCTTGGACTCGCGGCCCTGGTGGCACTCCATACACCGCGTGTCATCACCGGCTGTGATCTCCACACCGGACGGGAACACGACGGTGGTCTTCCTCAAGGTGACCGGGTTGTGGCAGGCGACGCACTGGACGCCCTGAGCATCCTGAGCGGGCACGGCGGCATCCACCTTGCCGGCTTCAGAGCCGTCGGCGCCCAGGAAGTCGCGGTAGCCCGCGGTGGAATGACACTTGGCGCAGGTGGTCGGCACTTCGGCCGGGTCATCCTCGTCCCAATGGCGGAAGGGTTCGGTGTCGACGGCGTTGTGGGCGGAACCTTCCCAATTCGCCAGGTAGGGGACTTCCGGGGCCAACTTGACCGGCACCGGCTCGCCTGTCGGCTCCGGCGGGGTCGTCGGCGGGGGCGCCAGCGTGGGCGCCGGCGTCGGCGTTGTGCAGGCGACCACCAGCAGCCCGACACCGATCAGCATCATCCCTATCCATATGATTCGTTTGGTCATAGTTCATCTCTCCGATTCGAGTAGTGCAGCGATTTGCGCCGACGTGAAGTGTACGAGGGGTCCATTTTCGTTTTGCGCCTTCATCCTCCTTGCCAGATGGCTTGAGCAGCGGGCACCTGTCTTCGTTTATTCGGGCGGCTCGATCAAGTCGATGAGATCGCGCACTTCGCCTGCCGTGCGCTGCTCGCTGGTGACCACCTGAATCTGCGGCTGCTGTGGATCGACGCGAATAATTTTCAGCGACGGCAGCGCGACGAGCAACTCGCCTATCGAGCAATACATCTCTGCATCCGGATCGCTCGCGTCGATGATGACAGCCGAAGGTTGCGCGGCGATGACCTGCTCGCTGACGTCTGCGTGGTGGGGGTCGATGATCTGAATCTCCAGGCGCTCTGAATGTTGCCGTAGCCGACTTGCAATACCCTGTGTAAATAACGAGTGACCGGACAGGATGACCACGCGAGCCTGATCCACGACAGACCTCGAAGCGATGGAATGCTCCACCACTCCGTGAAGAATAGCGCAAGATGAGCGCCATCAGCAACACTCGTTAGTTCAAATCTTGATACAAATGAGGGTAGGCGAAAAGACACCATAGCCTACCCGTTCGGGTAGGGTGACAATAGTTTGCGACTTCTAACCAAGTCTTACACAATTATTACCCACAAACCGTGCCAAATCGACTAAAATGTCGGTGTAATGTGTAGAATGTCGCTGTACCGTGTGCCGGCGGATGCTCGCCAGTGTGTTCATCCACCCACCCAGAGCATCCGCCGTGTTCATTTTTAGCAACATACGGGCGGTGCAACCATGCCCACACATGGCCCGAGCGAGCCGATCTCCGGCCCACCCGGCGCGAGGAGCCATGATGACCTATTGCAAATACTGCGGCCTTAGCAAGTGCTGCTGCCCTTCTGCCGAAGAACTGAAGCAGATGGTCAAGGTGCTCGAGGGTCTTGAAGAGGGTTGTGTCATAGACACGCAATCGATGGGCCGCCCTTATGCGCTCATGCCAGTCGGTCAGCACGCGGATCGCCCCGGTCGTGTAGCACGAGACGCAGGACTCCGACGACCTGCGGAGCGCACAAGGGCGGCTCAAACCAAGCGGGGCTAGGGGGATGGGGTGAGGAAGTCTTGTCTGCTCATTCGCCCAGCGTCGCCATGTAGGTCAGCACCTGCCACATTTGCTCGGCGGTGAGCGTCTCTTTCCAGCCAGGCATGGCTTGCCGGCCCTCGGCGACGATACACAGCAGTTCCCCACTGTTAGAGCGAAGCCTATCAATCGTTTCAGCGGCCGTGAAATCAGGCGCGCCCGGCAGTGCACCCGACCCGTCCGGAGCATGGCACATCGAGCAGGCCTCGTTGTAGATCGCCTGGCCGGCTGCGATGGCTGTCGCATCGTCCCAGGCGAAGGGATTGGACTGCGAGAGATAGGCTGAGCTACAGGCAGTCTCGACAGTGACGGCCGTCGGCGGAGGTGCGGCGGCCTCCCCCGGAAGAGCCGGGTCGTAGGAGAACGCGCGCAGGTAGTCAATCACGGCCCAGCGTTCGTCCTGCGAGAGGCGTCCCTGCCAGGCCGGCATAGAGCCTTTGCCCTGTGTGACGGTCAGGTAGAAATCGCGGGGAGCGCGGTCGTCCACGAACCGCAGGTCGGTGAAGTCGGCCGCGCCGAGGACTGCGCCGATGCCGTCAGCTCCGTGGCAAGCAGCGCAGTTGGTGTCATAAAGATGCTGACCGAGAGCGAGGGTTTCGGCGTCGGTGGAGAAGCGCCACACGTAGAACACCACGTCCCAGCGCTCATCCGACGTCAGACTATCTCGAAATGACGGCATCTCGCCACGCCCTTCGGTGACGGCAGAGTAGAAGAAAGCCGGGGTCTCGCCGCGCATGTAGTCCAGGTCGCCGAAATTGCGTGCCCCGGGGACGACTCCCTTGCCGTCTGCGCCGTGGCAACTGGCGCAATGGGTTTGGTAGAGCGGCTGGCCAAGCGCTGCCGAGGGCAACCGCGCCGGATAACTCAGAACGGTGAACGAAGGCTCTGCTGTCGCGCCGAGGGAAATGGCCGGTTCGGTGGCCGGCATCAGCGTAGGTATGGGCGTGGGACCGGCGGGCAGGCTGTATGGCGGAGCGCAGGCGCCCACGACCAAGGCAGCACCGATGAGCAGGAGCAGATGCACGCGGAATAGTCCCCGTCTTTTGGTGGGATTGTCTCTCATTGGAATTCTCTCAGGGATGGTCACACCGAACGCTTCACCTTGCCGGCAGAGTACGCACGTAATTGACGACATCCCAGCGCTCGCGCGGCGTCAGGTTCTCAGTCAACGAGGGCATCTGGCCAAAGCCCTGAACAATCGTCAGATAGACTGAGCCGTCGAATTCCGCAGTGATTTGCGGGCCGGTCAGGTTTTGCGGTGTTCGATCGAAGTAAGTGGCCAGCGGCCCATCACCGTGCCCTTGTTCGCCGTGACAGACTTGACAATGGATGCCGTACAGGATTTTGCCGCGCTGCAACGAAACCTCGTCGGCCGGGACCAGATTGACAGGGAATTCTTCGGGGATCACCGATAGTCCCTGCACGGGGACTGCGCCGTCGGGTGGCAGAAGCCGAGGGCCTTCCTGATAGTCTACCGAGGGCTGATCGGCCATGTTCGTGGCAAACGGGATCCTGATGAGTTCGTATGTGAGCAACAGCCCGACGACGAAGGGTATCAGGACCAGGCCAATAATTAACAGACCACGGCGCAAGCGCGGGCTCATAGGGCATGCCTTTCCGGTTCGCCCACGTGATGCGCCTGATGGGAGTCGAGCACCTGGCGCACTTTGGCGTCGAGCTCGGACGGGAATTCTAGCAATACGGCCAGGTGTCCATCGGTGACAAGCCTGTGGTAAGGCGTCGGGCCAAATCGAGGGAAGTTCATTTCCCACAGGACGCCCAAAAACGTCGAGACGATGGTGGCCATCATGGTGAAGACGAAGACGATGATCGCAGTGGGCGGAAAGCTGACAGCAGGATGTCCACCTACATCCAGGCGGTACAGGTGCGGCGTGATGGCCGACAGGAACAGGCCGAACAGCAGCCCGCCGACCGCTCCGGCCAGCACGATGTACGGCAGCGTCAGCCACTCGCGATGCCGCCCCAGCGCGCCCTCGGGGTACGGCACGCCGGTGATCACGACCATCTTCTCGTCCGGAATGCCGAGTGTGTGCAGGTCGTCAATCGCCCCGGCTGTCTCGACACTATCATGGAAGAGGGCCATCAGTGTCAGTGTGTCAGTCATCAGTTATCAGTCATCAGTTTTCAGTCGTCAGTTATCAGTGATCAGTTATCAGTTGTCAGTTATCAGTCATCAGTTGTCCAGTACTGATGACTGACCACTGATTACTGATCACTGGTCACTGATTACCGGTCACTCGATCTCTGCCGCCGTCGGCACCAGCAGCCGCCCGATGCGACGCAGGGTATAGCGCAGGCGGCCTTCCTTGATCTCCCATACGGGCACATAAGGGACGATGCGCGAGAACAGCGTGTAGAGTAGAGCGAACCCGGCGAAAGTCATGACGACGATGCTCACTTCCACCCAGGTCGGACGATACGTGCCCCAGTTGAAGGGCAGATCGTTACGCTGCAGGCTACCGATGACAATGAGGGCGCGCTCGGTGTACATACCCACGTTGACGAGCAGCGTCGCCGCCAATAGCAGCGCCGGCGTCGTGCGCACCTTCTTGAAAACCAAAAGCCCAATCGGGATCAGGTTGGCGCTCATTTGCAGATAGAACAGCGGCGCCAGGCGGCCGGCGACCTCCTCGCGGATCAGCTCGCGCGTGACCGGCTCGTTGCCATACCACTCCACCAGAAAGCCGGCAAACCAGAAGTAAGTCCAAGCCATGCCGGCGATCATGACCAGTTTGCCTAGCGCGTTAAAATGCTCCGCGCGCAGGAACTCCTCCAGTCGCATCCCCCGGCGCACGATCACCAGGATGCTGGCCAGCGCCGCCAGGCCAGAGTAGATGGCACCGATGACAAAGTAGGGCGCAAAGATGGTGCTATGCCAGCGCGGCTGAATGGTCACCGCAAAATCCCACGACACGATCGAGTGGACGGAGAGGAAGATCGGGATGATCGCCACCGAGAAGATGCCCAGCGCACGATGGAGTTTATGCCACTCGCCCTCCGTGCCGCGCCAGCCAAGCGCCAGCGCCCGATACAGCCTGGTGCGCCAGCCTCCGGTATGGTCGCGCGCCATCGCCATGTCGGGGATCAGCGCCAGGTACAGATACAGGGTCGAGCCGATCAGGTAGGTGAAAATGGCGACCAGGTCCCACATGAGCGGCGACTGAAAGTTGGGCCACATGAAGCGGTTGTTCGGGTACGGGATCATCCAGTAGAACTTCCATACCCGGCCCAGGTGGATGAGCGGATACAGTCCGGCCATCATCAATGCGAAGGCCGTCATGGCCTCCGCGCCACGGGTGATGGGTCGGCGCCAGTCGGCTCTGAGAAGTCGCAGCACGGCCGAGATCATCGTCCCGGCATGGCTGATGCCTACCCAGAAGACGAAGGTGGTGATGAAGAGCGTCCAGTACACCGGCCGGTTTTTCCCGGTGCTGCCAATGCCCCAATAGATGAGGTAGCCCCAGGCGTACAACCCCCAGGCAACCAACGCGCCCAGGATAGTCACCAGCACCCAGAACCCCCGCCTGGTCTGGATCATCGGCTGGAGCACCGCTTGATTGATCTCGCGGTCCGTGCGTTCGGCCAGCAGCAGCCGCTCGTCAAATTGGGAGTCGGGAGCTGGGGCTTGGGAGTTAGGCATTTGTCTCGCCCCCCTTGAGGTAGATCACCGCAGGGTCGGTGCCTAGTTCGTCCAGGAGACGAAAGGATCGATGGCTGCGGGCCAGTTGGCTAACCCGGCTAGTCGGGTCATTCAGGTCACCGAAGACCAGCGCTGACGGTGGGCAAGTTTGGACGCAGGCGGGCTGAATCTCGCCATCAGCCACCTCGCGTCCTTCAGCCCGGGTATCGATCTCGACGCGGCGGATGCGCTGGATGCAGAAGGTGCACTTCTCCATGATTCCGCGCGACCGGACGGTCACGTCCGGGTTGAGTTGCTCGGCGAGCGGCTCAGGGAAGGCGGGCTCGAACCAGTTATAGGTGCGCACCTTGTACGGGCATGCGTTACCACAAAAGCGCGTGCCGATGCAGCGGTTGTAGATTTGGGCGTTCAGGCCTTCCGGGTTATGGTACGTAGCAAAGACCGGGCAGACCGGCTCACAGGGCGCATCGGTGCACTGCTGACACATCACCGGCATGAAGCGTGCCTTCACGTTCGGGTACTCGCCCTCCCAGTAGCGCTGGACGATGATCCAGTGCATCCAGCGGCCGTAGGCCGCCTGCTCTTCGCCGACGATCGGGACGTTATTCTCAGCGTGGCAGGCCACCACGCATGCCTGACAGCCGGTGCAGCGATCCAGATCGACCACCATCACCCAACGCGGACTACTCCCCTCTCCTGCAGCCGCGGGAGAGGGGCCGGGGGTGAGGGCCTCAGCGGACTGTTTCACGTCCTGCGCCATCCAGATTCTCCAGTCTCGGCAAGATTTGTTTCTTCCCAGTCGGTTCCACACGCACGCGAGTCGCTCCCCAGGCCAGTGCGCCTGTGTCCGGGTCAGTGGTGGC